>CAYLNP010000019.1:0-22235 GCA_964384925.1 uncultured Woeseiaceae bacterium
TCTGGCGCTGCTGCAGGAAGACGCGATGATGCCGGCCACGGAAATCGCCGATCGGGTCGGGCTGTCCACCACGCCCTGCTGGCGGCGCATCCAGAAACTCGAGGATGCCGGCTTCATCCGCAAACGCGTGGCGCTGCTGGATCGCGAGCGACTCAACGTGCCGGTATCGGTGTTCGTCGCCGTGCGCACAAGCCGCCATGCGACCGACTGGTTCGAAGCCTTCAATCGGATGGTTCAGGGCATCCCGGAGATCGTCGAGGCCTATCGCATGAGCGGCGAGATCGATTACCTGCTGCGGGTCGTGGTTGCAGACATTGCCGGCTTCGACTCGGTCTACAAGCGCATGATCGATCAGGTCGATTTCGCGGATGTCAGCTCCAGCTTCTCGATGGAAGAGCTCAAGTACACCACTGCCATTCCGCTGGACCACGCCCCGCTGCGCTGAGCCGGCCCACCGAGGTCAATGACGCTGATTGGCCTCGATGAAGTAGCCGTCGGGGTCGTAGAAGGTCACCGAGGTCATGCGCACCTGCTGGCCATCCGCGCCAGTGAGTTCCAGGTCATGCGGCGGGGCATGCAGCTCGGCGCCCCAGTCCACCAAGCGGCGGTGGAGTTCTGCGGCATCGTCGGTCTGCACGACGAACACGATCGAGCCGAGTCCGAAGCGCCGCTGATCGGCCGGCGGCTCGGGGAGCCGAGGGGCAATGTACTCCAGCAGGCCGACCATGCCGATCACCGGGTCGGCCGCCTGCATGATGATCAGATGCACGCGATCCCCGGGCTTGCCCGGCACGCCCTGGCCACTGAGTGTGAGTTCGCGGTCGTACCACACGCTCATGCCCAGCACCTGTTCGTAGAAGTCCCGCGCGCGCGCAGCCTCTCGCACGACCAGCGTCGTGCGCTTGAAGATATTGTTCATAAACACGTCCCGGTGCGGCAGAATCCGCGACAATCTTAACCTGCCCTGAGGATCTCGATGAGCCTGGACCCGGTCATCCTGTTTTTCCTGCTCGGTCTCGCCGCCGGGCTGATGAAGAGCGATCTGCGGCTGCCGGCCGCCGTCTACGAGCTGCTCAGCGTGCTGCTGCTGCTGGCAATCGGCATGAAAGGCGGAATGGCGATGAGTGGCGTGCCGGTGATGCAGCTGGCGACACAGCTGGTCGCCGTGGCCATCATGGGCCTGATCACCGGGCTCGCCGCCTTTGCGCTGCTGTTGCTGGCGCGAAGCCTGCCTCGCAGCGACGCCGCCTCGATTGCCGCGCACTACGGCTCGGTCAGTGTAGGCACCTACGCGGTGGCGGTTGCCTACCTGGATTATCTGGGCGTGGCCTACGAGTCCTACATCGCTGCGTTCGTGGTCGTGCTGGAAGTGCCGGCCATCCTGATGGGTATCGTGCTGGCGCGCGGCATCAGGCCTGCCGGCGGCTGGCCAGCCCTGGCCAACGAGGTATTCCTGGGCAAGAGCGTGGTGTTGCTGCTGGGCGGCATGCTGATCGGCATCATCGCCGGCCCTTCGGGCCTGGAGGACATCGCGCCGCTGTTCTTCGATGCCTTCAAGGGCATCCTGGCGCTTTTCCTGCTGGAGATGGGACTGATCGCCGCCCTGCAGCTGGGCCCTGCACGCCGACACGGTGCCTTTCTGCTGGCCTTTGCACTGGTCATGCCCCTGCTCGGGGCGGTGATCGGCGCCGTGTTCGCATTCTCGATGGGTCTGTCGGCCGGCGGGGCACTGCTGCTGTGCACGCTGGGCGCGAGTGCTTCGTATATCGCCGCGCCCGCGGCCATGCGCATGGCCGTGCCGGAGGCCAACCCGGGGCTTTCGCTGACCGCCTCGCTGGCGATCACCTTTCCGTTCAACGTCCTTGTGGGCATCCCGCTGTACTACAGGATCATTCAAGTCTTCTGGCCGCATGCTGGAGTCTGAACATGCAACGTACGCTGCTGACCATCATCACCGAGGCCTCGCTGGAACGAAGGCTGATTGCCGACATCAAAGCCAATGGCGCACATGGCTATACCATTACCGAAGCACAGGGCGAGGGCTCGCGCGGCGTGCGCCAACCCGGCTTCGAGAAAGCCGGCAACATTCGCGTCGAAGTGGTGTGCGAGGCCACAGTTGCAACGCGTATCGCGCTGCAACTGAAGGAACATTACTACCGCGACTATGCGATGATTCTTTTCAGTCACGAGGTCGAGGTACTGCGGCCAGAGAAGTTCTAGCGCAGCACTTGCAGGCATCGGCGCATGCTGCTAAAAATTTCGCGCGTGGCGGGCGAACGCAATGCCCGGCGCATCTTCTCCGAGAGTACAAGATGATCAGAACGCAAGCTCTGACCAAACGCTATGGCGCGCTGCTGGCCGTGGACAACCTCTCCTTCGAGGTGGCCGCGGGCACGGTACTGGGGTTTCTCGGGCCGAACGGCGCCGGCAAGTCCACGACCATGAAAATGCTCGCCGGCTTCATCACGCCGACCTCCGGACAGGCCATCGTCTGCGGCCATGACGTCGTCGAGGCCCCGCTGGCCGTGAAGCGCCTGATCGGGTATCTGCCGGAAGGCGCCCCCAGCTATGGCGAGATGACAGTGCGCCAGTTTCTGGGCTTCATCGCGGCGCTTCGGGGCCTGACCGGCGACACCGGACGCCGCCGCCTCGGCGAGGTCAGCGAACGGCTGGGGCTGGGCGCCGTACAGCAGCAGAGCATCGAGACACTCTCGAAAGGCTTTCGCAGGCGCGTGGGTCTGGCTCAGGCCATCCTGCACGACCCCGGCGTGCTGATTCTCGACGAGCCCACCGACGGCCTGGACCCGAACCAGAAGCACGAGGTGCGCAGCCTGATCCGAGACATGGCCAGCGACAAGATCATCATCATCTCCACGCACATCCTCGAAGAGGTCGATGCGCTGTGCAGCCGCGCGATCATCATCGGGCACGGCCGCCTGCTCGCCGACGATGAACCGCGTCGGCTGGAGGCGCGCTCACGCTATCACAATGCCGTGAGCCTGCGGCTGGCTGAACCCGGGCTCCAGGCGAGCGCCTGCGCAGCACTTCGCGCGCTGCCCCAGGTGGCCAGCGTCGAGCAGAGCGAAGACCGCGTCACGGCACTGCCCAGGGCCGGCGAGCACATTCTGCCGGCCGTGGCGGATCTCGCCCGCGAGCAGGGCTGGCCGCTCTCGGAGCTGCACCTGGAGTCCGGCCGCCTCGATGAGGTGTTTCGCAGCATCACCACCCAGGCGGCACCATGAACACGATGCTCATCATCCTGCGCCGTGAGCTTGCAGGCTACTTCGCCACCCCCGTGGCTTATGTGTTCATCGTCATCTTCCTGGTGCTCGCGGCCACCTTCGCGTTCTACCTCGGTGGGTTTTATGAGCGCGGGCAGGCAGATCTCGCCCCGTTCTTCAGCTTCCACCCGTGGCTGTACCTGATACTGGTGCCGGCGCTGTCGATGCGCCTGTGGGCCGAGGAACGCAAGAGCGGCAGTATCGAGCTGCTGATGACGCTGCCGGTGACGCTGTGGCAGGCGGTACTGGGCAAGTTTTTCGCCGCGTGGGCGTTCACGGCACTGGCACTCGCGCTGACGTTTCCGATGTGGCTGACCGTGAACTATCTGGGTGAGCCCGACAACGCGGCCATCTTCACCGCGTACCTGGGCAGCCTGCTGATGGCGGGTGGCTTCCTGGCGATCGGCGCGTGCATCTCTGCGACGACAAAAAACCAGGTCGTCGCTTTCATCCTGACCGTCGTTGCGTGTTTCGTCTTCCTGCTCGCAGGGTTTCCACTGGTGCTCGACGTGTTCTCCGGATGGGCGCCGCAGGGTCTGGTGGATGCGATCGCCGCGCTGAGCTTCCTGACGCATTTCAACGCCCTGTCCCGCGGGGTCATCGATCTGCGCGATGTGCTGTTCTTCGCCCTGGTAATTGCGGCATTCCTGTATGCCAACACCGTGGTGCTCGACATGAAGAAGGCGAACTGACGTGCGCGCGCATTCACGCAGCACACTGGGCGCAGGCATTCTGGTCATCCTGGCCGTGGTGCTGGTTGCCGCGGTGGTGACCAGTCAGCAACTGCTCACCGGCGCACGCCTCGATCTCACCGAAAACCGCCTGTACACGCTCTCGCCGGGCACGCGGACTCTGCTCGGTCGCATCGATGAGCCCATCAACCTGTACTTCTTCTTCTCGGAAGATGCGACGCGTGATTTTCCCGCGCTGCGCACCTATGCCCAGCGTGTTCGTGAACTGCTCGAGGAGATGAGCGCCGCGTCGGACGGACGACTGCGCCTTCAGCTGCTCGACCCGACGCCGTTCTCGGAAGCCGAGGATCGCGCCACTGCATTGGGACTGCAGGGCGCGAACATCGGGCCGCTGGGCGAGAGCGTGTACTTCGGCCTGGCGGGCAGCAACGCGGTCGGCGAACAGGCTCTGATCGGATTTTTCGATCCGCAGCAGGAAGCGTTCCTGGAGTACGAACTGGCGCGCCTGGTGCTGGAACTGCTGGACACGCAGCGCCCGGTGGTGGGCCTGCTCTCGGGCCTTCAGGTCGAAGGCGGCTTTGATCCGATGACCCGGCAGATGAGCAGTCCCTGGGTGGTGCTCGAGCAGGCGCGCCAGCTTTTCGAAGTGCGCAGTCTTTCGCCGACGCTGACGCAGATCGATGAGGACGTCGATATCCTGTGGCTGCTGCATCCCAGAGACCTGGGCGAGCCCGCGCTGTATGCGATCGACCAGTTCCTGATGCGCGGCGGCCGGGTCCTGGCGATGGTCGACCCGTTTGCCCAGCTCGATCAGCCCGACCCGATGGACCCGACGGGCGGCATGGAGCACGTACCCGCCTCGTCACTCAACCGGCTGCTGTCGGCCTGGGGCGTGCGGGTTCCGGAAGAAGAGATCGTGCTGGACGACGTCTTCGCACTGAGCGTCAGCGGCATGGACCAGCGCCCGGTGCGCCATCTCGGACTCATCGGCATCCGTCGCGACGGCCTCGATGAGGCCACCGTGACGACTGCGGCGCTCGAGCAGATCAATTTCGCCTTCAGCGGCCACATCGTTCGCGATGGGGACAGCGCACTCACCCTCGATGCACTGGTCTCGACCAGCGGGCAGGCCGCTGTCGTGCCGGCTTTCACGGCCCGCATGAGTCCCGACCCGGACTCGCTGCGCGAGGCATTCGAGCCCCAGGGGGAGCCCCTGACGCTGGCGGCCAGAATCAGCGGCAGCGTGCCCACGAGCTTCCCGGACGGCCCGCCCGCGGCGGCCAACGATGCCGATTCTGCGAACGCCGAGAATGTCGACGACGCCATCGAAGATGAGGGCAACGGGGTCGAAAGCATCGAGGCCGGGCGCGGGGAGCATCTGGCGCAGTCGCGGGGTGACATCAATCTGGTGCTGATCGCCGATTCGGACATCGCCAGCGACCGCATGTGGGTCCAGGTACAGAGCTTTTTCGGCCAGCGCCTGCCCAGCGCGTTCGCCAGCAACGGCGATTTCCTGATCAACACGCTGGACTTTCTCGGCGGCAGCGAAGAGCTCATGGGTCTGCGGGGCCGCGCACCGTTCCAGCGTCCCTTCACGCGTGTCGAGACGTTGCGCCGAGAGGCCGACGCCCGGGTCAGCGAGACGCTGGCCAGTCTCGAGGCCGAGCTGCGCGACACCGAGCAGCGCCTGGCGCAGCTGCAGTCGGCCCGCGAGGATGCCGGATCGCTGCTGCTCAGTCCGGAGCAGGAGGCCGAGATCGAGCGTTTCCGGACGCGCCAGGTCCAGCTGCGTCAGGAGTTGCGTCAGGTGCAGCGCGAGCGTGAAGCCAGTATTGAGGCGCTGGGCACCCGCCTGAAGATCCTGAATATCGCCTTGGTACCAGCCGCGCTGACGCTGTTTGCGCTGGCCGGCGCATGGCGTCGTCGCCGTGAGGCACGCGGATGAGTCCTCGCGCATTGCTGATCCTCGCGGCGCTGGCGGCGGCGCTGCTGCTGGCGCTGGCGCTCACCCGCCTGGGGAACGAGACGCCCTCCGGTGTCGGCGATGCCTTGATCTCGGGCCTGCGGGCGGACCTCGATGCGCTGAGCACGGTGCGGGTAACCACCGCCGGCAATGAGGTGGTTGCCACGCTGGAACTTCGCGACGACAGCTGGGTGGTCGCAGAGCGCGACGACTGGCCCGCAGACCTGCAGCGCATGCGCACGTTGCTTCTGGCGCTGGTCGAGGCAAGACGCGTGGAGGCGCGCACCGCCGATCCGCAGCGCTTTGCACGACTTGGCGTGGAACCCCTCGACGATGCCGAGGCCGCAGGCGTCGGGCTGTCGATCGAACACCCCGAAGGTACGATCGAACTGATCGTCGGCGATACCGGCGTCGGCGGCGACTACAGCCATGTGCGACGCCTCGACGAAGACAGCGCCTGGCTGGTCAGCGGCAACCTCGAGGTTGCCCGCGAGACCGGTGACTGGCTGCAGCCGACGCTGCTGAGTATCGACGCGACGCGCGTGGGCCGAATTACCATCCTGCATCCGGACGGTCATGAACTGCGCATCCGTCGCACTGCCGGTGATGGCGGCTTCGAGCTGATCGATCCGGCGCCGGGCCGCGAGCTGCTCTACGCTGGCGTCGTCGATCCGCTCGGCGCTGCGCTGGCGAACCTGACGCTTGAAGACGTGGCGCCTTCCGAATCGATCTTCTCGGCAGACAGCGCGCCGGTGCGCAACATCGTGGAGACCCGTGACGGTCTGGTGCTGTCGCTGCTGGGGCTCGAGCGCGACGACACGCACTGGATCACGATCGAGGCGGCGATCGACGAGGCCGCGGTGCAGCGGGCGCTGGTCGAGGAGTCGCTTGCGCAGGCAGCAGTCAGCGAAGACGTCGCGAGCACGGCGGAGACGACAGACGGGCCCCCGTCACCCGCCAGCGATGCCGAACGGGTGTCAGCAGACCAGCTTGCCGCCGCCACCGACAGCCGCGAACGGGAAGTAGCGCAACTGCAGAGTCAGTTTGCGCAGCGCGCGTTCCGCATCCCGCGCCACCGCTACATGCAGCTTGCGCGCCGCGCCGATGACCTGCTTGCACCGGCGGACGCAGACTGATCACGCCTGTCCGGACAGTGACGACCCGCCGCGGCAGCGCTATCACCGAGGCACGGACTGCGTGTAGTATCTGCGGCGCGCTGCCCAGTGCCATTGGCGGCGCGCCTGATGTCTTCGCAAAATGGCACCGAAGCATGGGTCGACAACTGTATGAATATCTACGTGGGAAACCTGCCGTATAGCGCCACCGAGGACGAACTTCGCCAGGCCTTTTCAGCCTTTGGCCAGGTCAGCTCAGTCAAGATCGTGATGGACAGGGACACGGGTCGATCGAAGGGATTTGGCTTTGTCGAGATGCCGACCGCCAGCGAAGGCTCGCAGGCCATCAGCAGCCTCAACGGCAGCCCGATGAACGGTCGACCCCTGCGCGTCAACGAGGCGCAGCCGCGCCCCGACGCCGGACGCCGTCCCATGCGTCGTCCCTGATTTACCACGTGTGCCCGCGGCGGGCACTGATGCCGACGCCCGGGTGACATGGACAACTATCTCGAACGTATTCTGAAGGCCTCCGTCTACGACGTCGCGATCGAGACCGCACTGGAACCTGCACGGCGTCTCAGCCAGCGTCTGGGCAATACCGTTCTGTTCAAGCGCGAGGACACACAACCGGTGTTCTCGTTCAAACTGCGCGGGGCCTACAATCGGATTGCGCAGCTCAGCGCGTCCGAACGTGCACGAGGCGTCATCACAAGCTCGGCGGGCAATCACGCCCAGGGTGTCGCGCTGGCGGCCCAGCGGCTCGGGACACGCGCGGTTATCGTGATGCCGACGCTGACACCGTCGATCAAGGTTCAGGCAGTGGAGGCGCTGGGTGCGCAGATTGTGCTGCATGGTGACGCCTACGACGACGCCTACGACGAGGCGCGCCGGCTCGCAGACGCGCAGGGTCTGGTGTTCATCCACCCGTTCGACGATCCCGATGTCATCGCCGGCCAGGGCACGATCGGTATGGAGATCCTGCGTCAGCGCCCCCACCCGCCCGATGCGATCTTCGTTCCGATCGGCGGCGGTGGCCTGATGGCCGGCATCGCCTGCTACGTGAAGTCGCTGTATCCACAGGTGCGCATCATCGGTGTTGAAGCCGAAGAGTCCGCCAGCATGACCGCAGCGTTTGCCGCCGGGCATCCCGTGGCGCTGGGCCAGGTGGGCATTTTCGCCGACGGTGTGGCCGTGCGTCAGGTCGGCACTGAAACCTACCGGCTGTGCCGCCAGTACGTCGATGACATCGTGCTGGTCAATACCGACGAGATCTGCGCCGCGATCCGCGACATCTTCGAAGATACACGCACGCTCGTCGAACCGGCCGGGGCGATGGCGGTGGCGGGCCTGAAGCGCTGGCTCGCGAGCCACCCGATGGACGACCAGTGCTTCGTGACGATCAACTGCGGCGCCAACGTCAATTTTGATCGCCTGAAGCACATCGCCGAACGTGCCGATGTGGGCGAGCAGCGCGAGGCGCTGCTCGCCGTCGAGATACCCGAGCGCCCCGGCGCGTTTCTCGAGTTCTGCCAGGCACTCGGCCGACGCAACATCACCGAATTCAACTATCGCTACGCCGATCAGCGCAGTGCGCGAATCTTTGCCGGGGTCGCACTCAGCCACGGCGCCAGCGAGAAGGAAGCGCTGCTCGTCGACCTGCGCGCGCGTGATTACCCCGTCACCGATCTCAGCGACAGCGAGCTGGCCAAACTGCATGTCAGGCATATGGTCGGCGGCCCGGCGCCCGCGATCGCCGATGAGCTGCTGTTTCGCTTCCAGTTCCCGGAACGGCCTGGCGCTTTGCTCAAATTTCTGCAGGCCGTCGGCCAGCAGTGGAACATCAGCCTGTTCCACTATCGCAATCACGGTTCCGACTACGGTCGCGTACTCGCCGGCGTGCAGGTGCCGCAAGGCGAACGCGAAGAATTCGAGCAGCATCTCACGCGGCTGGGATATGCGCACTGGGACGAGACGGACAATCCCGCCTATCGGCTGTTCCTCGCCGGCAACGCGTAAGCGCGCTCAGGTGTCGCGCGCATCCTCCGGGTCACACGGAAAGCGTTCGATCAGTGCGTCGAGCAGCACATCCTGGATGAGCGCGGCATCGGCGTCACGCAGACCCTCGCGATAGTCCGGCAGGGCTTCGTCGATGAAGTTCAGCAGATCGCGCAACTCCGGGCGCAATTCGCGCGGACTGCAGAACACCAGGCGAGGCTCACTCGCCCGGTTGAGATGGTCGAGCCCCGTGAACAGCCCCGCCACGTAGGCGCCAAGCAGCAGGGCCGACTCCGGATCGTCCTGTGCATCGGCCTGCAGGCGCATGTACTGGCTGACGCTGACGCGATTGAGACTCTCGGCCTGCGCGGTGGCCGGTACTGCACCACCGCCGCAACCGGTCAGCAGCAACAGCAGGGCCCCGGCACACCCGGGGCCCCTGATGCCACGGACCGGCATCCGCATTCCGGTTACTCGGGCTTGCGGAATTTCAGCGTGAAGCGATGGCTCTCGCCGATCTCTGCGTACTCATCCCGGTTTTCATCACCGAGTGCGAACATCGGCGGCAGCGTCCACACGCCCCGCTCGTGATCGGTCGGATCCAGGGGGTTGGCGTTGACGTCGGAGGTGTCTACCAGCTCGAACCCGGCCGCCTCGACCAGCTCGATCGCATAGTCCTCGCGCACGTAGCCGCGCGGACCGCGGGGATCCTGCGGTTCCTCGCTGCGCGAGCTGTGGCCGACCAGCCCGAAGGTGCCACCGGGCTTGAGCGCGCGGTGAATGGCGCTCAGCGCCTCTGTCGTGCAGCCGGCACCCATCCAGTTGTGCAGACTGCGGAAGGCGACGACGAGGTCCGCCGAACCCTCGGGCGCGATCTCCAGCTTGTCCGGGCACGCCAGTACGGTGGCTTCGGCATTGCCATAAAGGTCAGGGTTGCCAGCCAGCTTTTCGCGGAAGGCGGCCGCCGCATTGCGGGCGAATTCGCGCTCGGCCTCCGGGTCGAAATGCGCACCGTAGTACTTACCCTGGTCACGCACGTAAGGCGCAATGATGTCGGTGTACCAGCCGCCACCCGGCCATACCTCGACGACGGTCATATCCGGCTCGAGGCCAAAAAACGCCAGTGTGGCAGCGGGGTTACGATATTGATCACGCGCCCGGTCGGCTTCCGGACGATGCTCACCGTCGATGATGGCGGCAAGGCGGTCCTCGGCGTCGTCGCTCTCGACGACAGGTTCTTCCATAGGGGCTGCGGCAGGGGCGGTTGCCGGCGCAACCGGGGCGGGGGTCGGGGTTTCAGCCCGCTCACAGGCGCCCAGCGCGAGCGCAACCGCCAGTATCGGGATGATCCTAGTCATTGCATGCATTTTGCTTGTTCCTCGAAGTTAGAAAGTCATCGCAACGGTGCAGGCAAGCACACCACCGGGTATGAGTGTAGTTGATCGTCCGCCCCAATATCGAGCCTCGCGCCGCTGGGTCATCCAACAGGTACGCCGTCAGGCGACGCGACATAGCAGACCCTTGAGATACAGGCCTTCCGGAAAGGCCGCTGCGACCGGATGATCACCGGCCTGTTGAAGCCAGCGCACGATACTCAATTCCCGGCCGGCATCGAGCGCGGCGTCAGCGACGATCTTCTGGAACAGGCGCGGCTCCAGCTGGCCGGAGCACGAGAATGTCAGCAGCCAGCCTCCCGGCGCGATCAGGTCGAGCGCCTGCAGGTTGATGTCCTTGTAGCCGCGGGTGCCTCGGCGCATCTGCGCCGCGCTGGCGATGAACTTGGGCGGATCGAGAATCACGACATCGAAGCGTCGACGCTGTTGCCGCGCCTCGCGCAACCAGCCAAACGCGTTTGCGCATACATGCTCCACGCGGGAGGCAGCGAGCCCGTTGTGCTCGAGCTGGCGCTCCGCACAGGCCAGTGCCGGCGCCGAGGCATCGAGCTGCACGACGGACTGCGCCCCTGCAGCCAGCGCGCGCACGCCGAACCCGCCGGTATAGGCAAAGCAGTTGAGCACGCGCGCCTCACCGGCAAGCTGATCCATCAACGCGCGATTGTCGCGCTGGTCCAGATAGAAGCCGGTCTTGTGCCCGGTCTGGCAATCGACTTCGTAGTTCACCGAAGCTTCACGGATCAGCAGCTCGGCCGGCAACTCGCCCTCCACCGTGACCACCCTGGGTGCAAGGCCCTCCTTGCCGCGCACATCGCTGTCGGAGCGCTCGATGATCGCCTCGCACTGCACACTGGCACGCAATGCCGCAATGAGCGCATCGCGCCAGCGCTCGGCGCCGGCAGAGAGCAGTTGTACGACCAGCACCCTGTCGTACTGGTCGGCAATCACGCCTGGCAGTCCATCCGACTCGCCGTTCACCAGCCGGCGGGCGTTGGTATCCTGCAGCCACGGATCTGCGGTGCGCAGCGCCACCGCGTGCATCACGCGACGAAGGAAAAAATCCTCGTCGACGTGATCGCCGGCATCGAAGCTCCACATGCGCACACGGATCTGCGAGGCGGGCGACCAGGCGCCGACACCCAGCCACTCACCCTTTGCACAGTGCACTGCCACGGTGTCGCCAGGTTGGGCATTGCCGCGCAGTTCAGCCACTGCGCCGTTGAACACCCACGGGTGCCGACGCCGCAGAGACGCGTCGCGACCGGCGCGCAGAACGACTCGCGGTAATGCCATGCCGCACCCTTGGGATTGCCCGTGAACAGGCAGCGAGTATAGCCGCCCCGCGGGTGGACTCAGCAGGCCGTGTGAATGTGCCGGATCTTGTGCTGTTGTGGCATGCGCCAGAAGCGGCGCAGTTCGCTGAGCAGGCCGACAGGATCCGGCCGCGTGAGAAAGCGCTCCTCGAGGCGCAGGCAGTACGCCCCGGCAAGCGCACTGGCCTGCTCGTAGCGTTGCCGCTCATCGCCCGCGAGCGCGACATCGAAACCGGCAATCTCGAAGAGCAGTTTGTGCAGCGGCAGCGCCTCGAGACCCTGGCGCAGCATCAGCAGCCGCGCGGCCACGAACTTGTCGACCTCCGCCTGCATCTCCAGTTCGAGCAGCGTCACCGGGCGGTCGAACCCTGCGTTCCAGGTGACATACACGAAATGACTGATGCCCTCGAGCACCGTCCAGAAATCCGGCAGCTGCGCCGCTGTGAGTCCACTCACAGGATCTGCGTCGACCAGCCGGTCGAGCACTTCGCGCTCCAGATACAATGCCAGATCCACCGCCTCTCCATCACTGCGCAGCAGCAGGCGCTCGGGTGAGCTGCGCGCGGGACGGCCCTGCAGCGCTTGGGCGACGGCAGCGTCGGTGATCAGGAATTCCTGGACTGCGTGGGGATTGGGTGCGTCGTAGATGTCCTGCAGCAGCGTCTGCAGCGCCCCGAGCACAGGATGGGCGCGAGGCGCTACGCAACGCCGCGGCACACCCGACCGCGGATCGGCCGTGTCAATGGGCAAAATCGACCCTCGACGCTGCGATGGGGACTACGCCCAGTCGTCGCAGCAGACGCTCGGCACGCCGGCTGCCGGTGCGCACCCAGATCTCATAGAGGCGCATGACATCGTGATCGCCGCTGCCGCCTGCGGAATCCCGCACCTCGTTGAGCACATCGACCATTCGCTGGAATTTGGCCGCAAGCTCCCGGAACACCGGCTGATACACCTGCCCTCGCAGGGTGCCGCGCACGTTGTCCGACAATGATCCGTACGCATTTCCGCCCATGTGAATGTAATAGTCGAGATCCACGAGTCGATGCGCGAGGCTGTCGGCAAAGAATCCGGCGATGAAAAGGGATACGTCGCCGAGGCGTTGCAGGGCGAAGTTGCGTTCCTCGGCACTGGCGGCCTCGAGCGCATCGTTGAGGCGCAATGCCAATGGCCGCAGCCCGGGCCCTTCGTCGGCTGCATCGAACAGCGCATCGGAACGTGCGAACAGCGTCAGCAGGTTCACGACGTAGTGGGCGGTGTGCTCAGTCACCTCCACCTGCTGCGAAACCAGCGCCTCGTTGATCGACGCATGAAAGTAGCTCTGCAGATTCTCCACCTCCAGCACCCGCGCATCGTCGTTACCTGCTGTCATCGCCGCTCCTCCTCGGGTTGCATCGAGTTCCTCGCGCGCCTGGCATCAGGCGTGTTTCACCAGCACCAGCCTACTGTCTTTATAGCGGCTGGACCGTGATGCAGAAAGCTTCCCGCAGGGTGTCGGGCTGCGCTATGCTGATGCGCTCGGGGGAAAAATAACTGGCACTCGTCGCCGCCGTCTGCTGACAGGCACCGGGCGTGCGCATGGGGTTCGAGTCATGCTTGCAGGACGCGAGAATCGCATCGACATGACGCGCACCATGGTGCTGCGCAGACGTCGTCGCCGAAACGAGTGGCTGGCGCTGGCGAGCTTCCTGCTTCTGTGCTTCGCAGCCGCTGCATTCACGTCGCGCTTTCCACCGGGCACCTGGTATCAGCTCATCGAGAAGCCACCTTGGACGCCCCCGGTCATTCTGCTCGGCTCTGTCTCGGCGCTGCTCTATGCATTGATGGCCGTTGCTGCATGGCTGGTGTGGCGCGAGCGTACGCATCTGCTGCGACTGCCGGCGCTTGCACTGTTTGGCGTGCAGCTGCTGATCAATGCCAGCTGGTCACTGGTATTTTTTGGCCGCCACGAAATCGGCTGGGCACTGCTGGTGCTGGTCGCGTTGTGGCTGGCGCTTGCCGCAACCGTGGCCCTGTTCTTTCGCGTCAGCAGCCTGGCAGGATCACTGCTGGTGCCCTACCTCGCGTGGATCAGCTTTGCGCTGGCGGTGATCCTGGAAATCTGGCGACTCAATCAACCCATGGCCTGACGCGCAACGGCGCAAAGCACTCACCACTGGCTGCGCAGGCGACTGGCCACGTCGATGCGTGCGTCGGGTCGCGACGCCCCACCAGCCGGCCCGGTCGTCTCGGCGGTGTGGAATACGCGCTCGAATGTGCTCATCACCGATTCGGTGACGAAGCGGCTGCGCGCGCCGTACACATGTCTGTCACCGTGACGGCGCTGGCCGGTCACATAGTATTTCAGCGGTGCCAGAAGGTGCAGATCGGTACGCGCCCGCGTCATCGCCACGTACAGCAGCCGTCGCTCTTCCTCTATCATCTCGGGCACACCTGTGGCGAACTCGTTGGGGAAATTTCCATCCGCCACGTTGAGCACGAACACCGAGTCCCACTCCTGCCCCTTCGCCGAGTGCACCGTAGAGAGCACCAGATAGTCCTCATCGATCAGCGGCGCTCCGGAGAGGTCCGAGCTGGCCTGCGGGGGGTCCAGCGTCAACTCTGACAGAAAACGTTCACGCGTCGGATAGCGCGTCGCAATCTGCTCCAGCTGGTCGAGGTCGCCGGCCCGCACATGGGCGTTTGCGTAGAGGCGCTCGAGCTGCGGTTCGTACCAGCGCCGCGCCAGCCCCACCTGGCTGTGCCAGGTGTCCAGCACGGCGGTGTCCGGCCGTGACAGTTCGGTCAGCAGCGCGCACAGCGACTTCCAGTCTTCGCGTGCCTGCACAGGCACGCTGAACTCCGCCAGCGATGCCAGTCGCCAGTCGTGACCCGCCAGCCAGTGATGGACACGCTCCGCGTTGCCTGGTCCCAACCCGGGCAGAAGCTGGACGGCACGAAACAGCGCGACGCGATTCTTTGCGTTCTCTGCCACCCGAAGCAGCGACAGCAGATCCTTGACGTGAGCCGCCTCCAGGAACTTCAGCCCGCCGTATTTCACGTAAGGAATGTTGCGTCTGATCAGCTCCAGTTCGAGCCCGTCACTGTGATGGCCGTTACGAAACAGCACGGCCTGGCGACGCAGCGCAACCCCCGCCTCGCGGGCGGCAAGCACCTGGTGCACGATATAGTCGGTCTGGGCAGCATCGTCTTCGAGCGTGACATAGCGCGGCCTGGCCCTGCCCGGGCGCTCACTCCACAGGCGCTTGCCGTATTGCCGCGAGGCCTCGGCCATCAACGCATTGGCGCTGTCGAGAACAGGCTGGGTGGAGCGGTAGTTCTGCTCAAGGCGCACGATGGCAGCCGCCGGCCTGTACTGATCGGGAAACGCCAGGATGTTGTCGATGCTCGCGGCGCGGAACGCATAGATGCTCTGGGCATCGTCACCGACGACCGTCACGCCCCGACCATCGGGTCGCAACGCATGCACGATCCCGGCCTGCAACCGGTTGGTGTCCTGGTATTCATCCACCAGCACATGATCGAACCGTGCACCCACCGCTTCGGCCAGCGAGGGTTCCTGCACCAGGTGGTACCAGTAGAGCAGCAGGTCGTCGTAGTCGAGCAGCTGGGCATCGAGCTTGAGCTCGACATAGCGGCGGAACAGCTGCCGAAGCTCGGCTTCCCACTCCGCGCAGAATGGAAAGTGCCGGGTCAGCACCTCGGTCAAGGGTGCCTGGGCGTTTACACTGCGCGAGTAGACATCCAGACAGGTCTCCTTGCGCGGGAAGCGTCTCTGCAGACGTGACAGACCCAGTTCCTGACGAGCCACGTCCACCAGATCCGCAGCATCGCCACGATCCAGCACCGAGAACGACGGATCCAGGCCGACGTTCGCGGCATATTCACGCAGCAGGCGATTGGCGATGCCGTGGAAGGTGCCCGACCAGGGCAGGCGCACGCTGCGCTCACTGCCACCGGTCACACGCAGCGCGTTGCCGACGATACGCCGCGCACGATCCCCCATCTCGGCGGCGGCGCGGCGCGAGAACGTGAGCAGAAGAATACGCTCGCCCGGGTGCCCCGCCAGGACCAGGTGGGCGACCCGGTGAGCCAGCGTACCGGTCTTGCCGGTGCCTGCACCGGCGATGATCAGCAGCGGCCCGGCCGACACCCCGTCTGGACCGGCTTGGCCATGGCAGGCGGCCTCGCGCTGCGCGGCATTGAGCTGGGCGAATGGATCAGGCCCAGGCAACTGATCCGCCGGTTCCAGTACTGCCGATCGCTCGCCGTGCATGGCATCGGACTATAGCAGCAGGAACTGTACAGGCATACAGTCCCGGCGCCGGACTCGCCGCCTCAGGGTTCCAGAAACGGCACCACGAGGTCGGCCACCGCCACCGGGCGTTCCCAATGCAGCATGTGCCCGCAGCGATCCAGCCACATCTCGCGGAAATCACGGAAATGCGCCCGGCCGAAGTCGGCATCGATGAAGCGCGCGCCCTCGCCTGTGTAGAAGTGCGACTCGCGCGCCAGCAGGAACAGCACCGGCGCCTCGATGGCCGCCCAGCATGCCTGGGCCTCGGCACGACGATAGAGCACCGGATTGACCCAGCGATGGGCCGGATCGGTCTTGATGACATGGCGACCCTCACTGTCCTGCCGCGTCCAGTGAGCCGCCACGAACAGCGCGTTTCGCTCGGTCAGGTGCGGATGACGTCGCGTCAGGCGCATGGCCAGCGCAGCATGGTCGGCGTAGGTCTGGAAGGGCTGCGGCGCCTTTACCTCGTTCAGCCACTGCTGGTAGCGCCGTGGCGCCTCGTCCGCCGGAACATCTTTCAGACCGAACCCCTCGAGGCTGACGATGCGGCGAACGCGTTCCGGCCGCGCGCCGGCGTACAGTCCGGCGATATTGCCGCCCATGCTGTGACCGACGAGGTCCATGCGCTGATCGGGGTAGAGCGCATCGAGCAGTGCATCGAGATCGGCGAGATAATCGGGGAACCAGTACGCACCCTGTCCCCAGGCGCTGTCGCCGAAGCCGCGCCAGTCCGGCGCCAGCAACCGCCAGCTCTCCGGGAGTTCATCCACCAGAAACTGCCAGGTTGCGCCGCAATCGCCCCAGCCATGCAGCAGGAACACAGGCCTGGCGGCCTCATCGCCCCAGGTGTGCACGCGCATGTTCAGTCCGCGGATATCCAGATCGAGCAGGCGAGATTGGCGACGTGGCCGATAGGCGGCAGGTGTTCCCATGGCAATCACTGTATCGCGGCTCCTGAAGGACGCGATTCTACCCTTCGCCGGCAGTCACCGCAGAACGCATTGCGCCACGCAACCGGGCGGGTATAGTCGCGAGAGCACCGCCCGCGGTCACCACCAGTTCATCGAGAGCGCAAACCATGCAACCTGTCTTTCGCCGCCGTCCTCCGCCCGGTGTTGCCGCGGCGCTGCTGATTCTCGTGCTTGTCAGCGCCTGTGCCAACCGGGCCACCGCGCCCGGCGCGGATCAGGAACTCGACACGCTCGTTGGCTTCCAGTCGGGATTGTTCACCTCCGCACCGCAGGCAGCGCGCGACGATGGCTACCAGGTCGTGGAGTTTCGTGCCGCGCGCATCTGGCCTGACCGCGAAGACGGGCACTGGATATACAGCGAACAGCAGGTAGCGGACACACCCGCGCCCTATCGCCAGCGTATCCAGCGCTATTTTCGCGACGAGGCCGGCGAGATCCGGCTGCGCGTGTACACGCTGCCCGAGGTCGAACAGTTCATCGGCGCATGGCGCGACCCGGCCAGACTCGACGGCGTGACCGTGACGAGGCTGAACGCCGAAGAGGGCTGCGACAACCTTTACCGCGCCACCGCCGATGGCGCCTTCGAGGGCAGCACCATCGAGCAGGACTGCCGCAACACCTGGCGCGGCGCCGCCTATATGCGCTCGGTGTCGCGCGTCACGGCTGAGGGCTTCGTCAACTGGGATCGCGGCTTCACGGCCGAGGGTGAACACGTCTGGGGACCCACCGGCGGGGGCTACGAATTCACCAAGCTGCAGGACCTGTGACGCACGGAGAACACCAGCCACGGCAATCGCGCCGCGCCCACGTCGTCACCCGCCACGGCCTGGTTCACCTGCGTCATGCCGGCAGCGGCCCGCCCGTGGTGCTGCTGCACGACTCGCCGCGCTCGTCGCGCCTGCATGAACCTTTGCTGGCGGCGCTGTCGGGGCGCTTCACGCTGATCGCGCTGGATACGCCCGGCTATGGCAATTCCACCCCTCTGGAAACAGGCTCGCGGCTGGCGATCGAGGATTTCGCGGATGCGCTGGCCGAGACGCTCGACGCGCTGAGCCTGGGGCCGTGTCCGGTCTATGGCTTTCATACCAGTTCGAAGATTGCGCTGGCGCTTGCGCATCGGCATCCGGCGCGCGTCAGTCGCCTGATCCTGGAGGGACTGAGCCTGCCGGCCGCGCCCACCGCTGAGGCATTCATCGAACGCTACATGCAGGTGTTCGCACCATGCGCGGACGGCAGTCATCTGGTGAGACAGTGGAGCAAGATACGCGACATGCACCGGTTCTTCCCGTGGTTCGACCTGCGTGCAGCCACGCGGATGCCTGTGGATCTGCCGGATCCCGACCACCTGCACCGCTACAGCCTCGATCTTTTCAGCGCCGGCGAGCATTTTCCGGACGCCTATGCCGCCGCGATGCGCTATCGGCCACTGCCTGCGATCGAAACGCTGAAGGTGCCCGCGGTGTATTGCGCACGACCATCGGATGTCCTGCATCCGTTTCTTGCCGCATTGCCAGGTGCGCTGCCCGTCGGCAGTCGCGCGGAGACGCTGCCTGATGAACGTGAAGCCTGGATCGGGCGCCTGGGGGAGCTGTTTGCTGAAGGCTGCGACACGGCGGAGGGCGACTGGACAGCGCCGGACCCGCTGACCGGTAACGGCGTGCTGCGCGGCTATCGCGACCTGGCACACGGCCAGATCCACCTCTGGCAGCATCGCGCGGGCGAGCAGCCCGGCGACGGCGGCACGCCGCTGTTGCTGCTGCACGATCTGCCGGGTGCTGCCTGCCGGCTGCAGCCACTGTTTGGCGCCCTGGCGCTGATGCGCCGGGACGTCGTTCTGCCATCGCTGCCGGGCACAGGCGACTCAGATCCGCTGCCTCGCGGCAGCACTGCCGCAGCGTATGCCCTGGCGCTGATCGAGCTTGCCGATTCACTGGGCATCGGCACTTTCGAGATCTACGCCCAGGCCGGCAGTGCGGGCCTTGCCCTGCGCCTGGCGCAGGACCACCCGCAGCGGATTGCTCGCGTCACGGTCGATGGCCTGCCCTGGTTCGACGCCCGGCAGCGGGCGCAGCTGCTGCCCCGGATCGCGCCGGCGATCGTCCCGCAAAGCGACGGCAGCCACCTGCTGACCCTGTGGCACCTGCTGCGCGATCAGCAGATGGCCTGGCCGTGGTACGACCGCTGCGCTGCGGCGATCCGCGGTATCACACCCGCCGTGTCCGGGGCCGAGCTCCAGGCCGAGCTGCTGGGCGTGCTCAAGCAGCTGGCGAGTTACGGCGAGGCGGCCCGCGCCGCCTTTGCGGAGGACAGCGCAGCCGCTCTCGCACAACTTCGCACCGAGGTACTGGTGCTCGAGGATGAACGGGACCTTCGCTGCCGTTTTGCCCGTGAGGCGACACGCGTGTGCGCCAGCGCACGGGTCGCTCGCCGTCCCGCCGACGCACACGGCCTTGCGGAACTGCTCCACACGCCGATGAGTCAAGGAGAACGATGATCATGAAATGCCTTTCAGCACCGATCGCCACCACGCTGATCCTGCTATCGGTCCAAGCCCATGCGCAGACGGTGGACCTCACCGATACCCGCCAGTTGCTCGACGCCTACGTCAAGACCGTCGGCGACACCAGCGGCAAGGAGTCGGTCGTCTACGCCCAGAGCACGGTGTTTGCGTTCACGCCAGGGCAGCGCGGTCAGCCGATCCTGGGCATGGAGATCGTCGGCGTGAAGCGCTATGAGCGCATCGAAGGCGGCTGGCAGCGCGTGCAGCGTGAGATCGCCTTCTATACGGACCTTGCGACCGGCGAGATCCTCAGGCACTGGGAGAATCCCTGGCTGCAGCGCGAGGTGCGTGTCCTGCCGGTGCTCAACGATCCGGTCAACCGGCGTCACGTCATCGATGCGCAGGGCGGCGGCTGGGGCATCAGCTACATGGAGGTCGGTGATGACATCATCTTCCACCGTGAAGTGCCGCTGCGCTACCCGAACCCGCTGCCGTTTGCCGAGTATCCGTTGCACTCGCGTGGCGACTGGTACGAGGCCATGGAGCTGTTCAACAACTTCGTGCGTCGCTCGGACCTGGAAGACCCGGAGGTGACCTCGGCGCCCGGCACCGGCTCCTGGAGTCGCATCGGTCCGTGGCTGCCGTGGATGGAAATGGGCAATCGCGAAGGTTGGCTGGTCTATCATGGCCGCTCGGTCAAGCTCGGTGGGGTGGAAGATCTGCCACCCCATGTGCTCGAAGCCATCCGCAGTGACTACCCGAAGTACCTGCAGGCACCGGAGGGCTGGTCCGAACCCTCCGAAACCAGCTGGACCTACTTCAAGAAGGTCATCGATGGCGAGATTGATCCCGACAACACGCAGGACCTCTGACATGACAAGACTGCTCCTTCCGCTCATCGCAGCCACACTGCTGTCCGGCTGCGGCCAGGCGCCGGACAGCGAGGCGCCCGAGGGCAAGCAATCCTTCAACGTTGGCGGCTTCATGTTTTCCGGTTCTTCCGACGAGCAGCACTGGCTGCGCTTCGAACGCAATGTGCGCGAACGCGCCGGCGATACGCTCGATCCGGTCATGCTGGTGCGTGGCGAGGCGGGGCCGGAGGAATCGATGCTCTCCGAGCTTCGTCGCGGACGTCGCATCCAGGTGGGTGGCGGCTCCTTCCAGGGGCTCGCGACGATCGTGCCGGAGATCGCCGTGATCTCGGCCCCTTTCCTGTTCGACTCCATCGATGAAGTCGACTTCGTCATGGACGAATACCTCTTCGAGCCCTACGCCGAGATGTTTGCCGCCCAGGGCCTGGTGGTGCTGCAGTACACCGACATCGGCTGGGTGAACATCTACGCACAGAAGCCCATCCTCGAACCCGAAGATGCACGCGGTTACTCGCTGCGGGCGGCCTCCTCGCTGGCGGCGCTGCACTTCACCGAGAGCATCGGCGCGGACTCCAAATCCCTGCCGTTCACCGATATCGTGCCTTCACTGCAGACCGGGCTGATCCGCGGGGGCTCGACCTCGGTAACGATGTACACCTACGGCGGTGTGATGTCCGAGGCGCGCCATCTGTCGATGAGCCGCCACAGCTATGACAAGGGTTTCATGCTCGCCAACGCGCGCTGGTTCGCCTCCCTGTCGCCGCACGAGCAGGAGGTCCTGCGGACGGCCTTCGGCGGCCCTGAACTCGTGCGCGAGGTGACTCGACGCATGGTGGCAGAGACGCTGGCCGGATTGCCCGCGCAGGGCATCGAAATCCACGAGTGGACCGACGCGCAGCGGGAGCGCTGGGTCGAGCAGGCATGGCCCCAGCATGGGGAACTGATCCGCCGCATCGGCGGTCGCGCTCAGGAAATCTACGATCTGGTGCTGGAAGGCAAGCAGGAGTTTCAGCGGCAACAGGCCGCCACAGACGCTGCGTGAGCACAAGGGCGCAACCGTGCCGCGGAGGGGGCCGCCACTTTGACGCTTGAAATCGCCCTGGTCCTGACCATCCTGCTGGTCGCGCTGGTGCTGTTCATCAGCGAGCGCCTGCGCATGGACCTGGTGGCGCTGCTGGTGCTCTCCACACTTGCACTGACAGGACTGGTCGACCCTGCCGGCGCCATCGCCGGATTCAGCAATCCCGCCGTGGTCGCCGTGTGGGCGATGTTCATCCTCAGCGAAGGGCTCACCCGCACCGGCATTGCCAACATTCTCGGCCGCTACCTGCTGCGCATCGCCGGGCCCAACGAACTGCGCATGATCGTCGTGATCATGCTGACCGGCGGCGGCCTGTCGGCGTTCATGAACAATATCGGCGTGGCTGCGCTGATGCTGCCGGTGGTGATGGATCTGGCGCGACGCACACGCATCGCACCCTCACGCCTGCTGATGCCCATGGCGTTCTCGACCCTGCTTGGCGGGCTGACCACGCAGGTGGGCACGCCACCCAACCTGCTGGTCAGCGGCGCGCTGGAGGACGCGGGATTCGCGCCATTCGGGCTTTTCGATTTCACACCCATCGGGGGCGTCGCGCTGCTGGCCGGGACGCTGTTCATCGCGCTGGTCGGGCGTGCCCTGCTGCCCAAGATCAAACCCGAGCAGGACAGCCGCCGGCGCAGCCAGCGCAACCTGCGCACCCAGTACGGCCTGCAGGCGCGTACCTTCAACATCCAGATTCCCAAGGACTCGGTGCTGATCGGTCGCACGCTGGGCCAGAGCCGCATCGGTTCGGCGAC
>CAYLNP010000020.1:0-9766 GCA_964384925.1 uncultured Woeseiaceae bacterium
CACGCCGAGATACGGACACGCCTGCATGCGATGCGCGGCCGACTGCCCGCCGCCAGCGTTGGCGATATCGAGACCCAGCTCGCCGAGCTCGTCCATCCGCAGATGCTCAGCCAGACGCCAGCGCGATGGCGTGCGCGACTGCCGACCTATCTTGCCGGCGTACTGGTGCGTCTCGAGAAGCTTGCCCATGGCCATGCGCGCGACGTCGATTACACCGCAGAGATTGCGCGTCAACGCGCACGGGTCTCGACGTGGCGAGAAACCTGCGGTGATACACAGCTGCCAACTGCGGTCGACGAGTTTCGCTGGCTCGTCGAGGAACTGCGTGTGTCGCTGTTTGCCCAGCAACTCGGCACCGCCGTAAAAGTCTCCGCACGTCGCCTCGATGAGCGCTGGCAGGCGATTGCTCAGCCGACGTGATCCTTGTCCTCACCGATTTTTTTCGCAACCTCCATGAACGGCCGGATCACATCCATCGGCAGCGGGAAGATGATCGTCGAGTTCTGGTCGCGGGCAACCTCGGTGAGTGTCTGCAGATAACGCAAGGTGATCGCAGAGGGCTGCGAGGAGAGCATTTTCGCCGCTTCCGCGAGACGCTCGGAGGCCTGCTGCTCGCCCTCGGCATGGATGATCTTCGCGCGCCGTGAGCGCTCGGCTTCGGCCTGGGCTGCGATCGCACGGATCATGCTGGGTTCCAGGTCGACGTGCTTGATCTCGACGTTGGCGACCTTGATGCCCCAGGCCTCGGTGGCCTTGTCGAGAATTTCCTGGATGTCATGATTGAGCTTGTCGCGCTCGGCGAGCATGTCGTCGAGTTCGTGCCGCCCGAGCACCGAGCGCAACGTGGTCTGCGCGAGCTGGCTGGTGGCCTCGACCCGGTTTTCGACCTGGATCACGGCCTTCTGCGAGTCGATCACCCGGAAATAGATCACCGCGCTGACTTTCACCGATACGTTGTCGCGCGAGATCACGTCCTGTGTCGGCACGTCGAGCACGATGGTGCGCAGGTCCACGCGCTCCATCTTCTGGACACCGGGGATCAGGATAATCAGGCCGGGCCCCTTGACCTTGTAGAAGCGGCCGAGGAAGAAGATCACGCCGCGTTCGTATTCCTTCAGGATCTTGAACATGTTGAACAGGATCAGCGCGATGAACGCGATGATGATCAGATATACCGGCAGATCAAGCATGGGAGTCTCCTGAACAGATCAATGAACGGGTTCTGCGATGAGCACCAGACCGCGCAACGCGACGACGCGGAGCTTGCGGCCCTTTTCCACCGGTACGGCAACCTCCACCGCCCAGCGCTCCCCATGCACCCAGATCTCGCCGTGCCCGACGAAATCGCCCATGGCCTCGCCGATGGCGCCCACCATTTGCTCAGGACCGCTGACGATGGGTCTATAGCGGGTGCGCGCCGCCAGCATTGCGATCCCGAGCATCACTGCAGCGCCTGTCGCGGCCAGCGCGATGATCAACGGCAGTGAGACGCCGAAACCGGGGATATCCGAGTCCATCAGAATGACCGATCCGACGACGAAGGCAATAATCCCGCCCAGCCCCAGCGCGCCGAAACTGGGCACGAAAGTCTCGCCGATGATCAGCACGATGCCCAGCAGGATCAGCGCGAGTCCGGCGTAGTTCACCGGCAGGATCTGGAATGCGAACAGTGCAAGCAGCAGACTGATCGCGCCGACGACGCCCGGCACGATCGCGCCCGGATTATAGCCCTCGAAGATCAGTCCGTAGATGCCGACCAGCATCAGCAGGTAGGCGACGGTGGGATCGGTGATCACGGCGAGCAGCTGCGTGCGCCAGTCGGGCTCGATACGTGTCACCGACAGGCCTTCGGTGGCAAGCGTCACCTGCTCACCGGCGACCTCGACCACTCGGCCGTTCATCTGGCTGAGCAGGTCGGGCAGGGAGGTGGCGACCAGGTCGATGACGTTGCGCTCGAGCGCCTCCGACGACGACAGGCTCACGGCATCGCGCACCGCCTGTTCCGCCCACTCGGCGTTGCGCCCGCGCTTTTCCGCCAGCCCGCGGATGTAGGCGACTGCGTCGTTGATGGCCTTGCGCTCGGAGGCGGTGCCGCCCTGCGGCACGCTGCGAGGCTCGCGGCGTTGTTCGCTCGCAGGTTCTGCGCCGTCGTCATTCGCAGCGTCAGTGTCGTCGCCGGTCGCCTCGGGCTCGCCACTTGATTCGGGCTCTCCAGCGGGCGTACCACCACCGCCGATCGCCACCGGCGTGGCCGCACCCAGATTCGTGGCAGGCGCCATCGCAGCAACATGACTGGCGTAGAGGATATAGGTGCCCGCACTTGCGGCGCGCGCGCCTTCGGGGGTCACCCACGTGGCTACCGGCACAGGGCTTTGCAGGATGTCCTGAATGATGTCGCGCATCGACGAGTCGAGGCCGCCGGGCGTATCCATTTCCAGGATCAGCACCTCTGCCCCCTGCGTGCTGGCCTGCTCCAGTCCCTGGCGGATGAAATCGCGGGTCGCCGGACCGATGGCGCCCTTGACCTCGAGCGAGACCGCGCCGCCGGCGGCGGGCACGGCACGGCCCAGCAACAGCAGGAGTGTGCCCAGTACCAGCAGCCCAAGCGTGATTGATTGCCTGAGGGTCACATCCTTGCTCCCGCGTCAGCGTCGTGGCCCCGATCATACCAAGCCCCATGGCGTGCGTATGTCCGCGCACCGGACTGGTGTGCGTCAGGTCAGGCGAAAATCGATGCCCTGGGCGAGGGGAAGGTCGTCGCCATGGTTGATCGTCGTCGTCTGGCGGCGCATGTAGGCCTTCCAGGCATCCGAACCGGCTTCGCGACCGCCGCCTGTGTCCTTCTCACCGCCGAAGGCCCCGCCGATCTCCGCGCCGGACGTGCCGATATTCACGTTCGCGATGCCGCAATCACTGCCGCCATGCGAGAGGAATCGTTCGGCGGCCTGGAGCCGGTCGGTGAAGATCGCCGAGGACAAGCCCTGGGCCACCGCATTGTGTGCGCTGATCGCCTCGTCCAGGTCGCCGACCTCGATGAGGTAGAGAATCGGCGCGAACACTTCCTGCTGCACGATCTCCCACTCGTTGCGTGCACGGATGATGGTCGGCTCGACGAAGTGACCCTCTCCTGGGAGCACATTGTCACCACACAGGACTTCACCGCCGGCGTCGCGGGCCTTCTGGATGGTCGCGCGGTACGCATGCACGGCCGCCTCGTCGATCAGCGGACCCATCAGCGTTTCCTCGGCCAGCGGATCGCCGATTCGCACCTGCTCGTAGGCGGCCAGCAGCCGCGCCTCGAGTGCTTCTCGCAACGACGCATGCACCAGCACCCGGCGGGTGGTCGTGCAGCGCTGACCGGCGGTGCCCACCGCACCGAAGACGATCGCCGGCACCGCCAGATCGAGGTTGGCATTGGCATCAACGATGATCGCGTTGTTGCCGCCCAGTTCGAGCAGGCTTCGGCCGAGGCGTGCGGCAACGCGCTGCGCCACGGCGCGGCCGGCAGGTGTGGAGCCGGTGAACGACAGCAGATCGATCCGCGGATCATCGGCCATGCGCTGCGCCAGCGTGATGTCGGCATCGATCAGCAACCCGAACACCGGCGGAAAATCCTCGGCGGCCAGAGCAGCATTGACGATGCGCTGCACGGCGATCGCGCACAACGGCGTTTTCGGCGACGGCCGCCACACGCTGGCATTGCCGCATACAGCGGCGATCAGCGCATTCCATGCCCATACCGCGACAGGGAAATTGAATGCGGTGACAATGGCCACCACCCCCAGCGGATGCCAGTGCTCGTACATGCGGTGGCGGGGGCGCTCGGAATGCATCGTGCGGCCATAAAGCATTCGCGACTGGCCCAAGGCGAAGTCCGCGATGTCGATCATCTCCTGGACCTCGCCTTCGCCCTCGCTGCGAATCTTGCCCATTTCCAGGCTGACCAGCGCACCCAGGGCCGACTTGTGTCGGCGCAGGGCCTCGCCGATGAGTCGTACGGCCTCACCGCGCGCAGGGGCGGGCACGTCGCGCCACCGCGCCGCGGCGCGCTGCGCGGCGGTGATGACAGCGTCGTAATCTTCGGCGCCGGCCGAGTGCACGCGTGCCAGTCGGCGGCCATCGGCGGGATTGAAGGATTCGAGCGCAGGGCCGCAGCCTCGCTGCCAGTGCCCGTCGTAGACACCGTCGTGGTCGTCACCCACGCCCAATCGTTCGAGGACTTCATGCATGGGCAGTACCGCCCTCGGGCGGGGCCGACTCAAGGTCGACCGGGTCTGGGTTGTCGGTGGCACCGGCCGCCACCAGCCTTGCCGACAACGCGCTGCTGCCGCCCTGCGCGAAATGCCTGCCGAAGCGGTTGTCGATGATCTGGCGCAGGCCGAAGCGTTCCATGGCCACGAAACCCTGGTAGTGCGCGGGGTCGCCGAGCACCAGATCGACCACGCTGCACACACCGGCAGCAGTGGTGACCTGTATTGCCGACCACAACCGCCCGGCGATGACCTGCGGGTAGACCTTGTTCACGTAGTTCTCCTCGCGCAACCGCCCATCCTGCAGGCCCTCGACACTGGCATAGATCACCACTACGTCCTGCAGCGTCTGCGGGACGGCGTTTTCCAGAATACGCTTGAGGGTCTCTCGATCATTGCGCAGCTTCAGACCGTAGAGCAGCAGGCGCATCTGCTCGCAGTGGCCCGGGTAGCGCATGGTCTTGTAGTCCATGCGCTCGACGTGCCCGACATGGGTTTGAGCGAGCGAACCCAGGCCACCGGAGGTGTTGAAGGCTTCATAAGAGGTGCCGTCGATCTCGATCTCCTCGCGGCCCTCCAGTGGCAGCACATCGCAGATCTCACCGTCGATGATCGCCTGAGCGACGTTGGCGTACTCGTTGATCAGACCCTCGGTGGACCAGTTCAGCGAATACTTCAGTACGTTGTTCGGATGTTGGGGCAGGGCGCCGACGCGCAGTTTCACGACCCTGGGTTCATCGAAATGCGCCATCAGCTCGTTGGCAACGATGCTGATGAAGCCCGGCGCAAGTCCACACTGGGGTGCGAAGGTCATGGCCGTGTGACCTGCGATGCGCTTCACCTCGCCGGTGACGGCAACGTCCTCCGTCAGATCGAAGTAGTGGGTGCCTGCGCGACGGGCGGCGCGCGCGACCTGCACGTTGAGGAAATAGGGCAGGCTGGAGACCACCGCGTCCACAGGATGGGACGCAAGGGCTGCCTTGAGCGCCTGCGCATCACTGGCATCGAGTTCCACCGGCTCGATGTTCGGGTGCTCGGGTGCACGCTGCGCGGCACGCAGGTCGCGGTCGGCCAGACGCACATGAAACTCACCGGTACTTGCCAGCATCGCGCTGATCAGGGCACCGATCTTGCCGGCGCCAAGCACAAGAATATTGTGCATTAGCTCTCTCCCGGGGCTACGCCGCTGGTTTGGTTTCAATCGAAACAGTGTGCCTGTGACTGGCTGCCGATGCCACCATTCAACTCGCTGTGTTTTTGCACTGCCGCATTCGGATGTGGCATATTGCCGTGACTATGTCCAGAACCTCTTCCAAAGCCGATTGGCATCCTGCAACGTGGCAGTCGCGCAACGCCACCCAGCAGCCCCTGTATCCGGACGCATCGGCGGTCGAAGCCGCGCTTGCGAAACTCAGTCGGCTGCCGCCCATCGTCACCTCCTGGGAGGTGGAAAACCTCAAGGGCCTGATCGGTGCCGCGCAGCGCGGCGAGGTGTTCGTGTTGCAGGGCGGCGACTGTGCGGAGAACTTCGAGGAGTGCACCTCCGAGAACATCGTGCAGAAGCTCAAGATCCTGCTGCAGATGTCGCTTGTGATGTGGCATGGACTCAAGAAGCCCATCGTGCGCGTCGGGCGGATGGGTGGTCAGTACGCCAAACCACGCTCGGCCGATACCGAGACGCGCGATGGCATCACGCTGCCGAGCTATCGCGGAGACCTGGTCAATCGCATTGCGTTCACCGCCGAGGATCGCGTGCCCGACCCGGAACTGATGCTGCGCGGATACGAGCGGGCCGCACTGACGTTGAACTTCGTGCGCGCGCTGGTCGATGGCGGGTTCGCCGACCTGCATCACCCGGAGAACTGGGATCTGGACTGGGTGCAGCACTCGCCGCTGGCCCGCGAGTATCACGAAGTCGTGCGCTCGATCTCCGATTCACTGGATTTCATGGAGTCGATCTCCGGGCGCCCGATGCACCACTCGCGCAGGGTGGACTTTTTCGCCTCGCACGAGGGCCTGCACCTGCCCTACGAGCAGGCACAGACGCGCTTTCTCGCTCACCGGCAGCGCTGGTACAACCTTTCCACGCACTGGCCATGGATGGGCATGCGCACAGCCAACATCGATGGCGCGCACATCGAATACTTCCGCGGTATTGCCAACCCGGTGTCGGTCAAGGTCGGTACCGGCATGGACGATGAGTGGCTGCAGGCGCTGACGCATACGCTGAATCCGCAGAACGAACCTGGCCGGCTGACCCTGATACACCGCTTCGGCGCCAAGCACATCGAGGAGCATCTGCCCCGCGTGCTGCGCGCTGTGCGCGCCGTCGGCGCCAATGTGCTGTGGATCTGCGACCCCATGCATGGCAACACCGAGAGCACGGCCGACGGTGTGAAGACCCGGCGCTTTGACAATATCCTCAGTGAACTCGAAGCTGCGTTCCGCATTCACGAAGCCCACGGCAGTCACCTCGGCGGCGTTCACCTGGAACTCACCGGCGACAATGTCACCGAGTGCACCGGTGGTGCACGCGGTCTGCAGGACTCCGATCTGACGCGCGCGTACAAATCTCAGGTCGATCCTCGCCTGAACTACGAGCAGGCCATGGAAGTGGCGATGCGCATCGCCGGGCATCGCAAGCGCAGTTCAGCCTCGGGGGCCTGAGCGACCTCGCACCCGGGGTACCGCCGGGAGCGCCTGCCAAGCCTCCGTCAGTGGCAGTTCACGGCATTCTCCCGGTCTCAGGGGCTCCAGCGTCCAGGGACCTATGCCGGTGCGCAGAAGCCGCAGTGTGGGCAACCCCACGGCGGCGGTCATTCTTCTGACCTGCCGATTGCGACCTTCGTCGAGCACAAGTTCGATCCAGCTGTCCGGCACGCTCAGCCGATGGCGTATCGGCGGGTCCCGTGGCCATAGCCAGACGGGCGGGGCGACTTCGCGCGCGGCAACAGCGCGCGCCGGGCCGTCGCGCAGCGCCACACCCCTGACGAGCTGCTCAAGGTGCTCGGGGCCGATCCGGCCCTCCACCTGCACGAGGTAGGTCTTGTGCAGTTTGTGGCGCGGATGGCTGATGCGGGCCTGCAGGCGCCCATCGTCGGTCAGGAGCAGCAGGCCCTCAGTGTCCGCATCCAGCCGCCCGGCCGGATAGACCCCTGGCCGATCGATCATCTGCGCAAGCCCGGGCCGGGTGGGCCCGTCGCTGAACTGGGAGAGCACGCCGTAGGGTTTATTGAACAGCAGCAGTGGCATGGGGACGGGTCCTGATCTTCTCGTTGCCTTCAGCGCAAGATTTTCTCGTGGGGACGGGTGCGGCGTTGCATTGCCGACAAAATTTTGCGCTGATGTACACGCTGCAGCTACCATACCGCGCCGCAACAACCGGGCGGGCGGACATGGGGGTGTCGGTCCGCATCCAGATCATCACGAGGAACCTACCATGACTTCGGATACCGCAAAGCAGCTGGCACGCGACTGGGAGAGCAACCCGCGGTGGCTGGGCGTCACCCGCCCGTACTCGCCCGAGGATGTCGTACGCCTGCGCGGGACCGTCCTGGTGGAACACACCCTGGCCCGCATGGGTGCCGAGAAGCTGTGGCGTTATATCCACGAGGAGCCGTTCGTCAACGCGCTCGGAGCCCTGACCGGCAATATGGCCATGCAGCAGGTCAAGGCCGGACTCAAGGCCATCTACCTGTCCGGCTGGCAGGTGGCAGGCGACGCCAATCTGTCGGGCGAGATGTATCCGGACCAGTCGCTCTACCCGGTCAACTCGGTGCCCTCGGTGGTGCGCCGGATCAATCGCACGCTGCTGCGCGCCGATCAGATCAACCATGCCGAAGGCAAGACCGATATCGATTTCATGCAGCCGATCGTTGCGGACGCCGAGGCCGGGTTCGGTGGCGTGCTCAACGCCTTCGAACTGATGAAGGACATGATCGATGCCGGCGCTGCTGGCGTGCATTTCGAGGATCAGCTCTCCAGCGCCAAGAAGTGCGGTCACATGGGCGGGAAGGTCCTCGTGCCAACGGTGGAGGCGGTCAACAAGCTGGTAGCGGCGCGCCTGGCTGCGGATGTCTCTGGCGTGCCCACGCTGGTGATCGCGCGTACCGACGCCGATGCCGCGAATCTCCTGACGTCGGACATCGATGAACGCGATCGCCGGTTCGTCACCGGAGAGCGTACCGCTGAGGGCTTCTATCGCGTCAACTGCGGGCTCGAGCAGGCCATCGACCGGGCGCTGTCTTATGCACCCTATGCCGATCTGCTGTGGTGCGAGACCTCCGTGCCGGATCTGGAGCAGGCGAAGAAGTTCGCCGAAGCGGTGCACAGCAAGTTTCCCGACCAGCTGCTCTCTTACAACTGTTCGCCGTCGTTCAACTGGCGCCGGCATCTCGACGACACCACGATCGCGAAGTTCCAGAAGGAACTCGCGGCCATGGGCTACAAGTTCCAGTTCATCACGCTGGCCGGTTTCCATGCACTGAACTACTCGATGTTCGAACTCGCCCGCGGGTACCGCCAGACACAGATGAGCGCGTATGTGGAACTCCAGGAAGCCGAGTTCGCTGCCGAAAAGCATGGCTATACGGCAACCAAGCATCAGCGTGAGGTGGGTGCAGGGTATTTCGATGACGTCACCCAGACGGTCACCGCCGGGCTGTCCTCGATCACAGCGCTCAGCGGCTCCACCGAAGAGGAGCAGTTCGAGGCCAAGTAGACGGCCGCACCGCCACGGGACTGGCAAGAAAAGGGGAGAATTGCGGCAGCGGCGACCGCCCGAGACATCAGGAAGCGCAGGCCATGCAATACAGCAAGATCCGCATTCCCGCCCATGGCGAGGCCATCACGCTGAATGACGACTTCAGCCTGAATGTCCCGGCGCGCCCGATCATCCCTCTGATCGAGGGCGACGGGATCGGCATCGATGTCACGCCCGCGATGTACAAGGTCGTCAATACAGCGGTGCGCAAGGCCTATGGGACTGATCGGGCCATCGCCTGGATGGAGGTCTACGCGGGCCTGAAGGCCACCGAGGTATATCAGGGCGCGAACTATCTGCCCGAGGAGACCCTCGATGCGCTGACGCGCTTCGTCGTCTCGATCAAGGGGCCGCTTGCCACGCCGATCGGTGGTGGCATTCGCTCGCTCAATGTGTCGATCCGACAGGCCATGGATCTGTATGCCTGTGTGCGTCCGATCCGCTATTTCCTGGGTGTGTCTACGCCAATGAAGACCTCCGAGCAGGTCGACATGGTTGTGTACCGGGAGAACACGGAAGACATCTATGCCGGCATCGAGTGGCCGGCGGGTTCGCCCGAGAACACGCGGCTCATCGAGTTCCTGCAACGTGAGCTCGGCGTCAAGTCTCTGCGCTTTCCCGAACACACCGGGCTTGGCATCAAGCCGGTGTCGCGGCCGGGCTCCCAGCGGCTGGTGCGCAAGGCCCTTCAGCACGCCGTGGATCAGGACCGAAGTTCGGTGACGCTGGTCCACAAGGGCAACATCATGAAATT
>CAYLNP010000020.1:9776-21844 GCA_964384925.1 uncultured Woeseiaceae bacterium
TCACCGAGGGCGCCTTCTGCCGCTGGGGCTACGACCTCGCGCGCGAGGAGTTCGGTGCGGAGCCGATCGGCGAGGGGCCGTGGTTGCGTTTTGCAAACCCCCGAACCGGTCGCGGGATCACCGTCAAGGATGTGATCGCGGACAATTTTCTGCAGCAGATCCTGTTGAATCCGCAGGACTACGACGTCATCGCAACGCTCAATCTCAACGGCGATTACATCTCGGATGCACTTGCGGCCCAGGTCGGCGGCATCGGCATCGCACCGGGGGCGAACATCGGCGATGGACCGGCCGTATTCGAAGCCACCCATGGCACGGCGCCAGGCTTTGCCGGCAAGGATCGGGTCAATCCCGGCTCGCTGATCCTCTCGGCCGAGATGATGTTGCGCTACATGGGCTGGAGCGAGGCCGCGGATCTGATCTTCAAGGGCATGTCCAACACGATTGCCAACAAGGAGCTGACCTACGATCTCGCCGTTCTGCGCGAGGCGATCAAGCGTCCGGACTTCCGAAAGGCGCGCGATCCCGCCGATGTAGAGAAGAATCTGGAGCGCCTGGTGCCCGGTGCCACGCTGCTGGGCACGAGTGGCTTTGCCGATGCCATCATCGCGCACATGGATGACTGAGCTGGCTACCCCGGCCTTTGATCCCAACTGCCGTCGCTGCCCGCGCCTGGCCGACCATCTGCGTGAAGTACGCCAGACACATCCGGAGTATCACGCCGCCCCGGTGCCCGCCTTCGGAGACGCAGCGCCGAAGCTGCTGATCGTCGGCCTGGCGCCGGGCATGCACGGTGCCAACCGAACGGGACGTCCCTTCACCGGTGACCACGCAGGCATTCTGCTGTATGCAACATTGCATCACCTGGGCCTGTCTAGCATGCCAGAGTCCGTCAGCGCGGACGATGCCCTGGAGCTGCAGGCGTGCCGCATCACCAACGCGGTGAAATGCCTGCCGCCTGAGAATCGTCCTACCGGTCCGGAAATCAACGCCTGCAACCGCTATCTGGCGGTCGAACTCGACGCACTGGGGGCTGGGAGCGCCATCCTCGCACTGGGCGGGGTGGCCCATCGTGCCGTGCTGCGAGCCCTGGGCCTGCGTCAGTCAGACTTTCCTTTCGGTCACGAGGCCGAGTATCCACTGCCCGGGCAGCGCTGGCTGGTGGACTCCTATCACTGCAGCCGCTACAACACCCAGACGGGCAGGCTGACCGCACAGGCCTTCGAGACCGCGGTGCGACAGGCGGCGCGACGGGCAGGACTGGCCATGCATACATGACGGAGAAAGCCGCCGACGAGGCCTTTGATGTGCGCTCGTTTCTTGCGACACTGGCGCAGCGTCCTGGTGTCTATCGCATGCTCGACGCGAAGGGCGCGGTCATTTACGTAGGCAAGGCCCGCGATCTGAAAAAACGCGTGGCCACCTACTTCCAGGGTCGCGCCGCCGACGGCAAGACCATGGCGCTGAAAAGCGCGATCGCCCGCTGCGAAGTGACGGTCACACGCACCGAGACCGAGGCTCTGCTGCTTGAAAACGAGCTGATCAAGCAACATCGGCCGCGCTTCAATATCCTGCTTCGCGACGACAAGAGCTATCCGTACATCCGCCTGTCGACACAAAGCGAGTTTCCGCGCCTGTCGTTCTATCGGGGTGCGCGCCGCAGCGAGGGACAGTTCTTCGGGCCGTATCCAAGCGCCGGTGCCGTGCGCGAAACGCTCAACCAGCTGCAGAAACTGTTCCGCATCCGCCAGTGTGACGACAGCTTCTTCGCGAACCGCTCGCGTCCCTGCCTGCAATACCAGATCCAGCGTTGCACGGCGCCTTGTGTCGGCCTGATCAGCCGGCAGGACTATGCGCGCGATGTCGCCGACGCCCAGGCTTTCCTGGAGGGCCGCAGTTCGCGCCTGAGCGAGCGCCTTGCCGCGCGCATGGAGACTGCGGCCGAGCGGCTGGATTTCGAGGCTGCGGCGCAGTTTCGCGATCAGCTCGCGCGCATCAAGCGTATCGAGGAGCGCCAGTTCGTCGCCGGGGGCGATGCGGGTGATGTCGATGTGCTCGGCGTGGCGCAGCAGGGAGGAAGCGCCTGTATCGCGGTGCTCTACATCCGGGCAGGCCGACTTCTGGGCAGTCGCAGCTTCTTTCCCCGCGGCACAGAAGCGGCGGACGAGGCCGAAATTCTCGAGGCCTTCATTGGCCAGTACTACATGAATCGCGAGGTGCCGGCGTCCATCGTCGCAGGTGTTGTGCTCAGCGATGTCGCCATGCTGGAAGCCGCACTGGGCCAGCATGCCGGCCATCGCGTGGAGATTCGACAGCGCGTACGCAGTGAACGCGCACGCTGGCTGGAGATGGCACGCACCAATGCCACCCAGGCGCTGGAAGCCGAACTCACGAGCAACGCCAGCATGCGCGAACAGCGTGAGGATCTCGCAGCGGCGCTTGGACTCGATGAGCCACCGTCGCGCCTGGAGTGCTTCGATGTCAGCCACCTTGGGGGTACGCAGACCGTCGCCTCCTGTGTGGTCTTCGGCCCTGATGGCCCGGCGCGCGCCGAGTACCGGCGCTTCAACATCGACGGGGTGGTGCAGGGCGATGATTATGCGGCGCTCGCCCAGGCCGTGCGGCGCAGGTACACGCGGCTCAAGCAGGGTGAAGCGCCGTTGCCGGATATCCTGTTCATCGATGGCGGCCGCGGACAGCTTGGCGCGGTGATGCATGTGCTCGGCGAGATGCAGCTGGACGGCCTGAGTGTGGTCGGTGTCGCCAAGGGCCACGCGCGCAAGGCCGGACGCGAGCGGCTGTTCTTGGCAGGCCGTGAACAGGCTCTTATACTGCCGCCGAACTCACGGGCGCTGCATCTGGTCCAGCAGATTCGCGACGAGGCGCACCGTTTCGCCCTGACCGGCCAGCGGGCTCGGCGCAGCCGAAGTGCCGGCACCTCCAGCCTGGAAAGCATTTCGGGCCTTGGTCCGAAGCGCAGAAGGGCCCTGCTCACGGCCTTCGGCGGCTTGCAGGGCGTTGTGCGCGCGGGTGTGGAGGACCTTGTCAAGGTGCAGGGCATCAGCCGCAGCCTCGCCCAGCGCGTGTACGATCACTTTCATTCCGACAGCGCATGAGCCCACTGCGGCCCTGCACCCAACAGCCCCCGGGGTCCTGATGGTTCTGAACCTGCCGACATTGCTGACCTGGTTGCGGATCGTGGCGATCCCGCTGGTGGCAGTGGCCTTCTACCTGCCGCTGGAGTGGGCGCGCCCGCTGTCGACGCTGTTCTTCACCATCGCCGCCGTGACCGACGCGCTGGATGGGTGGCTGGCCCGCCGATGGAACCAGACCACCGCTTTTGGCGCCTTCCTCGATCCGGTCGCCGACAAGCTGCTCGTCGCCGTATCCCTGATCCTGCTGGTCCAGGCCAGCCAGCCCATCATGATGGCCGGCGACGAGGTGCTGGTGACCCTGATGGCGGCAATCATCATCGGCCGCGAGATCACCGTCTCGGCGCTTCGTGAGTGGATGGCTCACGTCGGGGCGCGTACCAGGGTCGCGGTCTCGGCGATCGGCAAATCCAAGACCATCGTGCAGATGGTCGGTATCGGCATGATGCTCTTCCAGCTGCCACTGTTCGGGTTCCCGGTGTATCAGCTCGGCGCCCTGATGCTGCTGGTGGCCACGGTCATCACACTGTGGTCCATGATCGACTATCTGCGGGCCGCCTGGCCTGAGTTGACGGCCCCTCGACACCACGAAGGGTGAAGGATTCGCTTGACAGCATGGACCGCGGGCTTAGAATTCACGGTCTTCGTGCGGGAATAGCTCAGTTGGTAGAGCGCAACCTTGCCAAGGTTGAGGTCGCGAGTTCGAGTCTCGTTTCCCGCTCCACGATTTCAAAGCCTTACGCGCCAGACGCCTGCCGGGTACGATAAGCTTCCAATCGCGCCGGCCGGGGATGGCGCGTCGTCGTTTTGACGGCTAGGTGGCAGAGTGGTCATGCAGCGGCCTGCAAAGCCGCGTACGCCGGTTCGATTCCGGCCCTAGCCTCCATTGATCATCGGTAATGCCGCGGCCCGAGAATTCAAGCCCGGATGGCGGAACTGGTAGACGCTACGGACTTAAAATCCGTTGACAGCAATGTCGTGCCGGTTCGATTCCGGCTCCGGGCACCAGACTACTGCTTCCCTAGTCCGCGATCTCACAGCGGAAATCCTCGTACTTGCCGCTGGCGCTGCGTGCGATGTCGTCCACGTATCGGAATGCGAGGTGATAGTCGCCCTTCAGCCGCTGGCGCACGAGTCGCTCCAGTGCGGCTTCCTCCGCAGCAGTTGCCACCCGATCGACCACCATGGTCAGTTCCAGCAGGGACAGTGACTTCTGCACCAGCTGGAACTGGCGTACCGGCGCCATCGTGGCCAGGTCGTCGGAGTTGAACCGCGGCCAGAGCCTGTCGCCGTCGGGCAGACGGAACATGTTGCGGCGGCGGCCATGAACCGCATGGAGTATCGGGTGGGGCATGCCGGATGAGGGTGTCGGGCCGAGTCGGGCGTAGTCGCCGATCTCGTAGCGGATGAGTGGCATGGCGATATTGTGCAGGCTGGTGACGACGACCCGGCCGGTATCGCCTTCGGCGACAGGCAGATCCGACTCATCGAGCACCTCCACCAGCACCGATTCGGACTGCACCCGATAGCCGTGGCCGTCCGGCGACTGCAGCGCGATCATGCCCACCTCTCGCGCACTGTAGCGGTCGGCGACCTTCGCGCCGCAGACTTCATCTGCAAGCGCATCGAGCCCCTCGACAGCACTTTCACCGAAGGTGTCGATGCGTGACAGGCAGGCCAGTGAATCACCCTGGTCGCGCGCGCGCCGCAGCACGGCACGCGCGTTGCTCGGATAAGTCATCAGATAGCGCGGTTGCTTGCGCAGCAGCCAGTCGAGATTCAGCGCGACGGGCTGCGCCGCATCGGCGGCGAAGCCATCGCGGGCGGACTGGCCTGGATACCATTCCATACCCTGAAGCTCAACGCCGCGCCCCTGCGCATCGGTCGGTACCGCGCTGAGCATGGCATATCTGGCAGCCGGATCGCTGCGCCACCAGCGATGATAGCGCGCCACGATGGCCGCAATCAGCAGGTTGGCCTCGCGGTTCCAGGCCACTGTCACGGGCATGCCGGTCGATCCCGACGTCGTGAACTTCAGCGCATGGGCGCTGCGTGCGTGCCGGCTTTGCAGCGCCTGACCGTGCGCCCTGAGCTCATATCTGCCAATCACCGGCAGGCTGGCGAGCACCTCGCGAGGCTTGCGCAGGTCTGGTGAGCCCGTAAGCCTCGTAAATGCTTCCCGATAGAACGGCACATTCGCCTGGGCGAACGCCAGCATTCGGGCCAGCAGTTCGTTTTGCGCATCGTAGAGCTGATCGGCGCTCCAGCGTTCAGTCTGCTCCAGTTCATGGATCAGCCGGAGAAGCGACGACGTGCCGGGCAAGCCGGTCGAACTCAGCGCTTCTGCGCAGTGAGGCCGGAGGGCATCGCCACCCGCGGGAAGAGCCTTGTTTCGGTCACGTCGTCGAGCTCGCGGGTACCGCTCCAATGGAACTCGATGGCGTACTGGCCGATGCGTATCACATCGCCGTGGTTCAGTCGCAGTCTTGTGATCGGCTTGCCATTGACATGGGTGCCGTTGGTACTGGCCAGGTCGGCCAGCCAGGCCCCCTGGGCATCGAATATCAGCAGGGCGTGATAGCGGCTGACCCAGTCGTCACTCAGCACGAGATCGGCCGCCGGATCGCGCCCCAGCAGCAGGCGCGCGCTGCCGACCTCCTGAGTCGAGACGATGCGCCCGCCGCGGCGCAATGTCAGGCCTGGCGTGGTCTGACTCGCAGGTTCGTGTATCGGCAGGACGGACACGATGCGGGCAAGCCCGCGCGCGCAGAGCTGGGCTTCGCCGGCCAGTGCCGCGAGTATCAGGCCCCGCGTAAGCAGGCTGGCTGCCATGCCCGGCCGGCCATCGGCCAGCAGGTGCACGGCATCGAGCGCCTCGCTCGTGATCAGGGGGCGTTCGGCACCGGCGGCGTGCAGGCAGCGAGCGACCCATCGTTTCAGCTCAGCGCGGGTCAATGCAGGCCAGCGATAAGCAGCAGTGCAACGGGCAGCCAGCGGGGCGAGTTCGGCAGCCTCGAGGCTGTGTTCCAGCGAGGGCGGTCCTGAGAGCACGAGCTTGACGGCGGGTGTACCCTGATACTGCAGCTTCAGAAGGCCGGACAACCCGGCCAGCTCTCTGGATTCATAGCGATGCGCATCGTCCAGGATGAGCACCGGTGCACGCCCGCGTGCGCACTCGTTAAGCAGGAACACGCGTAGAATATTCTGGATGTCGACACCGTCACCGGCAATATCGCCCAGACCAAGTGCATGCAGAACCCGCTGCGGAAGCGCTGCAACTTCGCGCTCATCTCCCGCAAGCAGGACGGCGGTCCGACCTTGGTCCCGGCATCTGCGGGCAAGGACCTGCAGTGCCGCCGATACGCCTGCACCGCACGGGGCGGTGACCACGGTCACCGGCCGCGTCGCGCCACAGGCTTCGACCAGGGCATCGAGGGTGCGTGCCGGCCCGTCACCGTCGACAAATTCGCCCGTGGCCTGCGCAAAGGGCACCGCGCCAAGTCCGAATTTTGCCAACCAATCGCTGGCTGGCATCGCGGAATCGTAATCTTCTATGTCCGTCAACATGTTGTAAGAGATTATTGACGCATCCGCGGTGGGTTGGAGAGGTTCGCCCGAGGAGCCTTCCGGGTCAAGCCAGCGCTCGGGGCCGGCCGCAAGTGCATGAATCTACAGATCTGGCTCGTCCCCTGGGTGGCAAGACTCATCCGGGGCGGCGCAAATTTCTTAAACAACGCTTTATTAACAACGGCTAATATTTTGAAAATAAAGAACAATACTAGGCTAATGTCTGCGCCATGCTAGAACTCGCCGACCTTGCCGTATCTCGCGGCAATCGACTGCTGCTTGAGGGGCTGACGTTGCGCCTTGCCGATGGTGAACTGGCGCTGGTGACCGGACCCAACGGTGCCGGCAAGACCAGCCTGCTGCGGGTCGTCGCGGGTTTGAGTCAGGCGGCCGCCGGTGAGCTTCGCTGGCAGTCGCGGGTGCTGCAGGCGGGGGATCCGGAGTACGGTCAGGCGCGCGTGTACCTGGGGCATCAGGCCGGGCTGCAGGCGGATCTTTCTGTGGTCGATAATCTTCGGTTCCTCGTCGAACTGCAGAACCAGGCCTTCCAACCCAACAGGGTCGCTGCGTGTCTGGCCAGCCTCGGCCTTACCGGTGCGGAGCATCGACCGGTGAGAGCGCTGTCGGCCGGCCAACGCCGACGCGTGGCGCTGGCTCGGCTGCAACTGTGTGCGGCACGCCTCTGGCTGCTCGACGAACCACTGACGAACCTGGATGTGGACGGTCAGGCCCTGATCGTCGAGTGGCTCGGCCGGCACCTGCGCGATGGCGGCATGGCGATGGTCGCCTCGCATGCACCGCTGGGCGGGGCTGCACCCGGGCGCTGTGTGCAGGTGGAACTCGGCGCATGAGTACCATGGGACGGGCGATGTTCGCGCTGATGCGCCGTGACCTGCGCGCAGCGATGCGACGCTGGGGTGAACTCGCGCTGCCGCTGACGTTCTTCGTGATCGTCGTCACACTTTTCCCACTTGGCCTGGCACCGGAACGCGACCTGCTTGGCAGCATCGGCCCGGGCGTCCTGTGGGTGGCGGCACTGCTTGCTTCTCTGCTCGCGCTCGAGGGCCTGTTTCGCAGCGACATGGAGGACGGTACCATGGAGCAGCTGATTCTGAGCCCACAGCCGCTGGTGCTGCTGGCGCTGGTCAAGGCGCTGACGCACTGGTTGCTCACCGGTCTCCCGCTCGTGGTCCTCACACCGCTGGTGGCCCAGGCGTTCTATCTGCCGGCGGATGCCACGTGGGTGCTGATGCTCGCACTGTTGCTGGCCACGCCGACGCTCAGCCTGATCGGCGCGGTGGCCGCGGCGCTTACCGCGAGCCTGCGGCGCGGAGCAGGTATACTGGGCATTCTGGTGTTGCCGCTGGCACTGCCGTTGCTTGTGTTCGGTGCTCGGGCAACCGATCTGGCCGTGCAGGGGCAGACTGCCGTTGGACCGCTGTACCTGCTTGCCGCGCTGCTGGTGCTGGCAGTGACGCTGGCTCCGCTGGCGATCGCGGCTGCACTGCGTATCAGCGTGGATTGAACTAACGGCCTGAGGCTGTGGACATACGGAACATGTGGATCTGGTTTCACAAACTCGGCTCGCCGCCACACTTCTATCGCACGGCCGGTCGCCTGGTGCCCTGGTTCGGCATTCCGGCACTCCTGCTCCTGCTGGGAGGTACCGTTGGCGGTCTGGCCATTGCCCCTCCGGACTACCAGCAGGGTGACGGCTTCAGAATCATCTACGTGCATGTGCCCAGTGCCTACATCGCGATGTTCGGTTATGTGGCCATGGCCGTTGCCGCTGCGGTGGGCCTGATCTGGCGAATGAAACTTGCGTTTGCCTTTGCGGCGGCCTGTGCGCCGGTGGGCGCAGCCTTCACCTTTCTGGCGCTGGCCACCGGCTCGATCTGGGGCAAGCCGATGTGGGGCGTGTGGTGGGACTGGGACGGACGAATGACCTCGGTGCTGGTCCTGTTTTTTCTCTACGTGGGCGTCATGGCACTGCGTTCGGCGTTTGACGATGCAGCCAAGGGTGATCGCGCCGCGGCGCTGCTGGCGATCGTCGGCGTGGTCAATATCCCGATCATCAAGTTTTCCGTGGACTGGTGGAATACGCTCCACCAGCCGGCGACCATCGCGAAGCTCTCGACGCCGTCGATCACGATGGACATGCTGATATGGCTGCTGGCCATGGTGGTCGGCTACACGCTGTTCTTTGCTGCCGTGGTGACGATGCGTCTGCGGGCCGAAGTTCTGTTGCGCGAGCGCGGGGCCCGCTGGATACGTGAGCTCATTGGGCATGCGTGAGTTTCTGCTGATGGACGGCTACTGGGCGTACGTTTGGAGCGCATGGGGCCTTACGCTTGCGGTATTGCTCGCGCTGGTCGTCTCGGCCAGGCGTCACCACCGCGAGGCACTCAGGCAAGCTGTTCAACAGGACCAGGCGCCGCGACCGGTTCGTGCCGCCGTCAAGGAGCTGTCATGACACCGACAAGGAAACGCCGACTCATGCTCGTGACAGGCCTCGTGGCAGGCGTGGGTCTGGCGACCTCGCTTGCGCTGCGCGCCTTTCAGGAGAACATGCTGTACTTCTACAGTCCCACGGAGTTCGCTGAGATCGACGTCCCGGCCGAACGCACCCTGCGCGTGGGCGGGCTGGTTGCAGATGGCAGCGTACGCCGCGAATCGGGCAGCATGACGGTTGAATTTCTGGTGACCGATCACGCCTACAGCGTGCCGGTGCGTTATACCGGCGTGCTCCCGGATCTGTTCCGCGAAGGCCAGGGCGTCGTGGCGCGCGGTCGTCTGGGCGAGGGCGGTGTATTCCTGGCCGACAACATTCTGGCAAAGCACGATGAGAACTACATGCCGCCCGAGGTCGCGCAGGCGCTGGAGTCCGGTAAGATGCGCGCGATCGAGCGCGCGGAAGGGCAGGGTGAGGCTGATCGCACCGCCACCAACGGTTCCGCCGAGGGCTACTACGGGGGCCGAAGCCAGCCATGATCCCTGAACTCGGCCAGGTCGCCCTGATACTCGCACTGTTGCTCGCGTTGGTGCAGAGTGCCGCGCCCCTGTGGGGCAGTTTCACCGGCAGCCGTGCGCTGATGGGGCTTGCAAAACCCGCGGTCACCGGCCAGCTGGTGTTTGCGATCGTCGCCTTCGGCGCACTGACTTACGCCTTCGTCACCAACGATTTCTCGGTGGCGTTCGTCGCGGGGCATTCGAACTCGGAGCTCCCTGTCTTCTACCGGGTGGGTGCCGTATGGGGTGGTCATGAGGGCTCGCTGCTGCTGTGGATCCTGGTGCTCGCGATCTGGTCAGTACTGGTCGCGGCCTTCAGCGGTCAGATGCCCGAACGGTTCGTGGCACGCGTGCTGGGCGTGCTGGGCATCGTCGCGGTGGGCTTTCTTTCGTTCACGCTGTTCACGTCCAATCCCTTCGACCGCCTGATCCCCACGCCCGCGGATGGACAGGACCTCAATCCGATCCTGCAGGACCCGGCCTTGATGATCCATCCGCCGCTGCTGTACATCGGCTATGTCGGCTTTTCGGTGGCGTTTGCGTTTGCCATTGCGGCATTGATCGAGGGTCGCCTGGATGCCGCATGGGCGCGCTGGACGCGACCCTGGACAACAGCCGCCTGGGTGTTTCTGACGCTCGGCATTTCCCTTGGAAGCTGGTGGGCCTATTACGAACTCGGTTGGGGCGGCTGGTGGTTCTGGGACCCGGTGGAAAACGCATCTTTCCTGCCCTGGCTGATCGGCACCGCTCTGATCCACTCGCTGGCGGTCACGGAGAAGCGGGGCCTGTTTCGCAGCTGGACGCTGCTGCTGGCGATCACCGCGTTCAGCCTGAGTCTGCTGGGCACGTTCCTGGTGCGCTCAGGCATTCTTGTGTCGGTGCATGCGTTTGCCGCTGACCCCTCGCGCGGACTCTATATCCTCGTTTTCATGGGTATCGTCATAGGACTGGCGCTCGCCCTGTACGCCTGGCGAGCTCCCTTGCTTGCCTCGGATGCCGGTTTTCGGCCGATGTCGCGCGAGACGTTCCTGCTGGCCAACAACATTCTGCTGGTCATCGCCACGGCACTGATTCTGCTCGGCACGCTGTACCCGCTGTTCATGGATGCACTCAACCTGGGCAAGGTCTCGGTGGGTCCACCGTATTTCGACCTTGCCTTCATGATTCCGATGTTCCCCCTGATGTTGCTCATGGGCATGGGCATGCACGTCATGTGGCGGCAGATGTCGGCGTCGGTGCTGGCGCGCAAGCTGCGGGTACCGGCGGTGATCGCGGTTGTCGCCGGTATTGCACTGCCGCTGGTGTTTTATGGCTCGGCGGGCATGCTGACCATCGTCGGCAGTATCGCAGCGTTCTGGGTCATGCTCACGGCGCTGCTGGATCTGCTGCCCGGACGTGGCCCGGGACGCCTTACCTCGAGCCACATCGGCATGTGCCTGGCGCATTTCGGGCTGGGCATGCTGATCCTCGGGGTCACTTTCGTATCCTCCTACGATGTCGAGGCCGATCGTGCCGCCGTGCCCGGTCAGCCCATCGAGGCGGCGGGCTACGAGTTTACGATGCTCGGCACCCGCGGAGTCGAGGGCCCCAACTTCAGTGCCATGGAGGCCGAGGTCGAGGTGCGTTTGGATGGTGAACTCGTGACCATGCTGTATCCGCAGAAACGTGTCTATCGCGTGCAGCGAGACCCGATCACTCAGACGGCGATCGCCGCCGGCTGGCGGCGCGATATCCTGGTGTCGATGGGCGAGCCGCTGGGCGAGGGTGCCTGGTCGGTACGCATCCAGTACAAGCCGCTGGTGCGATTGATCTGGCTGGGCACACTTTTCATGGCCATCGGTGGAATCTTCGCGCTTGCCGATCGGCGCTACCGCCTTGCGCGCCGTCGTGTCTCCGAGCCCCTCACCAGTGGGCAGGCGCCCGCCGCCGGAGGCGGGGCCTGATGTCACGGTACCTGCTGGTACCCGGGGCATTTGTCGTACTCCTGGGTTTTTTTCTCGCCGGGCTGTTCCGTGATCCGACGCTGGTCCCTTCGCCGCTGATCAATCAGCCCGCGCCGGCGTTCGAGCTGCCGCAGCTGCTGGCCGCGGAGCGCACGCTCGGCCTTGCCGACCTTGCCACCGGCGAGCCGGTCCTGATGAACGTCTGGGCTACCTGGTGCGTGGGATGTCGGCAGGAACACGGCCTGCTCGTCGATCTGGCGCGCCGCGGTGAGATCCCGATCTACGGTCTGAACTGGAAAGACGATCGCGAGGCGGCGATTCACTGGCTTGAGCGCCTTGGAGATCCCTATGTGTCGACGGCCGTGGATGCCGACGGTCGCGTAGCGATCGACTGGGG
>CAYLNP010000021.1:0-20940 GCA_964384925.1 uncultured Woeseiaceae bacterium
CAGGTTGGGGATGAGGTCGTAGCGGCGCGTCAACTGCACGTCGATCTGGGCGAACGCGTTGCGAACCGCATTGCGCAGACTGACCAGGCGGTTGTAGATGCTGACGCCATAGATGGCCAGAGCGACGAGCAGGCCAATGATGATCCAGGTTTCCATGCGGTTACGTCTCCGAAGGGCGAGGCGAGCGTGCTCGCAGACCCCGCGAGAATACGCTGCCGGGGCGGTGTCGGCCAGCATAAATCGCCGCTTCTGCGACCTGAGTCGGGCCGGGCGGACGCTTGCCCGGGGCATCATGCAATCGCAGAATGCCGGTCATGATGTCCGGGCACATGCTGGAGACGCTCTGATGCACCTTTCGCGCCTGCCGAGCCTGACACTGTCGATGCTGCTTGCGCAGACTGTCGCGCCGCTCGCGCTGGCCGAATGGCATCGCCTCGAGGAGCCCCTGATGGGCACTTCGGTGTCCGTCGAGCTGTGGTCTGAAGATGTCGCCGAAGGCCAGGCTGCCGCGCGCGCGGTGATGGCCGAGTATCACCGTATCAACGAGTCCATGAGCACCTATCGCGAGGACTCGGAGATCTCGCAGGTGAATCGCGAGGCGCACCGGGCGGCCGTGCCCGTCAGCGAAGAGCTCTTCGCGCTGATCGCCCGCTCCCTGACCCTTGCGCAGCACAGTGACGGCGCCTTCGACATCACCTTCGACAGTGTCGGGCAGCACTACGACTTCCGCGCCGGTGAGCTGCCGGCGGCCTCCGAAATCGATGCCGGGATTGCGGCACTGGACTATCGCCTGGTGGAACTCGATGAGCAGGCCGTGACGGTGCGGTTTCTGGCACCGGGGGTGCGCATCAACCTCGGTGGCATCGCCAAGGGCTATGCGATCGAGCGCGGCGCACAGCTGCTGCTGGACCGCGGTGTCGAGCACGCGCTGCTCAACGCCGGCGGCGACAGTCGCGTCATCGGCGATCGTCGCGGCCAGGCCTGGGTGGTGGGGGTACGCGATCCGCGCAATCGCGATGCCGTGGTGGTGCGTCTGCCCATCGTCAATGAGGCGATCTCCACCTCGGGAGACTACGAACGCTACTTCGAACGTGACGGCGTTCGCTTTCACCACATTCTCAATCCGCGTACCGGTCATCCCGTCTCAGGGGTTCGCAGCGCCACCGTGATCGGTCCGGATGCCACCATGACCGACGGTCTCTCCACGACCATCTTCGTCATGGGCGTGCGCCGCGGCATGGCGCTGATCGCCGCGATGCCCGGCTACGAGGCGGTCATCGTCGATGCCGATGGCCGGATGGCCTACTCCAGCGGGCTCGCGCCGCCCCGCTGAGGCGTCACCGGCACCCGGGCCGGCATTGCCGATCGGCCACCAGGGTTACCGCAAGGTGTCGCACCCGGAGTTTGTGACGCCCATCACTGCCATGTGACAGAACGCAGCCGCAAGATGCTCTCTGACTGAAAAAGGGCAAACCCGTCGAAAGGCGGGGACGCAAAACCACCGGTCTACGGGCATGGCCTACGACGGCGGGGGTACCAGTTACAGGGCGCACGGCGTATGGATATCAAGCGAAGCATCGGTCCTGCCAGCATCATGCTGTTCGTCTGGCTGGCAGGCATGCCGACGGCATCTCTGGCCGCCTCCGATCAGCTCGCCGCAGACTTCGCGCTGAAGAGCATGGAGGGTCGCAATCTGCGACTCTCTGAACTGCGCGGCAACATCGTCATGGTCAACTTCTGGACCAGCCGCTGCGGCGTGTGCCGGCAGCAGGCAGAAGCGCTCCAGGCCCTGTATGCGCGCCATGCCGACGATGGCCTGCGCCTGCTCAGTGTGAATTTCGACAGCGATCCGGATCGCGCCCGCGAGTTCATCGCCGGTGCCGCGATCGACTTTCCCGTGCTGCTGGATGCGCGCCGCGAAGTGTCGCGGCTGTATCGCGTGCGCAGCATACCGGTGCTGGTGATCATCGATCGCGATGGCCGGCTGCGCTACCGGCACGACGATTACCAGGCCGGCAACGAACGTGAATACCTGACCCAGCTGCAGGGCCTGCTGGAGGAGTGAAGCCGATGACGTCCCGAAACCCCATGTCCCAGCATCCTCGCCCTGTCGGTCGGTCCGCCGGTCGGGCAACCCGGTGGCTCGCCGCCGGTCTGATGGCCGTGCTGATGCCCGCGCTGGCCGATGACTTCACCAGCATCGATCGTGACGTACAGGCGCTCAAGCAGGAGGTGCTCGCGCTCAACCGCGATCTGTTCATGCTCGAAGAGGAACTGCTGTTTCCGGCGAATACCCAGGTTGCGGTGTTCGTTTCGATGGACGTCGGCGAGTTTTTCCAGCTCGACTCGGTGAGCCTGCGGCTCAATGGCAGCGAGGTCGCCAACTATCTCTACACCGACCGCGAACTCGATGCGCTGCTTCGCGGCGGTGTTCATCGCATCTTCATGGGCAACCTGCGCGCGGGTGAGCACGAACTCGTCGCGGTATTTACCGGGCACGGTCCCCATGAGCGTGAGTATCGCCGCGGTGCCGAGCTGACCTTCGAGAAGAGTATCAGCGCGAAGTTCGTCGAACTCAAGATCAGTGACGTGCAGCGGCGCATGCAGCCCGAGTTCGTCGTGCGAGAGTGGGACTGACGCGTGAAGCGAGGCCTGCATCGCTGGCAGGCCAGCGTCTGGCTGACGCTGGCGCTGGGCTCACCGGCCCATGCCGAGCCCGTGGTGGTGTCCGAACTCCACTACGGCGAAGCGCTGTTCATGTTCTACCAGCAGCAGCATTTCGATGCGATCACGCGTATCCAGGCGGGCCGTCTGTCGGGCCATATCGCCACGCATGACGACGATGCCCAGCTGCTGCTCGGCGGCATGCTGCTGTCGTGGGGGCAGCACGAAGAAGCGGCGGCCATCTTTCAGCGGCTGCTCGACGACGGCACGCGGGCAGAGGTGCGCGATCGGGCCTGGCTGTATCTGGCGCGGATCTCCTTCCAGCGCGGAGCGCTTGCCCAGGCGGCCAGCGCCCTGTCGGCGATCGGCACGGCGATGACGCCGGGCATGGCTGCAGAGAAGCGCCTGCTAGAGGCTCAGGTGATGATGGCCGCCGGGCAATACGACCGCGCTGCCACGGCACTGGAGCGCTGGGACGCGCCGGGTGACTGGCGGGCCTATGCACGCTACAACCTCGGCGTCGCGCTGGTGCGCCAGGGTCGCGTCGACGAAGGCTCGGCGCATCTCGCACATGTAGGGGGGCTCAACGGCAGCGACGAGGTCCGTGCGCTCGCCGATCGCGCCAACGTCGCCCTGGGTTTCTCACTGCTGCAGTCGGACGCGCCGGAAGCGGCACGCGAGGTGCTCCAGCGCGTGCGCCTGAACGGTCCGCATTCGAACTCCGCACTGCTGGGCGTGGGGTGGGCCGAATCGGCTCTGGATCGCCACCACGAATCCCTGACGCCGTGGATGGCTTTGCGTGACCGCGATCTGCTCGACCCTGCGGTCCAGGAATCGCTGCTGGCCATTCCCTATGCCTTCGCCAGTCTCAATGCACACGGTCAGGCTGCAGAGCACTACGTTGCCGCGGTGGATTCACTCAATGCCGAGATCGCGCGCCTGGAGGACGCCATTGCCGGTGTGCGCAACGGCGAACTGGTCCCCGCGCTGCTGGCCATGGACAGCTCCGAGGATCCCGGGCTGCTCTGGCAGCTCGAGGAGCTGCCCGATCGCATCGAGAGCCGCTATCTCTATCAGCTGCTGGCCTCACACGAGTTCCAGGAAAGCCTGAAGAACTACCGCGATCTGGATTTCCTTTCGGGCGTGCTGAACAACTGGGTGGAAAATCTCGGTGCCTTTGCGGACATGGTGGCGACCCAGCAGATTGCCTGGGCACAGCATGCCCCTCGCGCTGCTGAGCTGATGGATGCCACCGACGTGGCGACACTTCGTGCGCGGCATGCACGGCTTGGCGAACGCGTCGTGGGCGCGGCGGCAGACTACGACACGCGCGCACTGGCAAGCCGCGAGGAACTCGCGCAGCTCGCCGAGCTCGATGACGTAGCCGAGCGTCTGGCAGTCCTCGGTGACGCACCCGAGGCGCTCGAGCTCAGACAGCGCGAAGGGCTGCTGCGCGGTGTGCTGCTGTGGCGCCTCAATGCCGAGTTTCCGGCGCGTCTGTGGCAGCAACGCCGCGAACTGCGTGATCTGGATCCTGTGGTCAGCGAGATGCAGGCGCGCGAGGGTCGCATCGAGGCACTGCTGGAGGGCGCCGAGGCGCGCTTCGAGGCCCAGGCGCTGCGAATCGCCTCGCTGGGGCCGCGCGTCGCCGGCCTTCTGTACGAAGTGGGGGGTGCGAGCGTGCGCCAGCGCCAGCATCTCGAAGCCATGGCGGTCCACTCGATGGAGACGCAGGTGGCGCGCCTTCGCAGCCACGAGGTGCAGGCGCGCTTCGCGCTGGCAAGAATCTATGACCGTGCATCCGATCCGCGCGAGGATGTCGCGCGCATCGGCAGGCCTGCGCCATGAGCGCCTCGACGCTGGCCGTCATCGTGGTGACCGCTGCGCTGTGGCCCTTCGGTCGCGGGGGCGAGGAGCGCCGCGACGAGCCCACGATCGGTTCGCTTGAACAGCAGCGCGTGGAGATTCGCGAGGACCAGTCGTTGCCCGAGGCACGCGACCGTGCAGGCGAGCAGTACCGGGCCTTCCTTGCGCTGGACATGGCCGATGACGAGATGACCGCAGAGGCGCTGCGCCGGCTGGCCGATCTGGCACTTGAAGCCGAGGAGAACGAGCAGCTCTCACTGGGCACCGATCAGCTCTCGGCCGAGGCGCATGCGCAGGCGGCGACACTGTATCGCGAGCGCCTGGCGCGCTTCCCCGATCATCCGGCCAACGACCAGGTGCGCTATCAGCTCGCCCGGGCACAGGAGCTTTCCGGCGATGGCGATGCGGCGCTGCGCACGCTCGATGAGCTGATCGCGCGGCAGCCGTATTCAGCCATGGCCTACGAGGTGCAGTTCCGTCGCGGCGAACTGCTGTTTTCGCGCGCACGCTACCGAGAGGCCGAGCTGGCCTATGAAGCTGTCGTCGCGCAACCGGAGCGCGATTTTTTTCAGCAGGCGTCCTACAAGCGCGGCTGGTCGCTGTTCAAACAGGGCCTGCTGCCCGAGACGCTCGAAGCCTTCTTTGCCCTGCTGGATCATCAGCACCGTGAAGGCGCGGCCCCGGAGCTCGATGCGCTGGCGCGTGCACAGCGTGAACTCATTGAAGACTCGCTGCATGTGATGGCGCTGTCGCTCGCGGCGCTCGACGGGGTGACCACCCTGCATGGCCTGCTGGCGGCAGAGCCTCGCCGTGCGGCCTGGGCTGCACAGACGCATGCCGCCCTCGGCGGCCTGTACCTTGAGCAGGAGCGCTATTCCGACACCTACGACGTGCTGTGGGCATTCGTCGAGTATTCGCCCACACACGCGCAGGCGCCCGAACTCGCGCTGGAGGGCATGCAGGCACTGCGGATGGGCGGCTTCGCGAGCCGGCTGCTCAGTGCCAAGGAAGACTTCGTCACAAGCTTCGGGCTGGATCAGCCGTTCTGGCAGCTGCACGATCGCAACGATCATCCCCTCGTCATCGAAGCGCTGGCCTCCGCGCTGACGACGCTGGCGCAGCACCACCACGCGCTTGCACTCGAGGCCGATGCCCCTGACGCGGCCACGGCGCAGGCCATCCGCTGGTATTCGCTGCTGCTGGCGTTTTTCCCGGACGCCGACGAGGCGCCCGAACATCACTTCCTGCTTGCCGAGCTCCTGCTGGCCTCCGGTGATCTGCCGGCCGCCGTCGCGGCCTTTGAAGACACGGCTTATGGATATGCGCCGCATGAGCGCAGCGCCGAGGCCGGCTACGCGGGTCTGCTTGCACGTGATGCACAGCTCGCGGTGCTGGATGATGCTGTGCTTCAGCTGGCACGCATCGATGCCGGCGAGCGTTTCGCCGGACGTTTCACCGAGCACCCGCAGGCGCTCGACGTGCTCAGCGATACCGCCGAACGCGCGTTCGCGATTGACGATGCGCCGCGCGCGCTGCGTCTGGCGCGTGCCGTCACGGCCACGCAGCCTGCAGCACCGGTACGGCTTAGCCGTGTGGCCTGGCGTATCCAGGGTCATGTGCTGTTCGATCTGATGGCATACGGCGAGGCCGAGCAGGCCTACTGGCAGGTGCATGGCATGGCCGAAGCCGACGAGCTTGCTCAACTCGAGGAGCGTCTGGCCGCAAGCATCTACCGCCAGGGTGAGAGTGCGCGTGAGGTCGGCGAACATGAGCTGGCCGCCATGCACTTCCTGCGCGTCGGCGAACTGCTGCCCGAGGCGCAGATTCGCCCGGTGGCCCAGTTCGATGCCGGCATCGAGCTGCTCGCTGCCCAGCGCTGGGATCGCGCCACGGACGTGTTGCTGGACTTCCGCGGCCGCTATCCGGGCCATGCCCTGAGCGAACAGCTGGAAATCAATCTCGCCAGCGCATACGAAGCCCAGGGTCAGCCCGGTCAGGCGGCGGGCGAGTATCGTCGCCTGGCCGCGCGCATGACCGATGCACAGGAACAGCGAGGCGTGCTCTGGCGGGCGGTCGAACTGCTCGAACAGGATGGCGATATCGGTGCCACCGAAGAGGTGCTCGAGCAGATCGCCACGCAGCACGCCGCGGCGTTCGACGAGGCGCTGGAGGCCAGGCAGCAGCTGTTCGAACTTGCCGGGCAACGCAATGACAGCCCACTGGCACTTGCGCGCGCGCAGGCACTGATCGATTTCGATTCGCATGGCCCCTCGACGCCGCGTTCGCGCACGTTGGCGGCGCGTGCCGCACTCGTGCTGGCCGACACCGCCGCGGAAGGATTTCACGCCACACCGCTGGTGGTGCCGCTCGCCGACAGCCTGACGGTCAAGCGTCGGCGCATGGAGAGTGCGCTGGCGGCGTATGCGCTGGCCGCAGGCTACGGTCTCGACGAAGTGGTCACCGCGGCCACTTATGCGACCGCCGAGCTCTATCACGGATTGGCGCAGGCGCTGATGGGGTCGCCACGCCCTGCAGAGCTCGATGCGCTGGCGCTCGACCAATACGAGATGCTGCTCGAGGAACAGGCGTTTCCGTTCGAGGAACAGGCCATCGAGATTCACGAAAGCAATGCCCGGCGAGCCTCGCAGGGACTCTACGATCGCTGGGTCGCAGCGAGCTTCGGCCAGCTTGCCGAGCTGATGCCGGGGCGCTACGCCAAGGCCGAACAGGGAGAACACTATGTCGCACGCATACACTGACACCGGCGTCGCCGCGTTGCGGGTTTTTGGCTTCGCCATGGTCCTGGCGGGACTGGCTGGCTGCGCCGGCGGCCCCGCCCGGGTTGCCGAACAATCCGCCGACCAGGCGCCCGTGGAGATCAGCGAGACCGAGCGGCGCAGCTTCGACGCCGCGCTGGCTGATATGCAGGCGCAGCGCTGGGCGCGCGCGCACGACCGACTCGAGCAGCTTGCCAGCGACCGCCCGGATCTGGCAGGCCCGCGCGTCAATCTTGCCATCGTACTGCGCGAGAGCGGCGACGAGGCCGGCGCCATTGCGCTGCTGGAGTCGCTGATCGAAACCCACTCCGAATTCGCTCCGGCCCATCACCAGCTTGCCCTGATGCTGCGTGCAGGGGGGCGTTTCGATGCCGCCGACGAAGCCTACGAGCTCGCCCTTGCCGCAGATCCCGACTATGCGCTGGCGCATTTCAACCGCGCGGTGCTCAACGACCTGTACCTCGCCCGTCCCGCCGTTGCGTTGATGCATTTCCAGCGCTATCGGGACATCACCAACGGCGAAGGCGCCGATGTGTCGCGCTGGATCGTCGAGCTGGAACGCCGCGTCGATGCGGAGGCCAGCACCCGCGTGGCAGACACAGGCGGTGGCGCATGAACATGCGTGTTGTTTCGGTGGTGTTGATGACGCTGCTGATGCCCCTTGTCGGCAACGCCCAGGATACCGGCGAGCTGTCCGATGCGCAGGATTCGCAAGGGCTACAGAACGACACCACGCGGCCGACAGAGTCCTCTGACGATGCCGCTATTGCGGCGCCCCGGGTTGCCCGTACGCCCACAGCCGCACGGACGGCTGCCGGGGTCGAGGAGCTGGAACTCGATGCGACAGCGATCACGGGCTACGAGGAGTTGCCGCGAATCATGCATATCGTGCCGTGGAAGCCGGCCGATCCCGGCGAGATCCCGGGGCGGCCTGTGGACTCGCTGCTCAACGAGATCATCGCGCCTGTCGACCGGCAGGAGTACCGGCGCGAGTTGCGCTATCACGACGCCCTGTATGGCGATCGTCCCGATTCATGAACTGATACGAAAAGTGCCTGAAGGAGTAAACCGATGGACATGTACTCGAGCATAGTGGGCTTCTTCCAGGACGGGGGGGTATTCATGTACCCGATCGTTCTGGTCCTGGCGCTGGGGGTGGCGATTGCAGTGGAGCGCTGGCTCTATCTGCAGTCCACCGACACGCGTAACCGCGCGCTGTGGAAGCGCATCGCCCCGCAGCTGCAAAGCGGCAATTTCCAGATGGCCGCTCAGGAGGCCGGGACGTCCAAGGCCCCCATCGCCAACGTGCTGAGCTACGGCTTTGCACGCATCCGCGCCGCAGGGCGTCGCGATGACGTCGAAAAGGCCATGGAAGAGAGCCTGATGGAGGTCATGCCGCGCCTGGAGAAGCGCACGCACTACCTCGCGACCTTTGCCAACGTCGCCACGCTGCTGGGACTGCTGGGCACGATCATCGGTCTGATCCGGGCGTTCACTGCCGTGGCCGGCGCGAATCCTGCGGACAAGGCGGACCTGCTCTCCGCGAGCATCTCCGTGGCGATGAACACCACGGCCTTCGGGCTGATGGTCGCCATTCCGCTGCTGCTGATGCACACGCTGCTGCAGACCAAGACCTCGGAGATCATCGACAACCTGGAGATGGCATCGGTGAAGTTCCTCAACGCGATCACCGAGCGGCGTGAGCCGACACCCAAGCCAGGCAAGCAGCAGGCGGCTGCGGCATGAAATCCCGCCGGCTCCGGGTACGGCGATCCAAGGATCCTGCCGAACTCAACATCACCGCCTTCATGAACCTGATGGTGGTGCTGGTCCCGTTCCTGCTGATCACGGCGGTGTTCTCACGCCTGGCCGTGCTGGAACTGAACCTGCCGGCCCCGGGAGACGGGGCCGATGATGAGCAGCCGGCGCTGGCGCTGGAGGTGACCGTGCGTGCCGAGCGCCTGGAGATCGGCGATCGCAACCGCGGACTGCTCGCGATGATCAGTCGCGAGGAGGATGACCGTGCGGCCATCGATGAGCTCTCCGAGCGTCTCCAGGACCTGAAGGCCGAATACCCGGACATGTTCTCCGCCACGCTGCTGCTCGAGCCGGACATCGCCTACGACGTGCTGGTGCAGGTCATGGATGCCGTGCGGGTCGTGGAGCATGCCGAGAACGGCGCCAACCCGGTGCAGATGGAGCTGTTTCCGGACATCTCAATTGGCGATGCACCGCTGCTGGCGGATGCCGCAGGCACGAGGTCAGGCACATGAGCGATCGGGCGAGCAGAATGCAGCGTCATCACGAGCGCCACAGCAAGGGGGGCGGACTCAATCTCGTGTCGTTGATGGATATCTTCACGATCCTGGTGTTCTTCCTGCTGGTGAACTCCACCGAGGTCGAGACGCTGCCCAACGACCGTGATCTGACGCTGCCTGAATCGGTGTCGCGTGAGCTGCCGCGCGAAACAGTGGTGGTGGCCGTGACCCTCAACGACATCCTGGTGCAGGGACGACGTGTGGTCTCGGTGGCCGAGGTCATGGCCAGCGAAGGCACGGTGATCCCGGAACTCGCCGAGGCCCTGCGCGCGCAGCATGCCCGGGCGTTCCGGGAGCGAGATGACGCCGAGGTCACGATCATGGGCGACCGCGAGCTGCCTTATCGGCTGCTACGCAGGATCATGGCGACCTGCACCGAGGCTGACTATGCGCGCCTGTCGCTGGCCGTGAATCAGCGCGTGGTTGAGCCCCAGGTGGCGCAGCTGCGCTGACGGAGAAATGAAGATGGCTGCTGCTGTTGCCGCAACGAATCCCTACTTCCGCAGCTTCGAGCTGCCGGCCGGGCGCATGTCCGAGCAGGAGCGTCGTTTCCGGCGCCTGACCGGCCGCGTGCTGCTGGTCGTGCTCGTCGTATCGCTGATCATGCCTCTGCTGCCGGTGCCCGAGCGAGCCCCCGATGCGGTCGAGGACATCCCGCCGCGGCTGGCGCGTTTCATGCTGGAACGCGAGCCGGTGGCACCTCCGCCACCGCCACCGGTGGTCGTGCAGGAGCGTCCGGTCGAGCCCGTTGTCGTGCCGGAGCGTCCCCGTGAAGTGGTGCCGCCAGAGCCGCAGGTTCAGCCTCCGCCTCAGCCCGAGACACGCGTCACCGAGCAGGCGCGCGAGCGTGCTGCGAGCGCCGGCGTCATGCCGATGATGGACCAGCTTGCCGCCCTGCGCGACAGTGCGGCGCTGGCCAACGTGCTGGGGGCCGACACGCAGGCCGCAAGTTCACAACCCGCGCGCGCCGAGCGCGCGATGATCACGTCGCGCTCCGGGCAGTCTTCGGGAGGCATCACCACCGCGGCGCTGAGTCGAGGTACCGGTGGCGAAGGCCTGGCCGGGCGCAGCGCCACCACGGTCGCATCGCCGGTGGCGGGCATGCAGGTCGCTACCCCCGACGCACGTGGTGATCGCAATGACGGCGTCGCCTCGCGCAGTCGCGAAGAGATCGAGATGGTGTTCGATCAGCACAAGGGCGCGATCTATGCGCTCTACAGCCGGGCGCTGCGTTCCGATCCGACCCTGCAGGGCAAGATGGTCCTGCGGCTGACCATCGCACCCAACGGCGCGGTCACCGAATGCGAAGTGGTGTCCAGCGAACTCAATGATGCGGAACTCGAACGCCGGCTGGTGCAGCGGATCATGATGTTCCAGTTCGAAGACCGCAACGTCGCCCCGGTTACGACCACCAAACCGATCGAGTTCTTCCCCGCTTAGCGTCGCCCTGGCAGGGGCGACGGACACGCGCGCTCAGGCTTCGCGGAAAAGCCCGCGCGTGTCGGCCTCGAGAATGGCGTCCTGGCTGTCGAAGATAGTTGCCAGCAGCGCTACGCGCATCCACATGCCATTGCGTTCCTGGCGCCAGTACATGGCCCGGGGATCGGCATCCACCCGCGGGTGGATCTCGCGTCCGCGCGGCAGCGGATGCATGATCACCGCATCGGCCTTCATCTGGGTGAGCTCGCGCTCGCCGATGCTGAAATCACTGAGATCCACACGCGCCGATTCGCCCGCGGTGTCGTGTTCGGACTGCATCCGGGTCACGTAGATCGCATCGAGCTCGGGCAGGACGTCGTGCAGGCGCGCGGTCTCGTCGTAGGCGATCCGGTGGGCCTCGAGAAACGCACGAACGTCAGGCTCGATCTCGAACGCAGGCGGCGCGATGTACACCAGTCGCACATCTGCGTAATGGCGCATCAACCGGCTCAGCGAGCGCACGGTGCGGCCCCGCTTGAGGTCGCCCATCATGCCGATGGTTCGGCCGTCGATACCGCCGCGCTCCTCGAAACTGCGCTCCAGCGTGTAGATGTCGAGCAGCGCCTGCGTTGGATGCTGATCGCGTCCGCTGCCGGCATTGATGATCGGCACCGGTCGCGGGATCGAGTCCATCAGCGCCGCCGCCCGGGCGGCATAGCCTGGCTCCGGCGTGCGCATGACGATCAGATCGACATAGGAGCTGAACGTGCGGATGCTGTCTTCGAAACTCTCGCCCTTGACCTCGGAGGAGACCTCGGGATCGCGGATCTCGCTGGTACGGATACCCAGCACATGGCAGGCGTTGTTCATCGACAGGAACGTGCGCGTCGATGGCTGGGTGAAATACAGCATCGCCCGCCGTGTCGGCAGCAGCTGCTGCAGGAAACGCGCCCCGTCGATGGACTTGGCGACGCGACGCACAGCGGTGGCGAGTTCGCACAGCTGGTCGAGGCGCTTGCGGTCGAAGGCCTCGGTGTCGACGACGTGAAACATGCTCACTCCAGGGCGGGGGCGCCGCAATTATCGGCCGGTCACGGGTGGCTTGTCGATCGCTGCGCTCAGCGCGCCAGCTCGCTGCACGAGGCGCCGTAGGCGAAACAGGTGTAGCAGCGGTGGTGACCGAGCATCACGCGCACGCCCATCGCCTCCGAGAGTGTGCCGCCCTGGTCGTAGCTGGCGTCATCGTCTACCAGCGTGCAGGCATACACGCGCATCGCACCGGCGCGCTTGACGACCATCTTGCTGAAGGCACACATGAAGTCCCGGCGACCCTGCTCGGACTGATGGAGAGTCATGCACGATTCCGTGATGGCGGGCACGTCACGGCCCTCGCCAGGGATGCCGAAATCCGGAAACGAAACGATCGTCAGGTCATCGGGAAGCCCGCGGGCGCGGAATTCGGCACGGAAAGGGGCATCGGCGGCCAGACGATCCTCGCCGGCCTGCGCCTGGCGCGCCAGTGACACGCCGAAGCCGGCGGCATGGAGCTGGGTCAGACCCTGCCACGCCGCCTCCCAGCTGCCCGGACCGCGCCCTGCCTCGTGGCGGTCGCGCTCCGGCCAGTCGATGCTGACGCGAAAGCTCACCGGATGGCGTCCCTGTCGCAGGCCGCGGATCGCATGCATGCGTCGCAGCACCGGTTCGGTGCCGTTGGTCAGCACCAGACAGGGCCGCAGCGTCTGCGCATAGGCGAGGATGCGCACGAAGTCCTTGACGATGAACGGCTCGCCGCCGGTGAATGAAAACTGCTCGACACCCAGGGTCACCGCCTCATCCATGAACGGACGTACATCCTCGAGTCGAATGCGCTGCAGACGATTGTCGCCGGGCTTCGAGCCCTCAAGGCAGAACGGGCATGCAAGGTTGCAGGCCGTCCCCGTGTGGAACCACAGCTCGCGGAGCGCGTGCGGCTGAATATAGCCCCGCGGTTCGCCGGCGGGAGTGAATAGCCAGTCCTGGCCGGTGGGTCTGTCCATATGCCTCATGTTCCCGGTTGCGTTCGTTTGTCTCGCCAGCCTCGATACCACTGCGCCAGACGCGCAGGCGAAATACCTGCGGCATAGCCCACGGCCAGCAGTCTGTTGCGAAGAATGGCGCGCCACCAGCCGTCGCGCTGCCAGCGTCGCGGCGACACTGCGATCGCCCCGCAAAGCTGCACGAACCGTCCGCGCCGGCGCAGACACCGTACCAGACGAACCTCCTCGAACAGCGGCACTTCACGAAAGCCGCCACAGGCGCGGAAGGCATCCACCCGCGCGAACAGGCCCTGGTCGCCGTACGGGATACCCCCGAATTGACAGCGCAGGCGCACGCCGAGTTCGATCAGTCGCGGCGCCAGGCCCCGTGCCTGAGGCAGCGCGAAGCCGAATGCCCCGCCCACGGCGCCGCCGGCAATCGCCTGAAGAATCTGCGCCAGGGCCCCTTCGGGCGGCCGGGCATCGGCATGCAGGAACCATAGCACCTCGCCGCTCGCATGTGCGGCCCCCAGATTCAGCTGCTCGCCGCGACAGGGTCGCGCCGCCAGGTGCGTGACTGCATGGCGGTCGCACACCGCGCGGGATTCGGCGCACGGATTGGCGTCGACGACGATGATCTGCGAGCCGATGGCCGCGTGCTGCAGCCACGCCAGCAATGCGGCCAAGGCCTGCGTATCGTCGAAAACCGGAATGACGATGCTGATCGACGGGCTTGGCGGAACTGCGGGCATACGCCCATTATCCGCCCATGCGATACACACTGACCATGGCCCGGCACGACCAGCGGGCGTCGCACGGGCCCGCCGAAGCGCTGACACTGGTACTGGTGTGCAAGCGCCCGCGCCCTGGTCATGGCAAGCAGCGCGTCGCGGCCGATCTGGGCGCCGGGCGCGCATGCGAACTGGCCGGTCTGCTGCTCGACTGTGCGCTCGAGGATGCACTGGCGTGGCCCGGCCCGCTGGTGATCGCGCCGGATTCCCGGGAAGATATCGCCTGGGCGCAGGCGGCCGCCCCGCGCGCCTGCGTGCTCGCGCAGGGGCAGGGCAACCTCGGCGAGCGCCTGCAGCACCTGGATGCGGCACTGCGCGAGCAGGGATGCGAACGCGTCGCCTACATCGGCAGCGACGCGCCGGGGCTCGTGCTCGCCGATATGATGGCTGCCGCCGAGGCCTTGCTCGGCAATGACGTCGCTCTGGCCGCGGCCTGCGACGGCGGGGTGGTGCTGATGGCCTCACGGCGACCCTGGCCGGTGCTCGCAGCCCTCCCATGGAGCAGCGACGAACTCGGCAGCGCACTTGCCGCAGCGTGCACACGGGCCGGCCTGCGCGTGGCGTGGCTGTCGCCCGGCTGGGATGTCGATACGCTGGCAGATGTCGTGGCCCTGGCGCAGCGGCTCGAGCATGATCGGCGCCCTGCGCGCATTCGGCTGCGCGCATGGGTGGAGGCTCAGACACCAGGAGGAGACAGGCACAATGCCCGGAAAGATTAGAATCACGGCCTTCGTGGCGGCGCTGATTGCGCTGGTCGGCATGGCGTTGTTCCTGCCTGTGGCCGACTGGCTGACGGCCGGCCTTGCATGGATCGAAGGCCACCGCGACATCGCCTGGCTGGTGTTCATCGGTCTTTATGTCGTGGCGACCGTGCTGATGCTGCCCGGCCTGATCCTGACGATCACCGCGGGCTTCATCTTCGGACTGCCGGGCGGCGTCGCACTGGTCTCCGTGGCCAGCGTGCTGGGCGCCACGGCGGCCTTCGTTCTGGGTCGGTTCCTGGCACGCGACTGGATCGCCGAGCGAGTCACCGCCTGGCCACGCTTCAGCGCGCTGGATCGCGCCATCGGCAAGCGCGGCTTCCTGATCGTGCTGCTTGTTCGGCTCTCACCGGTGTTCCCCTTCAATCTGCTGAACTATGCGCTGGGTCTGACCGGCGTGCCGCTGCGCCATTATGTGCTGGCATCATGGATCGGCATGTTCCCGGCGACGGTGCTTTACGTGTGGGCCGGCACCTTTGCCCAGTCGCTGACCACGGCCGCCAGCGGCGAGGTCGACACCGGCGTGGCCGGTCAGTTGCTACTCGCGCTCGGTCTGGTGGCCACGCTGGTGGTCACGATCGTTGTCACCCGGCTGGCCCGCCGTGAACTCGAACGTCAGCTCGAAACTGTGGACCAGCCCCTCGGTGACAGCCATGAATGAACAGTCTGCAGAGCGCTACCCGGGTGCGGACCATGACGCGCGCTGGCGCGATCAGGTAGCCCCGCGTGACTATGTCAATCCGGCCGCGGCGGCACGCTACAACCTCGTCGTGATCGGCGCAGGCCCGGGGGGGCTGGTCACGGCGATAGCGGCCGCCGGACTCGGCGCAAAGGTTGCGCTGGTCGAGCGACATGCGATGGGTGGCGACTGCCTGAATGTAGGCTGCGTGCCGTCCAAGGCCCTGCTGGAAATCACCCATCGCGACGGCGTTGGCTTCGATGAGGCGTTCGCGTGGCTGCGCGAGGTGCGCGCCGGGATCGCGGCCCACGATTCGGTGCAACGCTATACCGAATCAGGCGTCGACGTGTTTCTCGGCGAGGCACGCTTCACGGCCCGCGATGCCGTCGACGTGGCGGGCACCACGCTGCGCGCCAGGCGTTTCGTCATCGCCACCGGGGCGCGCGCTGCCGTGCCGCCCATTCCCGGTCTGGCGGAGTGCGAACCACTGACCAACGAGATGCTGTTCGATCTCACCGAGCAGCCACGCCGTCTGGCGATCCTGGGCGCCGGCGCCATCGGCTGCGAGATGGCGCAGGTGTTCGCGAGACTGGGCACCGAGGTGCATGTCTTCGAGCAGCGTGACCAGGTGCTGCCGCTGGAGTCCCCGGCCGCGGGCGAGGTTCTCGCCCATGCCCTGGGCCGCGGTGGCGTCAGCCTGCATCTGGGTTCGGGTGTCGAGGCGGTGCGCCGGACGCACGGCGGCGTGGAGATCTGCGCCGGCGCCGCGCAGGTCGAGGTCGACCGAGTGCTGGTCGCGCTGGGTCGACGTGCCAATACCGATGCGTTGAATCTCGCTGCCGCCGGCGTTCTCGTGGCCGCCAACGGCTTGATCGACGTCGACCACCGCCTGCGCACGAAAAACCCGCACATCTATGCGATCGGCGATGTGTGTTCGACGCGTCAGTTCACTCACAACGCTGACATGCACGCGCGCGCGGTGGTGCAGAACGCCTTGTTTGCACCCACCGCGCGCGTGGATCGTGCCATCGTGCCGCGCTGTACCTACACGCGGCCGGAGGTTGCCTCGGTGGGCAGCAGTGCTGCGCAGCTTCAGGCCAGCGGCACGGCGTTCGATCGCTACGAGGTGCGCTTCGGCGATCTGGACCGCGGCCGCGCGGCCGGCGACACCGAAGGTTTCGCCGAGGTGCTGGTGGCCGGTGGCAGTGATCGCGTGCTTGGCGCCACTCTCGTTGGCCACGACGCCGGTGAGCAGATTACAGCGCTGGTCCTGCTCATGAATCAGGGCCTGGGCCTGGGCGCCGCCTCGCGCCTGGTGCTGCCCTATCCGACGCGCGCGGAATATCTCAAGCGGCTGGGGGATGCGTGCAATCGCCGGCGCCTGACACCGCGGGTGGCCGGGCTGATGCGCCGATGGCTGAGCTGGCGGCGCTGATGGCTACCGCGACCCCGGCTCGCGCGTCCGCGACGGTCGTGCTGCTGCGCGAGGCAGGCGGTGGTCGCACCGGTGTGGAGGTCCTGTTGATGCGTCGCCCCGGCACGCATGATTTCGGCAACGCCTTCGTTTTCCCCGGCGGCTGTGTCGAGGACCAGGACACCGAGCTTGCGCAGGTGTGCTCGGGGCTCGACGATGCCGACGCCAGTCGTATGCTCGGCGTTGCGCGCGGCGGCCTGATCTACTGGGCAGCGGCGATCCGCGAATGCTTCGAGGAAAGCGGCGTGCTGCTGGCCCGTGACGCGCAGGGTCGCATGTTTCGCCCGGGCAGCGCACTGGAGGCCTCGAGACTGGCCGAGTATCGAGCGGCGTTGCTGGCCGGCTCGACAAGCCTGCTTGCGCTGTGTCGTCAGGAGCGCCTGCACCTGGCGGTCGACGCGCTGCAGTATTTCGCCTACTGGGTGACGCCGACGCATGTGCCGCGGCGCTATGCAACGCGATTCTTCGTCGCCGCCGCCCCGGCGATGCAGGTCGCTCGCCACGACGGTATCGAGACGCTGGAGACGCGCTGGATCAGCCCGCCGGATGCGCTCGCCCAGGCAGGCACCAGCTTCGAGCTGCGTGCGCCCACGCAGCGTGTGCTGGCGCAGTTCACCGCCGCGGGCAATGTGGCCGATGCGCTGGCCGCCGCGCGCACCCGTGCAAAGTCGGGGATCGAGCCGGTCATGCCGGTGCTGCGAACCATCGATGGTCGTGACCAGCTCCTGCTGCCGGGCGACCCGGCCTATCCGGCACGATCCGACGGGCCGTCGCATGGATGAGCTACAGCCCGGCGTGACAGTGACGCTGGCGCCGGGGATCCGGCGGCTGATCGCACCAAATGCCGGTCCCCTGACCGGCCCAGGCACCAACAGCTATCTCATCGGGGAACAGGCTATCGCCATCCTCGATCCGGGACCGGCTGACCCTGCCCACCTGCAGCGCCTGATCGACGCCTGCGAGGGACAGGCGCGCTGGATCCTGGTCACGCATACCCACCGGGACCACTCACCGGGTGCCGCGCCGCTGGCCGCGACACTGGGTGCCGAGCTGATCGGCATGCCACCGCCTGCGAGCGGCCCTCAGGACATGAGCTTTCAGCCCGTGCGCACGCCGCGCGATGGCGATGGACTCGACGTCGATGCGTTCCGGCTGACGGCCGTACACACGCCGGGGCATGCGTCGAATCATCTCTGCTGGCTGCTCCAGCCGGGCGGCTGGCTGTTCACCGGCGATCACATCATGGCCGGCTCGACCGTGGTCATCGCGCCGCCCGACGGCAACATGAATCAGTATCTCGCCTCGCTCGAAAGACTCAAGGCGCTGCCGGTGCAGCGCATTGTGCCCGGGCATGGTGAGGTGCTCGAGCACCCCGTCGAGGTGGTGGATGCGATCATCGCGCATCGCCTGAAACGCGAGGCACGCGTGCTCGAAGCGCTTGGGCGACGCACCGCGGCCAGTGCCGATGAACTGCTCGCGGAGGTCTATGCCGATACCGCGGCCCATCTGCATAAACTGGCGCGGCTGTCACTGCAGGCGCATCTCGAAAAACTGCACGAAGACGGACGCGCCCGCAGCGCCCCCGATGGTCGCTTCATGCTGTCGAGCTAGTCGGGCGGATTGCCGGGTAGCGGCTGCCGAGCGATCACGTACTCGGCCACAGGTTGTCCGCCGATCAGGTGCTCCTGGATGATGCGCTCGAGCACCTCCGGCGTGCAGCTTCGATACCAGATGCCGTCGGGATACACCACCGCGATGGGTCCTTCAAGGCACACCTGAAGGCAATTCGCCTTGGTGCGGTACACCCCCCCCTGGCGGATCAGCCCGAGCTGGATCAGCCGTTTCTTCAGGTAATTCCAGCTGATCAGGCTGTCCTCGCGAGGGCAGCACTTGGGCTTGCTCTGGTCTGCACAAAGCAGGATATGGCGGCGGATGCTGCGGATATGCAGCTTGTCGACGGCCTGCTCGAGTGCCTCGCGATCCTCGATGCTGCGACGCTGTGTGCTGCTCATGGTGCTCAGAGGATCCGGCAGACCTGGTCGAACTCGAAGCGAGGCAGCCGCGGGTGCAGCCTGTCACGCACCCCATAGCCGAGGTTGCACAGGAAGTTGCTGCGAATTCTGCCTTCGGGGAAGAACGCGCGGTCCAGCGCCGCCTTGTCGAAACCCGACATCGGGCCGCAGTCGAGTCCCAAGGCACGGGCGGCGAGAATGAAATACCCACCCTGCAGCGTCGAGTTGCGAAACGCCGTTTCGTTGCCGGATGATTCTTCGCCGCGCCACCAGCCCTTCACCTCGTCGGGGTCGGGTGGGTAGAGCTGGTCCATGTGCTCGTAGAAAAGCGTATCGAAGGCGAGGATCGCCGTGACCGGCGCGGTCATGGTCTTTTCGACATTGCCCTCGATCAGACAGGGCTTGAGCTTCGCCTTGGCCTCGGCGCTGCGGATGAAGACGACACGCAGCGGCGAGCAGTTGGCGCTGGTGGGCCCCATTTTCACGAGGTCGAAGAGTTCGTGCAGCACCTCGTCTGGGACATCGCGTGGCTGCCATACGAAGTGCGTACGCGCCTCGCGGTACAGAAGATCGAGTCCCTGATCATCGAGCGTGGACATCAGCGCTCCTCCCTGATGCTTGCGGCGATCAGCGACGAGCATAGCGCAGTCCTGCCGACGGTACACGGCGGTGCCTGTTTGCTCCACAGCGGGACCTTTTTGCACTAGACTGGCGGAGCACCATGCGAAGACGGGCTGGAGTGCGATGTCATGAACGAGGGCAAGCCCCCCGAGAAGGATGCCGGTCGCCCGGCCACCCGGCCGCTGAAGGATAGCGATGCCGGTCGGGTGAGCTTCCGGCAGGGCAACGCGGTGTGGGAGTGGAACACCCGTACCGGTGCTTTCAACCTCGAAGAGACGACCATGCTCGTCCGGCGCCTGGACAATCCCGAACTGTCGCTCGAAGGCCCGGTGATCAAGCGTGATCTGACGCTGCGCGGGGAGATTGCAGCGCTGGCCAACGCGCAGGGCAGTGCGGCGTCGGCGCCGCCTCGGCAGGCACCGCCGCACCCGGCACCTTTGCAGGCAGAGCCCATTGGTGAGGAGGAATCATTCTCCGGAGCGGTGCCCGATGACTGGGCGCTGCAGACCTGGGTACACAAGTCTGCAGCGCGCAAGGATGGCAAGAACCCCTACGATAGCGCTGCACCGGCCGGCAGAGGGCCACCTGGCGAGGATCGGGGGCGCACTACCGACTGGGCGCTGCGCAGCGGCCCGAACCCGCTGCCGGACGAGCCGCGCGGCTTCAATCCCTATGGTGATGATCCTCCGCCGCGCCGGAAGCGCTAGCGTCCTGCGAATCAGTGTTTCGCAAGCCAGGGCAGCAGGATCTCGCAGAAGCGTATCTTCTCCTCCTTGCCGGCGACGACATGCGCCACGTCATCCATCAGGACGCCGTCGGCGCCCGGGATGCGCGCCTCGATCGGCAGCGTGGTGCGCGGGCTGGTGACGAGGTCCTGGCCGGCATGGATGACCAGCGTCGGGCATGTGATCTGCGGCAATTCATCCCACACGTCATGGTCGACGCAGGCCTGCACGAAACGTGCATGGGCGGGATAACGGCCGTTGAGTTCCTTCCAGCCGCCATCGGGCCCGAGCAGCCTGTGCTTGTTGGCGTTGTAGTAATCCGGTTTGAACGACATCACGGTCACGAAGCGCTGAAAGACCTCGAAGCCTGAGTCGCGGTGAATCGTACCGAACAGTTCGAGCTGGTCGCGGAGGAAGTCGTCGCAGCGCGCCCAGGCCCCCATGTTGACCATCGAGCGCACCAGGTCGGGGCGCTGGATCGCGACCTTCTGCGAGATGCAGGCACCGATACCGACCAGCCCGATAAAGTGCACCCGGCGCCAACCCAGATGGTCGAGCAGGGCGATCACATCGTCGGCGTGCAGGTCCATGCTCGCGGGGATCGACTCGTCGTCGGTGGATTCGCCGATGCCGCGATAGTCGATCAGCAGCACGGTGTAGCGATCGGTCAGCCCGCGTGCGAGATGCCGGTGGCCGCCATGGCAGAAGGTACCCCAGCCGCCCATGCAGATGGCCGGATCGCCTTTGCCATGCAGCTCGTAATACATGTCATGGCCGTTGATGTGTGCGATGGGCATGGTGCGATTCTCCACGTGCGC
>CAYLNP010000022.1:0-15117 GCA_964384925.1 uncultured Woeseiaceae bacterium
CGGCATCTGCTGGTCGACGAGTTTCAGGACACCTCGCATGGTCAGTTCGAGCTGCTGCGACGACTGGTGGCGGGATGGACACCCGGCGACGGGCGCACGCTTTTCTGCGTGGGGGATCCGATGCAGTCGATCTACCGCTTTCGCGAGGCCGATGTCGGACTTTTCCTGAAGGCGCGTCGCCACGGGCTGGGCGGGGTGGCGCTCACGCCCCTGCACCTGACCGCAAATTTTCGCAGTGCGCCAGCAGTGGTGAGTTGGGTCAACGAGCTGTTCGCAAATATGATGCCCGAGCAGGAAGATCTCGCCACCGGTGCTGCGCCGTACACGCCAGCGGCAGCGGCGCTGCCGGAGGAGGGCGGCGCTGATGTGGAGGTCGTCGTCCTTGGCAGTCCTGAGGAGGAAACCACGACCGTTGTCGAGTGGTTGCGCGCGGCGGTGCAGGGCAGCGACGAGACGCAAAGCATTGCCGTGCTGGTGCGCAACCGGCGCCACATGCAGCGTATCCTGCCGGCACTGCGCGAGGAAGGACTGCCTGTCGACGCCATCGCGTTCGAACCGCTGGCCGACAGTCCTGCCGTACAGGACCTGATCGCACTCACACGCGCGCTGACGCACCTCGACGATCGACTTGCGTGGCTGGCGCTGCTGCGCTCACCGTGCTTCGGCCTGTCGCTGATCGACATCCATACACTGGTTGGCGACGCAGCCGATCACGTGGTCATCGATGTCCTTGGAGATGCGTCCCGACTGATACGCCTGGCGCCGGCCACGAGGACCCGGCTGGCGCAGCGGGTCGCCGTGCTGGAGCACTGGCTGTCGCGGCGCAGCGAACTGCGCCTGGCGGCGCTCGTCGAGGGCTGCTGGCTGTCACTTGGCGGGCCGGCGACGCTCAGGGATGAGCGCGATCTGCATGACTGCCATGCGTTGCTGCACCGGGTCGTGATGCTGCAGAGGGGCTGTGATCTGCCCGACCCGGCCGAGCTCTCCGGTCAGCTCGCGCAACTGTTTCGTGTCCATCCTTCGCCCGCGCGTCGCTGCATTCAGGTCATGACGATTCATCATGCCAAGGGGCTGGAATTCGATCATGTTGTGGTGTGCGGCCTGGGTGAGGCCTCGCGTTCGGATCAGCGCCCACTGCTGACCTGGCAGGAAATCGTCGATCGCGACGGCGGTGCGTCGCTTTTGCTGGCGCCACGCCCTTCGCGTGACGGGGCTGGTCGCACGTTGTTCGAGTGGCTGTACGCGGCCGAGCGCCGGCGCGCAGAACTCGAAACCGACCGGCTGCTGTACGTCGCGACGACACGCGCGCGGCGGCGCCTGCTGGTATGCGGGCGGGCGATGACGCGCGGTGACGGTGAGCCGCGCCTGCTGGCCGCCAGTCTGCTGGCGAGAATCCGCAGCGCGCAGGGCCATGATGCAGCGGTGTTGCCTGTGGACGCCGACGAATGCCCGGAGGGTCCGGTGGAGGCGGACAACGCGGCCGGGGCGCGGTGGGTCGAAGGTGCCCGCCGCTCGCTGCCCTGCGGGTGGACACAGCCGGGGCCGCCTCCGCCGGCGCGACTGCTGACGGGTCACAGCGTTGCGCGCAGCGATGAGGAAGTCCTGCCATTCGACTGGGCAAGCCGCGAGGCCGCCTCCATCGGCCGCGTCGTGCACGAATGGCTGCAGGTGCTCGGTGAGGACGGCATCGCGCAATGGCCCGAGGACCGACTGCTCGGGCACCAGGCCAGCTGGGATCGGCGGCTTCGCGAACTCGGCCTGGGCCCGGGTCAGGCGGCCGGCTGTGTGCCACGCGTGCGCGAAGCCCTGCTGGCGGTGCTGCGCGATGACACCGGTCGCTGGCTGCTCGGTGCACACGCTGAGGCCAGCTGCGAGTGGGCGCTCGATGCAATGCTGGAGGGGGCGCTTACCCGGGTTGTGATCGATCGCAGCTTCATCGATGAACAGGGCCGCCGCTGGATCGTCGACTACAAGACCGGTCGCCATGAGGGCGGTGATCTGGAGGGCTTTCTGGCCAGTGAAACCCGACGCTACGGCGCACAGCTCACCCACTACGCGCGCGTCGTCTCGCTGCTCGAGCCCGATCGGCCTCAGGTCCTGGCGCTGTATTTTCCGCTGATGGGGGTCATGCGCACGCTCAGCGCGCAGGGCGCAACGCCACCGACGCGCTAGAGTCTGCCGGCCACCCCGAAACTGCGCATCCCGGCCGCATCGGCCGCCCCGAGCATCTCGATGATGTCGCGCAGGCCCTGCTCGGCCTGTGGACGAGGCTGCACAAGGCCCTGAAGTTCGTAGCTGCGATCCGGCTCGAGCTGCAAGGTGGCGCGTACTTCCAGCGGACCACCGCTGTCACTGAGCGCACCCTGTATGCGTCCATCAGCGCCAGCGAAATCGACCTCATAGTCGCCCAGGCTCGCGCGTCCCAGGTCACTGATGACGAGTTGACCGATGCCAATACGCGCCTGCGCACGATCGGGCCACTCATCGACAAGCAACAGTTGCTCGATATCAATGCTCAACGCGCCGGCCACGCCGCGATAGCCGGCCGCGGCGGCCAGCGGCTGCAACGCCAGCGCCGCCTCCACGTCGCGCACCCAGATGCGCTGGCCGCGTGCGGACACCGCAAGCTGCCCGCGGGCAAAGCCGGTATCCAGCCGGGTATCGAAGCGCACGCCCAGGCGCCCGCGAAGCAGCTCGAGCGGCTGCAGTGACCAGCGCAGGTCGGTCAACCTGAAACCGGCGATGATCGCGCTGCTGGCACCGCCACGCCAGGCGGTGCCTTCAATGCCGGCGGCCTGTGCCTCGGCCGGCGCGGCCAGTCTCCACACCAGCGCGGCGGGCACAGTCGCGATCAGGACAGCAAGATAGACCGCCACCCCCACAGCGGCGAGCGGCCAGGCCCGCGGATGCTTCACGGTCGACGTTCCAGGACCAGCGTCGCATTGACCAGCCCGGGGGCGGCGGCGGTATCGAACGATGCCGATTCCACACCAATGCCGTAGCGTGTCTGCAGTTGCGCCAGCCACGGAACGAGCGCTTCGAACGGTGCCCCTTCGAAGCCCACGCGCAGGCCCTGGTCGGGCGTAGGCTGATTGCGGCGCAGTGAACCGCCGAGTCCGGCTTCGCGGCTGGTCCGATCGATGATCACCACGAGCGACTGGCCAGCGCCCTCGACCGGCTGCCTGCCTTCGCCGCCAGGACGTCGTCCGCTGAGTTCCCCTTCCGCGGCCTTGAGTTCCGCGAGCAGGCTCTGCCGCTCGGGGAGTTCTGCCGCCAGTCGCGCGCTGCCGCCCCACAGCGGTGCGATCACGGTGAAGTGCACGATCGCATACGCGACCAGTGCAGTGCCGATGAGCACCATCAGGCGCTCGCGATCATTGAGTCCGGCGAACCATGCCTTCATGCGCCGCCCCCTGCGCGAATCTGCAGCCTGCCTTCGACGCCGCCCTCGACCGGGTTGGCGGCCTGGATCTCGGCGCGGCCGATGCCGGCTTCCGTCATGCCGCGCTGCAGCTGGTCCAGCGTGGCGACATCCGGGGCGCGCACGCGCAGATCCAGCACGCCGCGTCGATAGCTCAGGGACAGCACGCGCGTGTTGCCGCCGGTGCCCGCGAGAGAGCGGCCCAGCGCGTCCAGACCGAGCATAAGGTCATCGGCCGCGCCACCACCGCGTGCCCGTCTGAGCTGCTCGCGGACCTGCAGACGATAATCAGACACCGGCACATCGCCGAAACTGCGCCGGAAGCTCGCCTGGATTTCGTCGTCCAGCGCGCGGATTTCGCTGGCAAGGCGCTGGACCTCGATCGCCTTGGCCAGCACGGCAACGCAGACGAAAGCCGCCAGCATCAGTGCCGCCACGCGCCACTGCTGCCAGAGCGCCCAGTGCGAACGTCGCACCGCGTACTCCGCTTGCAACAGATTGACGGCCGGCTGCGTGACGATACTGGCCGCCATGCGTCCCAGCCCGCCCTCGGTCTGCAGATGAACGTCCACGTTCAGTCCGCGTCCCCGAAGCTCATCCCAGTAGTCGGCGAGGTGGCGGTCGTGGTGGGCTTCGCAATAGACGAGCAGGTGGCCGGGCGAGGCATCTGCGCCGACGACCGCCAGCGCCTGGGCCAGGGTCAGCCCGTCGAACACCTGCGGCAGACCGTCCGGCGGTGCCAGGAATACACGTGCGCCATCCAGGACTGCGGTGAGGCTGCCCGGGTTGACCGGCACGGCCTCACTGTCTGCGTAGAGCGCATCCGCACGCAGCCCCGCGCCAGCGCAGGCCTCAAGCCACTGCGCCATGAGCGCCCGAGCCACGACCACAACCCGCACCTGGCCGGCGGCATCCGGCCTGGAGGCCGCGAAATGCAGCCCGTCGACATCCTCTGCAAGCTGCTCTTCCAGTGAGTAGGGCAGTGCGCGCAGCAGCTTCGCATGGTTGCGGATGGGCACGCGCGCTTCGCAGAGCGTGACCTCGGTGCCGGGCACCAGCACACTGACGCGCCGGCCCGACGCCGCCGCCGCAGCCTCTGCGAGCGTGCCGCGCTGGATCTCACCGATCCGTCGCCCCTGAGGCGTCACGATGACCCAGCTGACCAGGTCGTCGTGTGCAGCGCGCAGGCGGATGACCAGTTGCTCAGACATGACGGTTCACAGGGGGAAAGGTGGAGACCGGCGCGGCGGATGAGAAAAACGGCACGGGCATTATTCAGTACCCAGGCTGCGCAGCAGGGGCCGCACGACACCGTTGGGTTCCCTGTAGAGCACAGAGTACATGGTGAGTTGGGTCGAGCCAATAGTGGCCCCCGCAGTCAGGCGGAAGTAGCTGCTGCGCTCGTCGAGGCGGGGCAGGATGTTTTCGCCGACCAGTGTGGCGAACGTCGCGGTGAAATCCGGAAAATCCTGATCGCCGCGCTGCTCGATGAGTTGCAGGGCGCTGCTCAGCCCAAGTGCGTCGTCCAGCGATCCCAGCACCTCGGCCGGCGCGGTGTTCACGTTGAGGGCGGTGCCGTGGGGCAGGGCGGCAACGAATGGGCGCAGCACGGCATAGATGTCCGGGTCGAAGCCCTCTATGGCGAGCAGTTCGCCCGTGCTGGTGATCGGCAGATTCGGTGGCCGGTAGGAGGGCTCGCGGGACATGTATACCCCGTCTTCTGCACCGGTGGGGAAACCGGGCTGGGTATCGATATCCAGCCAGTCGACCACATACCCGGCAAGCTCGGGATCGAGTTCGAGCACCCGCAGGAGGCGCTGGAACCACTCGACCGCCACCGGATCGGCCTGCCCCGACATGTCGAGAAGATTGTTGAGATTGAAGCGGCCCTGAAGATCCTCGAGCGCGCCCGCGACATAGCCCCCGTCCACCGGCAGCGGGTCCATGCGCTGCGCCCAGATCTCACCGAGATGATCGGAGTCCGGGCCGAACTCCAGCAGATCCTGCCGCAGGATATCGCCGGCAAGCGCCTCGGCGCCGCGAAGATAAAGCCACGCCTGCTCGGACTGAATCAGCGCGGCGGTGCGCCGCTGGTCGAGCTGTGAGCGCCACACCATTTCCACGGCGATCATCGTTGCGATCGCGACAAGCAGGACGGCGGTGATGATTGCCACGCCGCGCTGTCCCCGCGGGCCGATCACGGGCTGGTCTCCAGCAGCCGCCAGATACGTCCGAAGCGTTGCGATTCGATCGCGAATTCCACCGCGCGGGGCAGCGTGAACAGCGCGCTCTCGCCGGCCAGACCGGGCGGCGGCCACTGTGTGTGCCATGTGCCCTGCCGGTCCATGAGTCGAATCTCGATGCCGTCGAGGTCTTCGAGGAGCACCGTCACCACAGGCGGGGTATTGAGCGTCCGATCAAGGACAGGCCAGTAGATGCGTTGCAGGTCCGTACCATCGACGCGATAGGCGACGCGCTGCAGCGTTGCACGCGGCTGCGCCGCCGGATTGGTCCATCCGCCACGCGTGAGTTCCAGTGCGTAGGTGGCCCCGGGTCGCGCAAGGATCGGCGGGTCATGGCGATCCCCGATCTCGTCGCGCACCGGTCGCGGCTGCAACTGCTGGAGATCACGGCTGATCAGCTGCATTGCGAACTGCAGATCGCGCCAGTCGCGTGCCTGAGTCTCGCCGAGCTCCCGCTGGTTGAGGACAACCATCAGCCCGCCGTAAGACAGCGCGCTGACCACCGCAAAGATTGCCATGGCGACGAGGACCTCCAGCAGCGTGAAGCCGCGCGCAGTCATTCCAGCGCCCCCTCATCGAGCGGCGTGGCACGCGACCAGGGCGACACGAGTTGTGGCGGTGGCGGTTGCCCGAGAAAGGCGGCCGCGTTGTGGATGATCTCCTCGGGGCGCTCGGCGAGCGCCACGGTAACATCGACGCGCCTGATCGCCGCCGAGGGCGTTTCGGCTATGCGCTCCTGCCAGCGCCAGAGCCGGCCGGCAAACTCCACTTCACCGCCACTTTCTCCAGGCTCCGGCCAGCTCGGCGACAGGGCCAGTTCGGTGAGGCGATTGCTCGCGATCCAGCTGGCCAGCGTACGCTCCTGAATGAAGATCGTCGCAAACGTTGACTGGCCGGCCTGCGTGAACACCGCCATCATGCCGAGCGCGACGATCGCCAGCGCCACCAGCACCTCGATCAGGGTAAAGCCGCGGGCGTTCAAGGCCCGCTGTCCGGCAGTGATGTGCTGAGCCGGCCCAGCGCGTCGGCCTCCAGCACCAGACCCGCCCGGCGGTCTCGCTGGATCTCGAGCCGGAACGGCGTGAACTCCCCACTGGACAGCAGCATGATCTGTGGCCTGGGTGTTTCGGCGGGGGCGGGCAGCAGGTTTGCCGGTCTGCCTTCAAGGTCGAGCAGCAGCGTCAGCCCCTCGGGCAGGGTCCTGTGGCCCAGGTGCATGTCCTCTTCGAGCAGGCTCCAGTCATCGGCCTCAGGCTGGTAGGCGTGGAATCGATAACTGTCGCGGAACGCTTCGAAGGCCAGCTCGCGGCCCTGCATGACCGCCTCCTCGGAGGCCAGTTCCAGCAGCGCAACCAGCCGCCGGCCCTCCTGCTCGAGTGCGCGGTCGCGACCGCCGGCACTCAGCGACAGAACTGCCGCCACCGAGATGACGCCGATGATCATCGCAACCACAAGGATTTCAATCAGCGTGAAACCGCGCTCACGCCGTGGCGAGCGATGCATCACCGACGCCGGGCGTTGCGTATCAGTCGATGTCCCAATTGCCAATGTCGGCATTCATGCCCTCGCCGCCGGGACGGGCGTCGGCGCCATAGGAGAAGATGTCGTAGTCGGTGTTACGTACCCCCGGCGAAACGTACTGGTAGGGGTTGTCCCACGGGTCACGCGGCAAGCCCGACAGATAGGCACGCCAGTTGCGAATGTTGGGGTCGTTGGGGCGCTCCACCAGCGCGGCCAGGCCCTCGTCGGTGGTCGGATAGCGAAAGTTGTCCATGCGAAACAGCTGCAGGGCGCTTTCGATGGCCCGGATGTCGTTCTGCACCCGCGAGATCTGCGCGTCGTCGACACGGTTGATGACCGTGGGCGCGATCAGCGCGGCCAGGATGCCGATGATCACGACGACCACCATGATTTCTATCAGCGTGAACCCGCGCTGCCACCTCATCGCCTGGGATCTGCCTGGAAAATCGATCATGTAGCGTTCACCTGTGCCCGACAATGCATAACTATCCGCAAGATAGCATAGGCTTGTGACCATGAATGTGAGGCAATCGTTTCCTCGTCCGTGGTGGCCGCCCGCCACGAACACCGTGGGCCTGGCAGTGGCGATCGGCGTGCCTGCGGCGTTGCTGCTGGGCGCGCCGGCGGAGTGGCAGCTCGGGCTTCGCTACGAGCGCAGCGCCGTTGTCGAGCAGCATCAGTGGTGGCGCCTGGTGACCGGACAGTGGCTGCATCTGGGCTGGCGACACGGCGTGGTCAACCTGGCAGCCTGGCTGATGATGTGCCTGTTGCTGGTCCCGGCGCTGGGGACCGGTCGCGTCTCGCTGGTGTTGCTCGGAAGCGTGGCCGGCACCGCCGCAGGCCTGCTCTGGCATGGCGATCTGGCGTGGTACGTGGGATTGTCGGGCGCGCTGCACGGCATGCTCGCCGGCGCCATGGTAGTGGCCTGGCGGAGGACGCCGGCGCAGGCAAGCCTCGTGCTTGCGCTGGTCACCGCCAAGCTGGTCGCCGAACAGATGCTCGGTGAGGGCCTCACGGGGACCCTCGCCGCGGGTGTGCGCGTGGTGACCGAGGCGCATGTATGGGGCGCCATCGGCGGCGTGCTGATAGGCCTTGCGCTGGCCTTGTTCCCCCGGCGCGCCGCTTGCGTATAATCGCCGGCCTTGCCGACCGCACCCGGCCGGGATCACACGACCATCGCGTTTGGGGGAGTCTCGTGACAGCAGTTGCCTTCGTGTTTCCCGGGCAGGGTTCGCAATCCCCCGGCATGCTGGCGAGCTTCACCGAATCGCACCCGGTGGTGGCGCAGACCCTTGAAGAGGCCAATGAGGCGCTGGGTTTCGACCTCGCGCGACTGGTCGCCGAAGGCCCGGAATCAGATCTCAACCTGACCGAGAACACCCAGCCGGCCATGCTGGTTGCGGGGGTCGCGGTGTATCGTGCCTGGCGCGCTGGCGGCGGAGCGGCGCCTGTGCGCATGGCTGGACACAGTCTGGGGGAGTACAGCGCGCTGGTCTGCGCCGGGGTTCTGGAGTTCGCCCAGGCCGTGCAGCTGGTGCGCCTGCGTGGCGAACTCATGCAGGCTGCCGTCCCCGAAGGTCGCGGTGCCATGGCCGCGGTGCTGGGGCTTGACGATGACGCCCTGCGCACCGCCTGCGCCCGCGCCGCCGATGGCGGGGTGGTGGAGGCGGTCAATCTGAACGCACCCGGGCAGGTCGTCATCGCCGGCCATACGGATGCCGTACAACGCGCGCTCGTCGTTGCCACCGAGATGGGCGCACGCAAGACGGTCATGCTGCCCATCAGCGTGCCCTGTCATTCGTCGCTGCTGAAACCTGCCGCCGAGAAACTGGCTGCGGCGCTTGCCCAGGTGCGCGTCGCCGTTCCGCAGATTCCCGTGATCAACAACGTCGATGTCACTGTGCTCGACGCGCCGGATGCCATCCGTGAGTCGCTGGTGCGCCAGCTCTACAGTCCGGTCCGCTGGGTCGAGACCATCACCGCCATGGCCGCTCACGGCATCCAGCGTGTCGTCGAATGTGGTCCTGGCAAGGTGCTCACGGGCCTGAGCCGGCGTATCGATCGCAGCCTGGCGGGCACCTCGTTGCACGATGCCCAGGCCCTGGCCGAGGCGCTTGCGAGCCAGTCGGAGGGCGCCAGAGCATGAGTACGCCACAGCCGGGTCTGCCGGGTCTGTCGGGCAAGCTTGCGGTCGTGACGGGTGCCTCGCGAGGCATCGGTGAGGCCATTGCCGGGGTGCTGGCCGCCCAGGGCTGCCGCGTGGTCGGCACTGCGACGAGTGAGGCCGGGGCACGCGCGATCGACGACAGACTTGGCGAAGGTGGTCGCGGGGCGGTCCTGGACGTCGGCAGCGACGAGGGCGTCGAGGCTTTTTTTGCCGAACTGGCCCGACGCGAAGGCATGCCTGCCATTCTGATCAACAATGCCGGCATCACGCGCGACAATCTGCTGATGCGCATGAAGGCCGATGAATGGCACGACGTCATCAATGTCGATCTGAGCTCGGTGTACCGCACCTCTCGCGCCTGCATGCGCGCCATGATGAAGGCCCGCTGGGGCCGCATCATCAATATCGCCTCGGTGGTGGGGGCAATGGGCAATGCCGGACAGAGCAATTACGCCGCCGCCAAGGCCGGCATGATGGGTTTCACACGCTCCCTCGCCCGGGAGATCGGCTCTCGGGGCATCACCGTAAATACTGTCGCCCCTGGCTTCATCGACACCGACATGACGCGAAGCCTCGACGAGGCCACGCGCAATGCGCTGATCGCCCAGATCGCCTGTGCGCGACTCGGCAGCGTGGAAGACGTGGCCGCTGCGGTCGCGTTTCTGGCCTCCGATGCCGCGGCCTACATCACCGGCGAGACGCTGCACGTGAATGGCGGCATGTACATGGGCTAGCCCGGCGATGATCGGGCGCCCCGGGGGGGCTTTTGCACCTGGTCAATCGACTGATTTAAATGAGTTTCTAAGCAATCGTCCCGCAGATATCACCAGCTTGGTAGATTGGTCCTGCCGATTCACCTAAAATACGCGCCTGCGGTTTCCGGACCCGGGTCGCGAGAACCCAAACCACTGTAGCCGCCAAGAGGGAAACAGGCACAATGAGCAGCATCGAACAGCAGGTCAAAGCGATCGTCGCCGAACAGCTCGGCGTCAAGGAAGAAGAAGTCACCAACGATGCATCCTTCGTCGATGATCTGGGTGCCGATTCACTGGATACCGTCGAACTTGTGATGGCGCTCGAAGAAGAGTTCGAGACGGAAATTCCCGACGAGGAAGCCGAGAAGATCACCACGGTGCAGCAGGCGGTCGACTATATTCTTGCGCGCAAGAATCAGTCCTGACGCAGGCCGGCACGCCGGACTGCGCTTTTTCAAGCCCAGCCTTAGTGTAGTTGCATGAACGCACGCCGAGTGGTCGTCACCGGGCTCGGGATTGTGTCGCCTGTAGGCAATACGGTCACCGAGGCCTGGAACAATGTCGTGGCGGGCGTCAGTGGCATCGGGCCGATCGAGAACTTTGACGTCAGTCAGTTCTCCACGCGTTTCGGCGGTGTGGTGCGCAACTTCAATGTCGAGGATTATCTGCCCGCCAAGGAGGCGCGCAAGATCGATCCGTTCATGCATTACGGCATTGCCGCCAGTCGCCAGGCGCTCGAACACAGCGGCCTTGCCGTCACTGATGAGAACCGGCATCGCATCGGCGTGACCATGGGCGCGGGCATCGGCGGGATCGGCACCATCGAGGCCAATCACACCAAGTATGTCGAAGGGCAGTCTCCACGGAAGATCTCACCGTTTTTCGTACCCGGCAGCATCATCAACATGATCTCCGGGCATGTGTCGATCATGTACGGGCTCAAGGGTCCGAATCTTGCGCTGGTCACCGCCTGCACGACGGCTACCCATTCCATCGGCGTGGCCGGCCGCATGATCGCCTTCGGCGATGCCGATGCGATGATTGCCGGCGGTGCCGAATATGCGACCACCCCGCTGGGCCTGGGCGGCTTCTGCGCGATGCGAGCGCTGTCCACGCGCAACGACGATCCGCAGGCAGCCAGTCGGCCTTGGGATCAGGGTCGCGACGGCTTCGTACTCTCCGACGGCGCCGGCGCTCTGCTGCTCGAGGAGTACGAGCACGCCAAGGCCCGCGGCGCGGACATCTACGCCGAGCTGATCGGCTTTGGCATGAGCGGGGATGCTCACCACATCACCGCACCGCCCGAGGACGGGGAGGGTGCGAGAGCCTCCATGCAGGCGGCACTCACCAACGCAGGCGTCGATCTCGCCGAGGTCGGCTACGTCAATGCCCATGGCACCTCCACCCCCCTGGGCGATATTGCAGAGACGATTGCGCTGCGTCGAATCTTCGGCGATGCGGCGGATCGGCTGCCGGTAAGCTCCACCAAGTCCACCACCGGCCACCTGCTCGGCGCTGCCGGTGGCGTCGAGGCGATATTCACGATCATGGCGCTGCGCGATCAGGTGGTCCCGCCGACGATCAATCTCGATGATCCCGACCCGCGGTGCGATCTGGACTACGTGCCGGGTGAGGCGAGACAGGCCAGGATCGAAGTGGCGATGTCGAATTCCTTCGGGTTCGGCGGCACCAACGGCACATTGGTCTTCAGGCGCTCCGCCTGATCCGGCGCGGGCCGCAGGCGTGCGGCACTGCCGGTGTCTGAATCCGCGTGGCGTCCCTGTCGATACAGCCGCTGATCCAGGCCGTCGACTACGACGTCCATCCGGCCCTGCTGCATGCACTGGCGCCGCAGCGCTACCCGTTTCTGCTTGAAAGCGCCGCACGCCACGGTGCCCATGCCCGCTACGATATCCTGTTTGCTGCCACCGGTGAAACGCTCGCCGCCCAATCCGGGACGGGCTTTCTGGACGCGCTCGATGACACCTGGCGGCGCGAGGCGGCGCCGGCGTCCGGCGCGTCGCCGCCATTTACCGGAGGCTGGTTCCTCTACCTGGGTTACGAACTGGCCGGCCAGATCGAGCCGCATCTCGTCCTGCCACCCGCCACGACGCCGGTCGCACTGGCCACGCGCTGCGAGGCTGCACTGGTGCGCGATCACCTGCATCGGCAAGCCTGGCTGCTGGCGGAACCTCAGGCCCGTGCGCTGCTCGCGGATATGGCAGTCGACATGGCCCGGGCCGCGCACACACCCTGGCCTGCATCGCCTGCGCTGATCGAACTCACGGAAGCGCCGGGCGATGACTACGAGGCGGCGGTGCGGCAGGCACGCGAGCTTATCGGTGCCGGCGATGTGTTCCAGGCGAACCTGTCGCGGCGGTGGCAGGCGCGCTTTGAGGGGACGCCGGATCCGCTGGCCCTTTACCGGCAGTTGTGCCTGAGCAATCCGGGGCCGTTCGCCGGACTCGCACGCTTTGCCGATTTCAGCATCATCAGCTCTTCGCCCGAGCGCCTGCTGAGCGTACGCGACGGCCGGGTGGACACCCGGCCGATTGCCGGCACACGGCCTCGCGATGCGCTCGAGCATACCGACCGTCGCCTGCGTCGAGCGCTGCACCGCAGTCCGAAAGAGCGTGCCGAGCACGTGATGCTCATCGATCTCGAGCGCAACGATCTCGGCCGCATCTGCGTCGCGGGCAGTGTCGAGGTCGATGAGTTCATGGTGCTGGAAAGCTACGCCCATGTGCACCATATTGTCTCCAACGTCACAGGCCGGCTGCGCAACGGCGTGACCCCCGGCGAGGCGATCGCAGCGGTGTTTCCGGGCGGCACCATCACCGGTTGTCCGAAGGTGCGCTGCATGGAGATCATCGCCACTCTGGAAGGCCAGGCGCGCGGCCCTTACACAGGCTCGATGGGCTATCTCAATCGGGACGGCAGCATGGACCTGAACATTCTCATTCGCACGCTGGTCCAGCAGGGCGATTCGGTAGAGCTTCGCGCCGGCGCCGGTATCGTCGCCGATTCCGTGCCTGCACGGGAACTCGCCGAGACGCGCGCCAAGGCCCGTGGGTTGCTGCTCGCACTCGGAGCGCCGGGCTGATGTGGACGCTCGACGGGCGCCGCAGCAGCCGGGTTGCGATCGAAGACCGGGCGGTACAATACGGCGATGGACTGTTCGAGACCATGGCGGCCCTTGATGGACGGATCCGGTACCTGTCCCTGCACCTGGCGCGACTCGCTGAAGGGTGCCGACGCCTTGGGCTGCCGCGCAGTGCGCTGGCACCACTGCGCGGCGAACTGGTCGCGCTGGCCGCACGGCAACGCAAGCCTGCAGTGATCAAGCTGATACTCAGCCGCGGTGAGGGGCCGCGCGGCTATGCTCCGCCGGTGCCTTCGCTGCCGCGGCGGATGCTGGGCGTATTCGCCTGGCCGGCGTGGCCACGCAGCCACTACACTCGCGGGGTGGCAGTGCGGGTATGCGAGACCCGCCTGGGCAGCAATCCGCAGCTTGCCGGCATCAAGCACCTCAATCGTCTCGAGCAGGTGCTGGCGCGGGCCGAGTGGTCCGGCACGCGCTGGCAGGAAGGGCTGATGATGGACGAATACAACCACGTGATCTGCGGCACGATGAGCAATGTGTTTTTGGTGCGCAGCGACCGGCTTGTCACGCCGTCGGTGGCGCGCAGTGGTGTGGCAGGCGTCATGCGTGCTGCCGTGCGCCACCAGGCTGCGGCAATGGGATACAGCGTCGAGGAGGCCGAGCTCGGGCTGGACGGGCTGGCCGCTGCCCAGGAGATGTTCCTGACCAATGCGCTGATCGGCATCTGGCCGGTGCGCAGGCTCGGCGAGCATCGCTTCGCGGTGGGGCCGGTGACCCGCGCGCTGCAGCAGGCCATGGACCTTGCGAGCGCGGACGCCTGATGCGACGGCTGCTCACAGGGCTTGTATTGCTGGTCATGCTGGCCGTAGCCGGCAGCATCGCCGGCTACGCATGGCTGCAGCGCTACGTGGATACGCCCATGCGGATCGACGATCCCGGCGTTCGCGTGGAGGTTGCCAGTGGGCAGAGTCTTTCAGGCATTGCGGCAGGACTGGCCAGCCGTCAGGTCATGACGCACCCGCGCGTGTTTTCGCGCTGGGCGCGATGGCAGGGCGCCGACCAGCGCATCCAGGCCGGCGAATATCTGCTACCCGCCGGGGCTACACCGCGCACGATGCTCGCGATGTTCGTGGAGGGTCGGGTGCTGCTCCACCCGCTGACGGTGGTTGAAGGCTGGCGTTTCGAGGAGATGCTGACGGCGCTTCGGGTACATGATGCAGTGCAGGACAGCGGCCTTGCGGCCGACGAGATCATGGCCGCGCTGGGTGAGCCCGAGCTGCATCCGGAGGGTCTGTTCTTCCCGGATACCTATCGCTTCGCGCGCGGCACCCGTGACCTTGATATTCTGCGTCAGGCGCGCGAGCGCATGCGGCGGCAGCTCGACGAGGCCTGGGCCCAACGCGCACCCGGATTGCCGCTGGCCTCGCCCTACGAGGCGCTGGTACTGGCCTCGATCATCGAGAAGGAAACCGGTCTGGATGAGGAGCGCGAGCGCGTCGCCGGCGTTTTCGTACGCCGCCTGCGCATTGGCATGCGACTGCAGACCGACCCGACCGTGATCTACGGATTGGGTGAGCAGTATGGCGATCGACTGCGCCGCGCCGACCTGCGCCGCGACACCCCCTATAACACCTATACCCGGCACGGGCTACCGCCCACACCCATCGCGCTGCCAGGCCGGCGCTCGCTGCATGCCGCGCTCAACCCGGCCGACGGCGATGAACTGTTCTTCGTGGCCACCGGCCGACCGGACGGCAGCCACCGCGGCGCTGCGGCTGCCTGCGCTGGTGATCGCGGGAGAGCACGATGGCGCCACGCCGCCCGATGTCGTGCGCGCAACGGCGGGGCTGATACCGGGGGCCGAATTCCACCTGATCCGCGGCGCGGGGCATCTGCCCTGCGTCGAG
>CAYLNP010000022.1:15127-20365 GCA_964384925.1 uncultured Woeseiaceae bacterium
GGCAGCCATCATTTTTCCGTGACGCTCGACGAGCACAACCGGGCGGTGGCGCGCTACCTCGAGCGGATGCGCGAGCGACGCGCGGCGGCCGAGGCGCTGTGACGCGCGGCCGCTTCATCACGCTCGAAGGCATCGAGGGCGTCGGCAAGTCGACGAATCTCACCGCGATGTCGGAGCGGCTGCGCAGCGCCGGCATCGACGTCGTCGAGACCCGTGAGCCCGGTGGCACGCCGCTGGCTGAAGAGCTCCGCAAGCTGGTGCTGCACGCAAGCGAGCCCCTCTCCGACGCCGCCGAACTGCTGCTGATGTTCGCGGCCCGCTCGATCCATGTCGAGCAGTTGATTCGCCCGGCGCTTGCCCGCGGCACCTGGGTCCTGTGCGATCGCTTCACCGACGCCACCCGGGCTTACCAGGGCGGCGGCCGCGGCCAGGCGATGACCCGCATCGAGACGCTCGCCGACTGGATCCATGCGGACCTGCAGCCGGACCTGACCGTGCTGCTCGATGCGCCGGTGGACGTGGCGCTGGCCCGCACGCGGGGGCGCGGCAGCGCGGATCGTTTCGAAAGCGAAACGCATGCGTTCTTCGAACGGGTGAGATCGAGTTATCTTGAGCAGGCACGACGCGAGCCCGCCCGCTTTGTGATCGTCGATGCGTCGGCGTCCTTGCCTGAGGTGCGAGCGCAGCTCTCTGGCTTCCTTGAAAGGTTTATAAAACAATCTGTTGAAGAACAAAGTTAAGTTGATGTGAGTAGTATGATCACAGTACTGCCGTGGCACCGGCCGGTGGTCGAGTCGCTGGCTGCCGCCGGCGCGCGTGGCCGACTCGGCCACGCCTGGCTGCTGCACGGCCCGCCCGGCGTGGGCAAGCGCCGGCTGGCCGAGGCGCTCGCCGGCGCCCTGGTCACAGGCCTCGACCCAGTCGACTGGCCCGCCGCGCTGCGCGAGGACACCTCAGCCCAGGCCGCGGAGCGCTCCCATGTCCCGGATCTTCATCGCCTCGAGCCGCTGCCCGACAAGCGCAGCATCGGCGTGGATCAGGTGCGTGCCCTGATCGAGCAACTCGGCTTTACCAGTCACGGCGGAGGCGCCCGGGTGGTGATCGTCAATCTGGCGGACGACATGACCAGCAGTGCGGCCAACAGTCTGCTCAAGACGCTCGAGGAGCCGCCAGCGGCGGTCTACCTGCTGCTCGTCAGCCACGCCCCGGGTAGGTTGCCCGCGACGATCCGCAGTCGCTGTCAGCGGCTTGCCATCGTCCCACCCGCAGCGCCGGCGGCGATTGAATGGTTGTCCCGGGCCCACCCCGGACGCGAGTGGCAGTCGCTGCTCGACCTCGCCGGTGGCGCACCGCTGCGCGCCCTGGACATGGCCCAAGCCGGGCTCGACACCCTCGACGAGACCTGGTGCGCGGAACTCGCCGCGCTGCTGGAGCAAGGCGGGGACCTGCCGGGCCGGGTCGAGGGCTGGCTGAAGGCAGATCCGGCAGGCTACCTGGCATGGCTGCAGACACGCCTGGAACGCGTGCTCTGCGACCTGGCGCAGCAGCCCGAGGCGCCCGATCATGCGCACGCGGCCTACGCCCGGCTGCTGGGCGTGGTCGAGACGCGCTCGGCTCGCAGCCTCTTCGAGCTGCGCGACGGCGTGAGCCGTCTGCGACGTCTCGTCGCGGGTGGTGTCAATATTGCCCTGGGGCTGGAAGCGCTGCTGGTGACGTGGCGCCGTGCTGCCTGATGTGATGGAATTCGCGATCGATTCGGCCACGAAGCGTTAACATAAGCCCATGAGCAAGCCCGGCCTGCTGACGCTGACCATCAAGGACAAGAGTGCGCTGTATCTGGCGTACATGCCCTTCGTGAAGAACGGCGGCCTGTTCATCCCCACCAATTCGAGCTACCGCCTCGGTGACGAGGTGTTCATGCTGCTCAACCTGATGGGTGAGGACGAGAAGATCCCGGTCGCGGGGAAGGTCATCTGGATGACCCCCAAGGGCGCACAGGGCAAGCGCACGGCCGGCATCGGCGTACAGTTCAGCGATCAGGATCGCGGTGGCACGCAGAAGAAGATCGAGAACTATCTGGCCGGTGCGCTGGGTGGCGACAAGCCCACACATACGATGTAGGCTCTGCCCAGGTCGGGCGACGGCGTCAGTCGGCGCGCAGCGCGTTGAGCCCGCCGCGCAGCACATAGGCCTTGAGGCCTCGCTCGTTGAGGATGAACGCACCGGCCGAACTGCGCCGGCCGGTATCGCAGCACACCACGTAGGGCGCACTGGTGTCGAGCGTCTTCATCTTCAGCCGGATGAAGTAGAGCGGGACGTTCACCGCACCTGGCTGATGAAAGTTCTCGAATTCGCTGGGCAGGCGTACGTCCAGCCACTTGCCGCCATCGGCGACAATTTTTGTGGCCTCATCAGCGTCCACCCACTCCAGCAGCGGTTCGTTGAGCAGTGTCCTGAAGTCTTCCTTGCCCAGGCGCATCAGTGAACCACTGCTGAGCATCGTCACGGTGGCATTGCGGCGAGCGTTCGAGATCAGCGCCTCTTCACCGAAGGTATCGCCGACCCCCAGTTCGGCCAGCCGGATGCCTTCCTTGTTCAGCGGCGTTTCGCGGGTCACCACACAGCGGCCCACCGTGACGACATAGAAGTAGTCACCCTCGTCACCCTGCTTGATGACGACATCGCCTTCCTTGAGATTGATCCGCTGCATGCGCATGAAGATGGCCTGGATGTTGGCCGGCGGAATACGATGAAAGGCCTTGGTCTGCAGCAGCGCAGTCATCCAGTCGTCACTGTCGCCGTCGGGGCCGCCGAGTTCGCTGACCTCGTAGCTGCCGGTCTGATCCCAGGTGAGCATCAGGTCGAGCTGATCGCTGTCCAGGGCAATGAACTCTGCGTTGGCCACGACCATTGCCGTGTAGCGGCGTGGCAGCACGGCCCCCAAAGGATTGCGCGACTGGTCGCTGCCGCCGCGGATCGTCGCGATGACCTGCTCCCCATCACGAAGTTCGACGGTCCCGGACATCAGGTAAACGCTGCGTTTCTCCTCGTCACCCTGCTTGAACAGTGTTTTGCCGGCCGCGCAGTCGCGCACTTGCGTCCTGCGCGCGAGCGCCTGCAGGTTTTCCTTTTTCAATCCGTCCAGAGGAGAGAAGAAGGCCAGCTGTTCGGGCTTGAGGACTCTTGGGGTACTCATCTCTGGGACGTCGTGTTCAGGGCCTGTGCGTTGGGCAGCCGGCAGCCTAGCACAGGGGTCGGCGCGGAAGCCTGAAGCGGCTCACGCTTCTGCATTGTCCATGAGACGGGCCCAACCTGAATGCGGCCGGAAGCGATCTCCGTAACGCTCTGCCAGCGCGACCAGCCGCTGATGCGTGGCGTCCAGACCACGATCCCGGGCAAACTGGATCGGCCCGCCCCGGAAGGGCGCGAAACCGGTGCCGAAAATCACGCCTGCGTCGAGCAGATCGAGGTCATCCACCACGCCGTCGGCAAAACAGGCGACGGCCTCGTTGACCATCGGCAGGATGAGTCTGTCCTCGAGGTCTGCAGCGGCTGCGGTGGCGTCGACGCGCTCGCGCACCGGCTTGCCGTCTTCCCAGCGATAGAAGCCCTTCCCGGTCTTGCGGCCGAGCTCGCCTGCCTCGACCTTGAGGCGCAGCTCCTCCGGGGGCGTGCGACCGAACGCCTCGCCAAGGATCTGCGCGACATGCCAGGCCACATCCAGTCCCACGGAGTCGGCAAGTTCGACCGGACCCATGGGCATGCCGAACGCCTTGGCGGTTTCATCGATCAGGCCCAGGGGCACCCCCTCGCGGTGCAGTGCCATGGCCTCGGCCATGTAGGGCGCGAGGATACGGTTGACCAGGAAACCCGGCTGGCTGGCGCAGGGCAGCGGCAGTTTGCCAATCTGGCGCGTGAACGCGATGCCTTGGGCACTGACCTGGGCGTCGCTGCGATCGCTGTGCACCACCTCGACGAGTGGGAGCGCCGCGACAGGGTTGAAGAAATGCAGGCCGATGAGCCGCCCGGGACGGTCCAGGCTACTGGCAATGTCCTCCAGGGGAATGCTCGAGGTGTTCGTTGCGAGCACGGCGTCAGCGCGCGCAGTGGCCTCGAGCGCGGTGAACACCTTGCGTTTGACGTCCAGGCGCTCGACGATGGCCTCGATGATCACATCGGCTCTGGCCGCGCCTTCGCCCTCGGGGTCTGCATGCAGGCGCGTGCTGGCCTGGGCGACGCGCTCCGTGGTTTTCAGCCGTTTCTCGAACTGTTTGGCGGCGCGCCGGCGTGCCGCCTCGATGGCTTTTTCGTCGAGATCCTGCAGCGTGACCTCCAGGCCCTGCAGTACCGCCCACGCGGCGATATCACCGCCCATCACGCCGGCGCCGATGACGTGCAGGTGGCGGACCTCCGGGACATTCCTTGGGGCCAGCGCCTTCATGCGCTCCTGCAGAAAGTACACGCGAACCAGATTGCGGCAGGTCGGTGTCGGAAACAGTGCCGCGATGGAGCCTGCTTCGGCGTCCAGAGCCGCGGCCCCTCGCGCGCCATGGCGTTCCCACAGGTCTATGATCGCGTAGGGCGCAGGATAGTGTTCCGGCCTGGCGCGTGAGGCAACCTTGCTGCGCATCTGGCGTGCGACCAGGGTGCGCACACCCGGCAGGCCCATGGCTTTCGAACTCAACGGCTCGCGCCGGGGCGACGGCCGGCGCTGGATCATCTGGCGGGCCGCCTGACGCAGTTCTGCCGCGGGCACGACCCGATCGACGAGGCCGAGCGCCCGGGCGCGCCCCGGACGCAACGAGCGTCCCGTCAGCATCATGTCCATCGCCGCAGGAACGCCCACGAGCTGCACGCTGCGCAGCGTGCCACCGAAGCCCGGGTGAATGCCGAGCTTCACTTCCGGCAGTCCAAGGATGCCCTGGTCTGCTTCGGCGCACACCCGGTAACGGCAGGCCATCGCCAGTTCCAGTCCGCCGCCCAGCGCGTGCCCCTCGATCATCGCCACGGTGGGGCAGGGCAGCGCGGCCAGGCGCTCGATGACCTGCTGGCCCTGACGCACCAGACCATAGGCCTCTTCGCTGTGCGTGAGCGCTTCGAACTCACCGATATCGGCACCGGCGATGAAGCCTGACGCCTTGGCCGAGGCGATGATGACGCCGCGTGGCGGTGCGGCATGCAGGTCCTCGAGCAGGCCGGCCAGCTCCTCGAGCACGGCGCGCGACAGGGTGTTGCTGC
>CAYLNP010000023.1:0-20274 GCA_964384925.1 uncultured Woeseiaceae bacterium
CGAAGCGACTCGATGCGTTCTTCGCCGACGCCGAACGCCGGGCGCAGGATTTACCTGACGAGCAACGGGAGCGCACAATAGAACGACTTCGACGGGCGCGCGCCCTGATCGGCAGCACCGATGCGCTGGAGCGATTCAGCACATGGCGAGCGCCTGAAGAGCGTTAAAATCTGCCGGAATCTCGCCAAAAAGCCAGGCGAAGTCATCTGGGGGCATCTATGGGGACATTTCTGGCGTTTAGCGGTGCAACGTATTGATTCATAAGACGATGTGATTGTCGCCGCCTCCACCAACATATCAAGGTCAGCCACTCTGGGCTGGCCTTTTTTCTTGCGCGCTCGCGCGTGTTCAAGGCATTAGCAGCGCAACACAGTTGCACTGCCGGCGGCGAGCCCTCTGATTAAAGGCTGCTTTAAAGCTGGCATCTTTTATTAAAGAATGCTTTAATAAATAGAGGTCCAATTAAAGACGGCTTTACCATGAGGCGCACTACGGGCACTTACGCCATCTCGACTACGCTGGGCGAATCGGTTCAGGCCTTCGTTCCGCTTCCACTGCCTCCCGCCCATCCTTCGCTGGCTCCCGAGGCATTTGCCGACCTGAATCATCAGGCCGAGCTGGCGCTCGCCCGCCTGTCTGGGGTGTCGGGGCTGGTACCGTCGGTGGACTGGTTACTGTACAGCGCCATCCGCAAGGAAGCCCTGCTCACCTCGCAAATCGAAGGCACCCAGGCTACCTTGACCGACCTGTTCGACGAGGAAGCCGGGATTGCCGTCAGCAACACGGACGACGTCGAGGAAGTCACCAACTACCTGCGCGCCTTCCGGCTGGTACAGGACACCCTGCGCGACCCCAGTGGTCTGCCCATCAGCGTGCGCCTGCTATGTGAGGCCCACCGAGTCCTGCTGGATGGCTTCCGTGGGGCCGGCAAGCAGCCCGGAAAACTGCGCCGTTCCCAGAACTGGATCGGCGGCACCCGTCCTGGCAACGCCGCTTTCGTGCCGCCACCCGCCGACCGTGTGGCAGATCTGCTGGGCGAACTGGAGCACTTCATTCACGATGAGGCGGGCGCTCTGCCACCACTGGTCAGGATTGCCCTGGCACACGCCCAGTTCGAAACCATCCACCCGTTCCTCGATGGCAATGGTCGCATTGGGCGCCTGCTGATTGCCGCACTGCTGGAACAGTGGGGATTGCTGCCGGAACCGCTCATGTATCTCAGCGGCTACCTGAAGCAGCATCAGGCCGAGTACTACCGGCGCCTTTCGATCATACGCACAGAGGGCGACTGGGAGGCCTGGGTCGCCTTTTTCCTCGAAGGCGTGGCGACCGCCGCCAGTGACGCCGAACGCAGCATCATCGCCATCGCCAGCGTGATCGCGGCGGATCGGCGCCGTCTGCTGGAAGCACCCAAGGCTGGCCCGGCCAGCTACCGGCTGTTCGAGTTGCTGCCGATGATGCCGCGCTTCACCATCGAGCGAGTACGACGAAAACTGGAAACCACCTTTCCGACCGCCACTGCCGCCGTCAAGGTACTCGAAGACCTGGGCATCGTGACGGAAATGACTGGCCAGAAAAAGAATCGCAGCTACAGCTACCAGCCCTATATCGAGCTGCTGTCGCGGTGATTTATGTGACCATCCGCCACCATCAGCGTCAGCGACGTAGCGTCTGCTTGATCCGTGAGCGCGGCTCAAAGTCTTGCTCGCCGTCAGCAAATTGTACGTCTTTCCAACTTTCTATCTTGTCGCCGTTGCGCACGCGTATGTATCGCAGCATGGCCGGACGCCCCTCGTATGTCTCAGTGCCTGGCGGCGAGGCGATAATCGTCGTCCAGTGCGTATCGTCAGTGGCTTCCGCGCTCACGAACGAGAAGCGGTACGGCGACTCTTGACCTCCGGCAAAGTAGGACGTGTGGAACCCTTGGACAGCCTTGTCAATGAACGTTACTTTGACCGTGGCATTTGAGCTACCGAAACGCTCGCGAACGATGTGAAACTCCGATGCCTCACTGCAGTCGTGCGTTGTCACGAGCTCCAGGCTCTGGCGAGTGCCGTCCGACCCTGTCACATCGATCATGCCGACCCAGGTGCCGGCTTGCGTGCACCAGAGGTTCATCACCTTTTGCAAGTCAGTGCCGAGGGCATCATCGGCCAGGACCATTCGAGATGGGGCAAGGGTCGCACCGATGATGAGCACCGCCAATATTGTTGGATTCACGGCTTGACCTCCAATTCACACTCAGCCGCCATAGTATGGGGGAATACGCGTCCAGCAGTGTGCATCAATGAAGTGTTGGCGTTGCTGTATGCTTCCTGATCAGCTATGCGGGGATGTCGTCACGCGATACGGGAGAAGACGCTCGGTTTCCTTCTTGACCACCGCGTAGCACTCGCAGCTCAGCTTCTCAGTTGTGGTGCCGATTGCATACCGCAGTCTGTGCCATCTGTGTGCGGATCCGCACGGTGATAATGTTTCAGGCTACCGATACTACTTTCGGGGCCTCGTTGGCTGCTGCGACCATCCCGAAAGTCGTTCGAGATCCCACAGCCATGCTCCTTCCAAGGCATGGACATCAGAGTCGACCGGCACACCAGAGGAGACACACCATGTCAGTCATCGACAAAGTCGTCGGCGCTGTCACGCCGCCAGAAAGTAAGGAAGACCGCGCGGAAGCGCGTGCCAAGGCGCAAGCATCAGCCACGCAAGGAGGCTGGTTGGCGATGGTGCTGGATCACCACCTTGAGATCGAGGCCGCATTCGCTGACGTAAAGCAGGCGACGGACGCGGACTCGCGTCGCAGCGCCGAGAAACGCTTGGCCATGATTCTGACCTCACACTCGCTCGCCGATGAAATGGTGCTCTACCCGGCGTTGGCGCTTCACAATGAGAAAGCCCATGCCACCACGGCGTACACCGAGCAAAGTGCCGCCAAAATTCAGATGGCAGCACTCGAGGACCTGGACCCGATGAGCGCAGACTACCTGGACAAGCTGGAGCATATCCGTGGCGCTGTCGCTCATCACGTCTACCATGAAGAGAGTGATTGGTTCCTGGAGCTCAACGAGAAGGCGGGTCAGCCTCGGCGAGGCGCAGAGCAGCCACATCGCCCGTTTCCCGGGAACCCCATGTGAACCGCCGACCAAGCGCGCCGCGAGGCGCGCAACGAGCTTGAAGCGGTGGAAGTTTATCCTCCGGGACCTCAGAAGCACGAGGCAACTGAGCAGAGTCCGGACGCGCGTGCCAAGTGGATCGCACTCATCATGGACACGATGTTCAAGGTTCCGGGCACGAATGTACGATTCGGGCTTGACCCCATAGTCGGACTGGTCCCCGGGCTCGGCAACGCTGTCGGTGCCATGGTCTCCAGCCTCGTCCTCTTCCAGAGCGCACGCAGCGGCATTCCGCGTATCGTCCTTGTCCGGATGGCACTGAACGTACTCATCAATACCGGCGCGGGGGCGGTCCCGATCATCGGTGACCTTTTCTCCGTGTGGTGGAAGTCCAACGATCGTAACTACCGGCTCTATCAGAAGCATCTACCCGCAACGTCCGTCTCCACCCGAAGCGACTGGCTTTTCGTCGTCATCCTGATCAGCCTGATACTGCTGGGTCTGCTCGCCGTTCTGACACTGCTGATCTGGAGCGCTGTACATCTGTCGCGACTGCTTTTCGGCGCTTAGACATCGCTGAGAACCCCGCAAAGGCCCGTCAACAGGCGAACAATCACGCGCTTTTCGCACGCAGAGCCTTCAGCTCATCGCTTCCAGCTTACCGTCGATGCTCAAGTGCATCTTCTTTAAGCGCGACGAAAGGCTAGAGGCAGGCGTCGGCCAGCAGTTCGCAGGATTTCATTCGAGCGACCGGATCGAAGATCGCGCTGGCGACGATCAGCTCGTCAGCGCCCGTCGATGCGATGAAGGCTTCAAGGTCCGCACGCACGGTGGTGGCGGGCGCCCCCACGAACGAGCAGCCCAGGAACCCATCGACACGCTGCTGCACCAGCGGCGGCAACGGCGATATGTGATCTACCGGTGGCGCGAGGCGCCCTGGATTGCCGGTGACAAGCCCGATCACGACCTGTTGTAGCGAAGTGAACAGGTGGCGCGCCTGCGCATCGGTCTCGGCGCAGATCACGTTCACCCCGGCCACGCTATAGGGCTGTTGCAGCTGGGCCGAGGGCTGAAACAGTCTGCGATACAGGTCCAAGGCATCGTGCAGCGCGGCGGGCGCGAAATGTGATGCAAAGGCATACGGGAGACCAAGCCTCGCGGCCAGCTGGGCGCCAAAGAGGCTGGAGCCCAGTATCCACAGCGGGACGTTCGTGTCGGCACCCGGTACTGCACGAATACGCTGACCCGGCTGTACCGGGCCGAGCAGCGCCTGCAATTCAAGGACGTCCTCGGCAAAGCGCTCCGAGGCCCCGGGGTCGCGCCGTAACGCACGCCAGGTCGCCGCGTCAGCACCGGGCGCTCGGCCCAGTCCCAGGTCGATGCGCCCGGGAAACAGCGCCTCCAATGTTCCGAACTGCTCGGCAATCACCAGCGGGGAGTGATTCGGGAGCATGATGCCGCCGGCCCCGACGCGAATGCGGCTCGTGACTGCCGCTGCCTGGCCGATGACGACGGCTGTCGCGGCGCTCGCGATGCCCGGCATGTTGTGATGCTCGGCATACCACAGGCGCTCGTAGCCCAACGCATCCGCGTGGCGCGCGTAATCCATGGCATTGCGCAACGCCGTGCCTGCATCGCTGCCCATCGGTACGTGGGCAAGGTCTAGAATGGAGAGTTTCATTGGTATGGCATGCCAAGCTGCTACGCGGGTATGTGCAGCATAAACGAGACACTGCAGATTTCAGATGTCAACGCCGATCCGCGATCGCTGACGCAGCACCGGCGTGACAGTCACCGACCGTGCCTCACCCATCAGCTGGAGTTCTCCGTCCTGCACCAGGCACTGCAGTCGCATGCCGCGGCTGAGCAGGCCGGCGAGTGCCTCCGCAGTACCTGCAGGCAGTTCGATCACGGACAGGTTGCTGCATCGCTCAAGCGCACTGGCATGCTTGTCCCACCAGAGGCTGAAGCCCCGACCGCTGTAGCCGATCACGACGACTTCACGGGCGCGCCCGCACGCCTTGCGGATGCGCGACCCCTCCGGTTGCCCGAGGTCGATCCACTGCTCGATCTCGCCTGTGACCGCCCGGCGCCACAGGTCGGGCTCATCGTCCGTACTCACCCCGCGACCGAACGACAGTCGATCGTCGGCAAACATGGCGAACGCGAGCACCCGAACCATCAGCCGCGCATCGTTCTCGGATGGATGCTGGGCCAGCGTGAGCGCATGCGTGGCGTAGTAATGCCGGTCCATGTCACTGACCTGCAATTCGCCCTTGTAGACGGTGGCTTTCAAAGCTGCAAACCAATAATCAGCGAAGCTGACTGTCCTTGCTGCCGCGGCGGTTGTAGCCGCTGACTCGGGACGCCTCGCCGTTGTGTGCCTCCTGGCAGGCGACGCACATGCGCACCCCCGGAACGGCCACGCGCCGGGCCTCCGGAATTCTGGCACCGCATTCCTCGCAGTGGCTCAGCGCGGGACCGTCACGCAAATGGCTGCGGGCGCGCCGGATGGCGTCCTCCACCGTTGCATCAATCTGGTCCTGTACTGCGCCATCGCCGGCCCACCCAGTCGCCATGGCGATCTCCTGTGACTGTTGCTCATCCAACCGCCGCGCGTCAGCCGCTGGCCTGCTCCGCCGCGCTGTGTTGAGGGCGACTGCGGGGGATCCGTGGCCGCGAGGACACGGGATGCGCGCACGGACTGTAGTTGTCAATGAACTCTACCGCATCGACCTCATCGGTCACAACGTTGAACCTGCTCAGCGAGTGCGCGCCGAACACCATCGTAATCGGAACATCCACCGCGTCGCGCCCACGGGCGATCACGATACGTCCAATACGGCGTTGATTGTGCCGCGCATCGAAAGTGTACCAGCGGTCTCCAAGATAGACCTCGAACCACGCGCTGAAATCCATCGGCGCAGGATCACGTGGCACGCCGATATCACCGAGGTATCCCGTCACATAGCGGGCGGGAATATTCATGCACCGGCACAGCGTGATCGCCAGATGCGCGAAATCACGACACACGCCGACACGCTCCTGGAACGCCTCCAGGGCGGTCCGAGTGGAACGCGCCAGCGCGTAGTTGAACTGGAGATGTTGATGCACGAAATCACAGATCGCCTGGACGCGCGCCCAGCCAGGCGGTGTCGCCTGAAACTGATTCCACGCGAAAGGCAGGAGTTCACTGTCCACGTCGCAGTAGCGGCTGGAGAGCAGGAAACTCAGTGTTTCCGCCGGCAGGTCGGCGACCGCGAGCTGCTCTGCAAACGGCGCATAGACATCCGGAGCACCATCGTCTTCGATGACGGCCTCATTGAGAAGCTGCAGCGTCGTGCATTCCTCAGGCACGTTGATTCTTCCGCAGCGATTGCCATAGGCATCCACGTACTCTTCTCGTGGCAGCTCCGGCACGGTCCGGAAGTTCTCCTTCGTCTGAAGGCCCCTTTGTCGTGAAGGATGGACCCGGAGCAAACAGATCACGGACCTCGATGCAACCGCATCGAGCACGATGTCGAATCCGATGCGGATAAACATGGCGGCTGCCGATCCCCCCTGGTTATGGTAGACCGACAGCCTAGCCCGGGCGGCGCCCGGGTTATGTACGCGGTCGCACGTAGAGCACGGTCAGTGGTCTCACGATGCCTGTCGCTGGCACAGCCGTCGGGCTGATGCCCTTCGGTGACCGGATGTCCGTCACAGCTGCAGCAGCCACCACCCGGTGATGGCACTGAGCACCGTTGCACCGCCGTAGCAAAGGACTTGCATCAGCAGCCTGGGGGCCCGCAAATGCAGGTCGTGGAGACCGTGATGGATCCGGTGCAGTGTATGGAACAGCGGCAGCGCCACGCAGGCCAGTACCGACAGCTTGCCCAGCGGGTGCCCGAGCAGTGCACCGATGGCTTCATGAATCGCGGTCGGGTCCTCTGCCGCCAGCCACGGCAGCAAGGCGGTGGTCAGCACCAGCCCCGGCCCGATAAACGCCAGCAGCATGCCACCAGCGCCGAACAGCGACCACGCTACGGGCTCGTGGGACCGGCGCATGCTCAACGCCCGCCCGCGGCGCGCAGCAGCAGCACCGCCAGCACGACCACGCCGACATTGCAGGCCAGCGCGCCGATCTGGTGCGCGCCCTTCACCACGGCGGGGCTGACCTGCAGGTGATCGGTGTGAATGACCAGGATTTTCGGCACCAGTCCGATCCAGGTGACAGCGTGGAGCAGCGCCGCCGCGAACGCCAACCCGTGCAGGACCCACACCCAGGGACTGCGCAGCAGCTCCAGCCAGGCCAGGAATGCCGCCTCGCCCTGGGTGAAGCGGTACACGCCGCTCATCAGCAGCAAGGTGTACAGCAACAGCGGTACGGCTGTGGCTTCGCGCAGCATGTAACGACGGTAGGCGGGATTGCGCAACCACCAATCGGCGCGCTGGCGCTGCACAAAAGGTTTACGCACCGTCGTCGCCTCGCAGGATTCTGAACAGGTTCACCGCGTAGTTGATATTCGATGCGACCTTGCCCTGATTGATGGCCGCAGCCGGGTCGACATCCTTGGGGCAGACTTCAGAGCAGTAACCGACGAATGTGCAGCTCCACACGCCCTCCTCGGCATTGAGCCAGCGCATGCGCTGACCCGCGCCCTCGTCGCGAGAGTCCAGGTTGTAGCGCTGGGCCAGCGTCAATGCGGCGGGTCCCAGGAAGGCCGGATCCCGACCGAACTGCGGGCAGGCGGCGTAGCACAGCGCGCAGTTGATGCACTGGCTGAAGGCGGCATAGCGCTGCATCTGCGCCGGCGTCTGGACGTATGCGCCTCCATCGATGGCTTCATTGTCGTGCCGGATCAACCACGGTTGCACCGTCTCGATGTGGTCGATAAAGCCGCTGAGATCAGACACCAGGTCGCGCTCGATGGGGAAATTGTCCAGCGCGCGCACGCTCACCGCACCCTCATCCCGGTAATCCCGCAGAAAGGTTTTGCACGACAACCGGGGCTCGTCGTCCACCATCACCCCGCAGCTGCCACAGATCGCCATGCGGCACGACCAGCGATGGCTGAGCGTCGGGTCCTGCTCGTCCTTGATCTGGTTAAGCGCGTCGAGGATGGAGAGATCTTCACTGTAGGCCACCTCGAAGCTCTGCTCCCAGGGTGCGGCGTCTTCTTCGGGCCGGTAGCGCTGTACCCGCACGGTCACGGTGTCCGTCACGGCGTGTTCTCCTGCTGGCCGGCGGCACCATAGTGCCGTTCGGCCGGCTGGGAGCGGGTGATGACCACATCCTGCCAGTCCAGTTGCGGTGCATCTTCGGCGCGGTATACCAGGCTGTGTTTGAGGAACCGTGCATCGTCGCGCTGGTGAAAGTCTTCGGGCCGCTGATGACTGCCACGGGATTCCTGGCGGGCCAGTGCCGCGTGCGCCATCGCCTCGGCCACATCGAGCAGATAGCCCAGCTCGATGGCGTTCAGCCACTCGGTGTTGAAGCACCGGCTGCGGTCGACCAGCCCAAGGTCGTGGTAGCGCTCCTTGAGTTCGGCGACCTTCGCGCAGGTCTGCTGCATCTGCCCGGGCAAACGGAAGATACCGGCACCCTCTTCCATGGCGCACGCCATCTCGTCGCGGATCGCGGCCAGGCGCTCACTGCCCGTGGACTCGCGCAGGGCGTCCCATCCCACGGCATTGTCGCGCGCCTGTGCGAGCAGACGCCGCGCATCCAGCGTCGGCCCCTGCCCGGCGCGCGCCGCGGCATGCTCGCCTGCGAGCCGGCCGAACACGCCCAGTTCGGCCAGGGAGTTGGACCCCAGCCGGTTGGCACCATGCAGCCCGACACTCGCGCATTCGCCGGCGGCGAACAGTCCCGGCAGCGCGGTGGCGGTGTGGCGGTCGGTCTGGATCCCGCCCATCGTGTAGTGGGCCGTCGGCCGCACCGGGATGGGCGCGTGGACCGCATCGACGTTCACATAGGTGAGGGCCAGTTCGCGAATGAACGGCAGGCGTTCATTGATGCGCGCCTCGCCCAGATGGCGCAGGTCCAGATTCACCGCCTCGCCGCGGATTGTGGCCAGCGCCCGTCCGGCCTTGGCCTCGTGCCAGAACGCCTGGCTCAGGCGGTCTCGAGGCCCGAGTTCCATATATTTGTTGCGAGGTGTACCCAGCGGCGTCTCCGGGCCCAGGCCGTAGTCCTGCAAATATCGGTGACCGTCGCGATTGGTCAGGACTCCGCCTTCGCCTCGGGCGGCCTCGGTGATCAGGATCCCGGAGCCGGGCAGGCCCGTAGGATGGTATTGCACGAACTCCATGTCACGCAGCGGCAAGCCCTGGCGATACGCCAGGGCCATGCCATCGCCGGTGACGATGCCGCCGTTGGTATTGAAGCGGTAGACCCGGGCCGCACCGCCGGTGGCCAGCACGACCGAGCTTGCCGCGATCAACGTATGGCTGCCGGTGCGTATGTCGATGGCCTGGATGCCTGCGCAGGCGCCGTCTTCAACCAGCAGGTCGGTGCAGAAGTACTCGTCACAGCGCCGGATGGAAGGGTGCTTCAATGAGGTCTGAAACAGCGTGTGGAGCATGTGGAAGCCGGTCTTGTCGGCCGCAAACCAGGTGCGCTCGATCTTCATGCCGCCGAACGCGCGAACGTTGATACTGCCATCGGGCTTACGGCTCCACGGGCAGCCCCAGTGCTCCAGACGCAGATTCTCCTCGGTGGCGTGACGCACGAAATAGTCGACGACATCCTGATCACACAACCAGTCGCCACCCGAGACGGTGTCGTCGAAGTGGGCATCGACACTGTCGTGCGGCTGGATCACACCCGCGCAGCCCCCTTCGGCCGCCACGGTGTGGCTGCGCATCGGGTACACCTTCGAGAGCAGCAAGATGTCCAGGCGGGGATTCACCTCCGCAGCGGCGATGGCGGCCCGCAAGCCTGCGCCGCCGCCGCCGACAATGACGATGTCTGCCCGCAGGACCTGCACATCCGGCATGGCTCGTCGGCCCATCGTGACGGCTCTCAACGCCCGGTATTGTCGATGATGGGCTCTTCGCGGGTCAGGAAAAACGCTGTTCGATCCATATCCGCGAAGCGACTTTCGTCGGGCTGGACTTTCTTCAGATACTCCGCGTCCGAGAAGAATGCCTCCTGATCGGCAACGGAGTCGAACCACAGCTCCACGGCGCCATCGTAGGCCACTTCGCCATTCGAGTAGGCCTCGTCGATGGTGTGACTTTGTACGTACTTCTTGATGTAGCGTCTGGCAGCCGGGATGGACTTCACCAGCTAGGCATGCGTGGTGCGCCAGTATTCGTGAAACTCTGCGGGCGTCATATCCGCCCGGCGTTTTACGGCGACCAGCAACTTGACCATCTGTGCTCCTTTTTCCGGTGGCGACCTGGGAACCAACGCTAGCCTACCCCAAGTCAGCGCCGGCCTGCCTCTCCGGCAGGCACGTACCATGGTCACACCAGCGTCATGGCAACCAGCCAGCCGGCAGCGAGCACGGCGGCGAGGAGGGTCCGATCCGGCATGCGCCAGAGCGCGGCGCACAGAAAAGCGTTGTAGGGCAGCGGCAGAAAGTGCAGCGCGACCGCGAGCCCATCAGGCCCATCCCGTACCACGACAATCAGGGCAAACAGTGTCGCCGCGAGGTTCACTACCGTCCCGATACCGAGCATGTCTCGCCAGAGCAGCAAGCTCATCGGCACCTGACCACGCCAGCGGCGCGAGAAAAAATTGTCGGTCAAAGGATACGAACGCGAATCCAACCCGAGACCTGCTCCACACTGATGACCACCACCAGGATAGTCAGGATCACGGTCAACGCCTGATCGTACTGGAACAGGTTCATTGCCGCGGACAGTTCGACGCCAATGCCGCCGGCGCCGACCAGCCCCAGTACCACAGCGCTGCGGACCGCCTTCTCGACCGAATACAAGGCGGTGGCTGTGAAGGACGGCAGGCACTCGGGCACGATTGCACCGGCGACGATGCCGAATCTACCACAGCCGGTGGCCGCCAGTGCCTGTGCCGGTCGAGGATCGGTCTCCTCGATGCGTTCGGCGAAAAAGCGCCCGCAAAAGCCGATCGTGTCCATCATGATCGCGAGAATCCCGGCCAGGGGTCCAAGCCCGATCGCCACGACGAAGATCAGCGCCCAGACCAGGTCGGGAATCGTGCGGAAGACTGCCACCAGCAGTTTCGACAGCCAGCGCACGGTGGGGTGCGGTGAGGTATTGCGCGCGCCCAGCAAGGCGAACGGCAGGCTCGCGATGACGCCGAACACCACACCGACCAGCGCCATCTGAAAGGTTTCCAGCATGGCTTGGGCGATGACCGGCATTCGGCTGAGGTCGGGTGGAAAGGCCTCACCCAGGAACTGCGCCAGGTTGAGTGCACCCTGACCCAGGCGCTCTGCACTGACTTCCGCTCCGTGCAGGCCGTGAAGGCAGAATGCCGCGAATACCACCAACAGCAGCCACACCGACAACTTCGGGCGATGCCATCTCGGTGGCGGCTGCAAGAGAGAAGGCTGAGTCTGAATCATGACTCGTACAACGCCTCGATCTGCTCAGGCGAGCACTGCCCCAGCGGCAGATCGAAGGCGATGACGCCGGCTTTCATCCCTACCAGTCGCCGCGCGTAGCGCTCGACCAGATTCATCTGGTGGAGTATGCAGATCAGGCTCATGCTGCGCTCCTGCACGACGTCGTACAGCAGGTCCATCACCTCATCGGCCGCGCGAGGGTCCAGGCTGGCCACCGGTTCATCGGCGATGACGACACCGGCGTCCTGCATCAGCATGCGGGCGATGGCCACACGCTGCTGCTGACCGCCCGACAGGCGCGCCGTGCGGCGCTCACTCAGATCGGCGAGGCCGACGCGGTCGAGTGCGGTCATGGCCTCCTCGCGCACGGATCGCGCGGCGAGCAGATTCAGCGAGCGCCAGTAGCCCAGGCGCCCCATCGCGCCGAACAGGACGTTCTGGATCACCGAAAGGTTGGGCACCAGGTTCATCTGCTGGAATACGCAGCCCACCCGGGCGCGAATTCGGCGCAAAGCGCGTCCCTCGAGTCCGCTCAGCTCGGTGCTGCCAAGGCGGATCGAGCCCGACGTTGGCACCTCCAGCCCGATAAGGCAGCGCATCAAGGTCGATTTGCCGCAGCCGTTCGGTCCGATCAGGGTGAGTTGCTCACCTGGCGGAAGCTGGAGCGTGATCCCTCGGATCGCGCGGGTGCCGTCAGGATAGGTTTTGCTCAGTTCGTTGACCGCAATTTCCATGCAGCGCTAGCGCATCAGCCCCAGCAGCGACATGGCCGATCGAATCTGATCGTAGTCGCTATCGTTAACTGCCACGAGCTCAGCGGTCACGTACTTGTCCCGACGCCCGGGGTTGAGAATGGCCTGCAGGATTGCCGGTGCATTGTCCAGAAAGGCGCGACTGAGATGCTCGGCACACTGACGATCTATATGCGCGCCGGCGATGATCAGATCCCCCGGCATGTTGTCACTTTCGGCCAAGATCCGGTAACCGCGCGACTGCTGAGCCACGAAAGGTGCATAGTCACGGATGCCCGTACCCACGGCATCGACCTCGCCCGTGGCAAGCGCGGCCATCCGGGCGCCGTCAATCAGCGAGATGCGTACGTCCCGATCGAGGTCCAGGCCAGCCTGGTGCAACATGTAGCTGGGAATGATATGCCCGGTGGTTGAACCGTGATCCTTCATGGCCACGTGGCGTCCCTTCAGATCCGCCAGCGTGCGGATATCGCTGTCCTCCGGAACTATGAATACGGTGCTGTACTCGGGACGAACGATGGCGGCAAGCGCATGCATCCCGCGAAGTCTCTGCTGCATCAGCAGATACTCGGTCGGTCCGGCCAGCACCACGTCTACCTGTCGGAATCGCAGTGCGTTGACCGCAGTGGTGCGACTTCCGACCGGAAAGAAGCGGATCTTCACGCCGGTAAGTGTCTGCACGACCTCGACAAAGTCGGTGTAGGCGCGCTGCAGCTCCTCGGTCCCTTCGATGCCGGTATCGGCGAACCGAAGGGTGTCTGGACACACCTGGTCGGCCAGCGGACTGGACCACCAGGTGAGGCAGAGAACTACGATGCAGACGCGCACCACCACCGAAACGTTGCCTTAAAACCGCCCGACCATACCCACCGAGAAGGTGCGACCGTACTCCTCGAACTGGAAGGAGTTGCCCTTCGAACCCTGATAGAGTTCGAGAGCCTGGTCGGTCAGGTTAGACGCCTCGAAGCGCACTTCAACCGCATCGGTGAAGCGGTAGCTGGCCACCAGATCGAGCTGGACGCTGTCGTCGACATAGACGTCGAAATCCGGGCTGTCGCCAATGTCACTCAGCACCTTGCCGCGGTAAGAGTAGCTCAGCCGTGTGCTCAGCGGCCCTGCCTCATACCCCAGGTAGAGGTTGCCGGTGCGATGCGCTGCGTCAGGCAGGCGCAAGGTCTCACCAGGGCGCTCGGTCAGCTCGAAATCGGTATCCAGGAACGTGGCGTTCGCCCCCACCAGGAAACCGCTGAGCGCCGACGACAAGGCCTCCAGGCCAAATTCCACATTCGCCTCGATGCCGGTGACGCTTGCATCCAGAGAGTTCACCGGGCGGGTGACCTCAAACCCGGCAAACTCGCCCTCTCCTGCTGTTGTGAAGTCGGCCGTGTAGTTGTCGACGTCCTTGTAAAAGAAGCCCAGCGAAACGATGGCGCGATTGCCCGGATACCAGTCCAGCAGCAGATCGAAGTTGCTCGCCTCATAAGGATCGAGGTCCGGGTTGCCGGTCTCGATCTCCAGATCGTCGCGATCGATCTCGAAGCGTGGCGAGATATCGCTGAACGACGGACGCGCGATGGTATTCGTCCAGGCACCGCGCAGCACCATATCGTCGCGTGGCTCGTAGCGGACATGCAATCCGGGAAGGAAGCTCGTGTAGTCAGAACTCACGGAGCGCGGGTTGACGGTCACGGCCCCTTCGGTATCGATGTCGATCTCGTTGCCATCGGCCGAGTAATCGGTGCGCTCGAGGCGCCCCCCACCAATGACGCGCCACCGGCCAATGTCGTAGGTTGCCATGACATACCCTGCGAGCACGTCTTCGTCCGCGACAAAGTCCGGGCCCAGGCGAAGTTGTCTGTTTTCATCGACATCCTGCGGGCGCTCATTGAACTGGTCGATATTGCTCTCGAAGAACGAAATAAACGAGTCGCCACTGATGCCCTCCCCCAGGTCGCCGAGCCCATAGTTGGGGTCGTTACCCGTGAAGGAGTCGAGAAAAAGATCCGGCACATCGCGCAGCTCGTACTCATCGACATCGGAGTCCTTACGCTTCATGCGCATGTCGAAACCCGTCTTCAGGGTCAGTGCGCGCATGCCGAACGCGTTACTCCACTCGAAGTTCGCGCCGAAGTTGGTGTCGTCGTCGTCGACGGCGATTGGCTCTTCAACGACCCGATCAAGTACGTAATTGGCGTTTGCCAGGTAGCCGGTATCTGCGACGGCGCCATCGAACACACTGAAATCAAGTCTGCCACGTCCCGAGGTGAACAACACATCCAGCGGAGAGCCGCCCTTCTCGAATCGACCCTCGCGTTCGTCGGGCACCGACTCCCGGGTGATGGAGTGTCCGGCGTGGTAGTCCATCGTCCAGTCGCCACGAATGTGTTCGCCGCGAAACGCAAACGCAAACGTGTCCTGCTCCTTGGTACGACGGCGGATGCGCCGACGGAAGCCGTCTTCGGCCACCTGCTCGAAGCGTCCGTTGTTGCCGTCGAAGTCCACGAGATCGCCATCTTCAAGCACGATGATGCTTCTCTGGCGGTCCTCGGCGTCGTCGAAGCGGCTGAACAGCGCATCGAAGAAGTAGCGATCGTCGTCCGTAGCACGGTATTCGAGATTTATATTTGCGCCGAGGCGCTCGCGATCGACAAAGTACTTGCGCTGCTGCAACTCGATGGGAACAAGAACGTCAACGCCATTGAGCTCGATGAAGTCGTATTCCGCTTCAAGGTCATCCGACTCGAACTCGCGCTTCTGGTAATTGATGCCTACGGAAATACCGAGGTTCTCGCTGCCGCCCCCGAAACCGAACACGTCGCTGTAGTTCAAGCCGACTGCCGGATTGGTTTCACCGCCCAGTTCGTTGTGTGAAAGCTCGAGGCGATAGTCAAACCTGCCTCGCCCCTGGCGCGCGAATGGCGAGCCAGAGCGGATATCGACACGGCCTCCGACAGCGTCGCCCGGCATGTCGGGCGTCGGCACCTTGTTGACCTCGAGCAGGTCCACGGAACCGGAGGGAATGATATCCAACGGCACTGCGCGCGAACCATCCTCTGGGGTACCGATGCGCATGCCGTTGATCGTGACGGTGCTCAGGTCCGCGGAGATGCCACGGACGCTGACAAAGCGGCCTTCGCCCTGGTCGCGGGAGATCGAGACGCCGGGCAGCCGCTGCACGTTTTCAGCGACGTTCTGATCGACGAACTGACCAATGTCATCTGCGGCCAGAAAGTTGCTGATGCTATCCGACGCACGATAACGGTTCCGAGCGTCGTTGATGGCGACACGCTGTGAGACGACCTCGATTTCGTCAATACCGGACTGGGTCAGCGTGATAGCGACAGGTGCACCACCATCGCTGACCTGAATGTTGGTTGTCTGAGCGTCATAGCCTACATAGGTGACCACAAGCTCAACCTGCCCTGAATCGACACCCCGGAGCACGAAGCGACCTGTCCGATCGGTGAAGGTGGATACACCGGTCCCGACAACCTGCACGCGCGCACCCGCCAGAGGCGCACCGTCACGCTCGGTGACGTAGCCCAGCACGTTGTCAGCCAGCGCCGGCATGGCCGCGAAACTCGAACAGGCGAGCAGGACTGCGGTCGCAATCGGGCTATTGATTTTCTTGGTTCGCTGCATGGTCTGTCTCTCCCGCTTGAGGTGCGTCATGTTACGGAACAATAAACAAACCGCGGCCGTAAGGGCCGAGTGCGCGCTGGCTTCGAAGGATCGAGTCGCGAATCGACGGGAGAGGTTAGCGATCAAATGTTTCAAATTTGTGAAGCGAAGATTACGGCTCGCGCCGTTAGCCCCGTGTCAGTCGACGCTGGCGATCACTGCTCGACCACCGCGTCGCTGCATGCCGATCGCAAGGTCAGTGCCTTGCCCAGCTGTACTCACGCACACAGCTCGCGAACGCGACGCTCGAAAGCCGTGACGGCTTGCCTGAAGGCCTCGTTGAACATCACTTCCAGCAGCCGGGCGGCCGGCCCCCCTCGCAGGCTATAGTCCACGTCCAGGGTGAGCCGACATGCGGCAGTGCTTGCGGCCTCGAATTTCCAGACTTGCTGAAGCGAGCGGAACGGCCTTTCAGCGGACTCGATGACGATAGACTCGGGACGCTCGATCAGGGCCTGAGTGCGGAAACGCCAGCGCCAGCCGCGCAGCCCTACTTCCTGCTCCACCAGCCACCGTGAGCCGTCGCGGCTCAGGATACGGGCGCGGTGACAGCCCGGGATGAACAGAGGATAGCGTTCAATATCCGCCACCACGTCGAAGACCTTTGTGCGCTCGTGAGGCAGATCCCGCTTGTAGTGCAGCGTGGCCACAAGAGCGCGGTTATCCCGCAGAGCCAAGCCGCTTGAGTGCCTCACGGGCGCGCTCGGCGCTGTCATCCAGGGCCGGATCCGGATCATGGTGCGCCAGGCTCTGGAGGAGACCAAGCAACTCATCTTCTTCCTCGGCAAGCCTCTCGGCGAACACGGTGTCACCTTCGGCGCTGAACGCGCGCTTGAGTTTCGTCACAGCCTCCAATACCCCTTCCCACTCCGGATCGGGCGAAGCTGGGAGCAGACCCAGCGCTTTCAGCTTGGCTGAGAGGAGGTCACCCGTGTGCGCCAGTTCGTTCATCCTGTCGCGGACGCTGAATCCCGGAATCTCCGGGCCTTCGCCCTCATCGACCAGCAGGTCTTGATAAAGATGGCGCAGCATCGCCACCTGCTGGTGAGCCGTGCGACAAAGCTGTTCGTGTTCACTCAGTACGATATCGCCCATGCCAGCACCTCATTGAATCGGGACAAACACTTTCAGTGCGCGGGAAAGCACATGAAATCTCGCAGGCGTCCGCGTCACCAGTTCACCGTCCGCCGTGACGTCCACCGCGCGCCGGGCACTGACACCGACTTCCCGCGCGGAGAATGTCCTGATGTTTTCATCGTCCACCAGCTTACCGGAGCGCATGGACGGCCCGTAGGCTAACAGACGTAGCAGGCCTTGGGGCCGAATGCACAGCACATCCAGACGACCATCGTCCAGGCGAGCGTCCTGAGATATGGTCATGCCACCGCCGTAGTGGATCCCGTTGGCGATCGTGAGTTGAATGCTTCGAAGCGTAACCCGGTTGCTGTCGCAATCGATCGTCAGCCGAATGCCTCGATTGCCGCGCAACTGCCTGAATGCCTGAAGCAGATATCCCAGTACACCGAAGCGCCTTTTGGTTGCCTTGTCGAGATTCCTGTTGATGTCTGGACCCAGGCCGATACCGGCAGCGTTGAGGAAATGGTGGCCATTCACCACGCCGACATCCACGGTCTGGACATCACCCGCGATCACGCATTCTATCGCGGCATCCAAATCGGGGATGCCGAGCGAGCGGGCGAAATCGTTGGCCGTGCCGCAGGGCAGCACGCCCAGCGGCAGCCCGGTGGACAACAGGGCGGGCAGCGCGGAATTCAGTGTGCCGTCTCCACCGCAGATCAACACGCGCCGGACCTTGGCTGCATGGTCGAGGATCGCTTGGTGAAGGGTGCGAGCGTCGGAACACTCCGGGCACACGATCGGGCCCAGCGCGCCGAGCCGCTCGGTGATGTCATCAATCGCCACGTCGCCGCTGCGCGCGTTTGCATTGACGAGAAGCAGAGATCCATTGAGATCGGCCATGGTCGAATGCAGTCCGCGCCCCACGCTAGTCACGGCCCAACAGCACCGCTATGCCTTCCAGCGGTTCAACCTGTTCGCAGACGAGCTTGACAGTCGCGATGACCGGCACCGCGATCAGCACACCGATAAGGCCCCACAACCAGCCGAGCGTCACCAGCGTGATGAAGATTGCCACGGGACTCAGCGCCAGGCGTCGCCCGGTGATGATGGGCGTGAGGAACTGCCCCTCCACGACGTTGATGGCGAAAATAGCCAGCGGCGGCAGCAGGATCTGGCCGACGGAGTCGAAGCTCAGCGCACTCACAAAGCCGACAATGACGATGCTGATCGCGACACCCAAATAAGGGATGAAGTTCAGCGCACCGGTCAACACGCCCCAGAGGATCGGATTGGGCATATCCAGCAGGTACATCGCGATCGTCACCGCCAGCGCCACTCCTGCATTGATGAACGTGATGGTACCGAGATAGAGCGAAACCTGCTGCTGAATCTCTCTGGCCGCTTCAACCACACGCCTCTTGTCACGAAGCGAAGGCGCGATGCGCACCACCTTGCGCAGGAATTCATCGCCCGAGGCGAGCAGGAAAAACAGCAGGACCAGCATGATGCCTGCCCCAACGATGACGTCCGGCGTGCGCGTGAGCAGCTCGTTGATCAGACTGAACGAAGACTCGGAGCGCTCATCCGCACCTGCGGATGGTCCCTCGCCGGTGATCTCCCTGAGCTGCCTGCTGGTTTCGTCGATTTTCCTGACCGGTTCGGTCACCCATGCCAGCTTGTATTCCAGCTCACCCAGCTCCTGAGGTGCCTTTTCGAGCCACGTCGTGGCAGGTGCGGCGACGCTGTAGATGCCAGATACCATGAGCGCGGCCACGCACAGCATCACCAGCAGTGCGCTGAAAGTCTGCGGCAACCGAACTCTACCCAAGAGACGCACGACCGGGGACAGGGCGAGGCTCAGCAACACTGCCAGCACGATCGGCATGATCAGCGATGCAGCGAAGTACAGTGTGTACAGCACCATGAGGAAAAGGATGCCAGTGAGCACTGGTGAGCGGGACCGGACGGATGATACGTCTTCCAAGGGTGTCCCCTTCAGGCACTAAAGCCAAGGGCCTCGTGGCAATTTTTTCAAAAATGGTGGCGCCCGGAAGAAGAATTTTCCGGCTGCCGCTGCGAATTACGTGCCGGGCACCGGGATATCCGAATTGCGCCACCCACGAACACTGATACAGCTGCAATATCCATGCCACGAGTGCCGCAGCTGATGCCTGGGCAGCCGGCATGCAGAACTGCTGGAAGGCGGCTATGGTCTGATGACCAGGCGATGCGTCAGTGGCGACGGAAACATCCTCCGTGCGCGAAGCAGCGCACCACCACTTTGCACTGAAGAACACGACCGGAGAGAAGAGGATGAGGAAATACCATGACCTGTTCAAGCGAGCGATCGACAGGATCCCTGGCTACGAGCCACACATGCTGGTCGTTTTCGTCTTCCTTGCTGGTGCCGTATGGGGCTTTTTGGAACTCGCCGACGAAGTCCTGGAAGGCAGCACCGCGTCGCTGGATGAACGACTCCTGCTCGCGCTGCGCAGTCCTCACGACCCCACCGACCCCGTGGGCCCCGTATGGTTCGAGGAGCTGGCCCGCGATATCACTGCATTCGGCGGCATCGGTGTACTGGGGCTGATCACCGCGCTTGCGGCGGGCTTTCTGATCCTGCGACGCAAGCATCACACCGCGCTGTACCTGGTGATCGCTACAGGAGGCGGCATCCTTGCCAGTACCCTGCTCAAAGCCGTCTTCGAACGGGCCCGCCCGGACCTGGTACCCCACGGCCAGGCGGTCTACACGAGCAGTTTCCCCAGCGGCCACTCGATGCTGGCGGCAGCCACGCTGTTGACGATCGGCGCGCTGCTTGCTGGCGCACAGCCAAACCTTCGCCTCAAGGCCTACCTGTTGGGTGCGGCCGTACTGATAACGCTGCTGGTGGGCGCGAGCCGGGTCTACCTGGGCGTGCATTGGCCAAGCGATGTCCTCGCGGGGTGGACAGCCGGGGCGGCCTGGGCATTGTTGTGCTGGGCGGTGGCGGAACGGCTGCGCAAGCGCGGTAGTGTCGAGTAGGCTCAGTCGCTGATCCCTACGCGTCGGTAAAGCGCTTCGATGATGCCGTAAGCCCCGAACGCAATGAGTCCGAACGCCAGCGTC
>CAYLNP010000024.1:0-20209 GCA_964384925.1 uncultured Woeseiaceae bacterium
CGAGCCGCGGGTAGTCCGCAGCTATTTGGTCCGCGAATTCGCGAACCGCCTGCATCGAGGCGAAGTCGGCTGCAAAGAAACGCGCCGAGCCCTTGCCCGTAGCTTCGATCTCGTCCACGACTGTCTTGCCGCGCTCGGCGTTGAAGAAGCTCGGGCTGTCGATCAGGCTGGTATGGCCCGGCCCCAGCAGGTCCGGACGGTAGTGGCCGAGGTCGAGCCATGCGCGCCGCTCCGCCAGGCGCTCGCTGCGGGCGCGCTCGACCAGCTCGTTCAGATAGCCGGCACACGCCGTGGCGGTCGGCCCGGCGAGACCGACCAGCACGACGATGACGAAGCTGCAGGAGCGCCGTGACGGGATCAGACGGCGCAGCAGCTCGCGTTCGTCAGGCCGCAGCGAGGAGCCTTCAAGATCGACCATCACCGGACCCAGCGTCATGTCAGCTGATCCGCACTTCAGTGCCCGCCGGTACGAGTTCGAAGAGTTCGATCACATCGCGGCTGGACATGCGAATGCAGCCGTGCGAGGCCGGCACACCCAGCGGTTCAGTCGGCGGCGTGCCGTGAATGTAGATGTAGCGACGCATGGTGTCGACCTCGCCAAGACGATTGCGCCCCGGCTCCAGCCCGCTGAGCCAGAGGATACGGCTGAGTATCCAGTCGCGCTGCGGGTACCGCGCGGCCAGCGCGGGCGACCACAGCTCACCCGTTGGACGCCGGCCCACCAGCACCGCGCCCGAGGGCAAACCCGCGCCCAGCTTGGCACGCACGACATGCCGACCCCGAGGTGTACAGCCGCTGCCATTGCGCTCGCCTGCGCCGTTGAGCGCCGTGGATACCGCATAACATGCCTTGGTGGAGCCATCACGCAGCACGGTGAGACGCTGCTCAGCCAGCGAAACATCCAGCGCCACGACGGCGGCAGGCCTATTGGCAGTCGCCGGCTCAGCCGTCCGGTTCGGCAGTGACAGGGTCATGGTTGCTAGTGTAGCAGTCAGTCACGCCTTCGCGATCACCGATCAGCGCGACGCACTTGGCGACAAGCTCTCCCCGCTGGATCGGTTTGGCAGCATAGTCGTCGAACCCCGCCGCCAGACATTGCTGCCGGTCCTGGGACAGAGCGTGCGCCGTCAGGGCAAGCATGGGGAGGGTCTCTCCGGCGGCCCGCAAGTGCTTCGCCAGCGTGTAGCCATCCATCTCCGGCATCTGGATATCACTGACCAGCATATCGAAAGCCAGGCCCTGTGCTTCGCATCGCGCCAGTTCGTCCAGCGCACACCGGCCATTTTCGCAGATCGTCACGCTCGCCCCCGCGCGTCGCAGGTGGTAGCCGAGCAGCCGCTGGTTGTCCGGCCCATCCTCGGCCAGCAGGATCCGTCGCCCGGCCAGCAGCTGAGGGACCTCCAAGGCGTCTGCAGCAGGGACGGCCGCGCCGTGTGTCGCGGGTGGCGAGCACTCGCGTGGACTCGCGTCCGGCCGGTACATCACCAGTGAGTCCCAGGGCCCCAGGGCCAGCACAAGTTCGAAGCGACTGCCATGAGCTTGTCGGGATTCGACCCGTATCTCGCCGTTGAGCATGTGCGCGAGCTCGTGACTGATGCGAAGGCCAAGCCCGCTGCCGCCGAAACGTCGGGTCGTGCTTTCGTCGGCCTGGGAGAAGGCGTCGAACTTTCGAATTCGCGCCAGCTCCTCGGTGCTCATGCCCACACCGGTGTCGATGACCTGGATGCCCAGGCTGGCCTGGCCCTCGTTATCGCGGTGACAGGCAAGCTCGATCCTCACCTCACCGCACGCGGTGAACTTCACGGCATTGCCGACCAGGTTGATGAGGATCTGACGCAGGCGGGTGGGATCCGAGACGATAGTTCGCGGCAGCTCCCCATGGCAGTGCGCCGAGAGCGCCAGCGACTTTGCCGCCGCTTGGGGTTTTAACAGCGCCACGACATCGTCGACCACGGTCAGTGGTGCAACTTCGATGCGCTCGACGCTCATCCGGCCTGCCTCGATACGCGACATGTCCAGCACATCGTTGATCACCGCAAGCAGGTGACGGGCATTGGCACGAATGCTGTGCACGGCTTCGTCGAAAAGCGCGGGCTGAGCGCGAAAATGGGCATCGTCGAGAAGATCTGCATACCCGGTGATCGAGGTCAGCGGCGTGCGGATCTCATGACTCATGTTGGCAAGAAACGCGCTCTTTGCGCGACTCGCCGCGGCTGCCTGCTCGAGTGCCTGCTCCAGGTGCACGCGCTGGCGGACCTGCTCGGAGATGTCGATATGGACACCGGCGATCTCTACCGGCTGTCCATGGCTGTCGCGGCTCAGCACGGTGACGACGGAGCGAATCCACATCCAGCCGTCGCTGCGGTGGCGCATGCGGAAGTCGAATTCGTGAAGCTGCTCGGGATTCTCCGCCACCGCCAGCGTGGCCTGCTTGAGGCGCGACTGATCGTGGGGATGCAGCAGGGCCCGTAATGCGTGAAAGTCGAGCGTGCGCATGGACGCTTCCGGGTAGCCCAGCATCTCTGCCCAGCGCTGATCGACATGGAAGGTCCGCGTCGCCACCGCATAGGACCACGTACCGATGCGGGTCGCAGATACGATGTGTCCGGCCTGCCGCCTGCTGCGCGCGAGTGCGCGCGCATGGGCGCGGATCTCGCGCAGCGCTGGCATCAACAGCAACGACATCAGCATCACGACCAGCGCAACGAAGCCAAGGCGCGCCCAGCCCTCCTGGACCTGTAACTGCCGCAGGCTAGCCGCCTGCAGTGACCGGTACTCGCCGCTCAACTGCCGATGTATCGGCTCGAGCCTGGCACCCAGTTCCAGCATGCGTGCGATGGTCTGGCCCTGAGTCAATGTCCCGCTGATGTAGCCGCTCATGACCTGATCGAGTTGCTGCCTGCCCTGCTCGATCGGTTCACGAAGCTCGGTGGCGAATCCTTTGCGGTCGTTCATGTCGGCAAGCAAGAGCGTGAAGTTCTCGCGCAGCTGGCGGACATCCCTGACGATTCGCCCACGGGTATCGGGGTAGTCGATCTGCAGCGTAGGGGTCAACGGCTCATGCATGCGGGTGCCGTCGGAGCGTACGTCCAGATACGACAGATGCCGAAGCAGACGCTCGGTTGCGACGTTCTGCTCTGCGGAAATGCCGATCATTTCGGCAATGCGGATATCCGCGCGTCGCTGCTGGCTGTGGAACACGTTGCTCAGCGCCAGCAGCAGCAGGATGCCGACCAGTGCCGACGCGGCGAGCAGCAGCAGCCTGCGGCGCACACGGGCCAGCGGCACGGCCAGATCCGGAGCGTAGACCTCTCCGGGCTCCGATACAGCCGACTGGCTGATCACGCTCATGGCTTCCCCGTCAGCACGCCACACACCCATCAGAGAGTGTCGGCCGCAGCGCCGTGCGCTTGAGTGGCGCCGGTGACACGAACCTGCCTGCCTTGGATACCCGACGCAGCCAGGTCGTGTGACCCAGTTCACAGATCAGGCGCATTGAAGATTTCCCTGCTGCGGTCGACACCCTGTACAGCGGGCCCGCTGGCGGCGGGGCCAGCCATCAGATCGGGTCACCCCCCCGGAGGATCGCCCCTTGCGCAGTGAACTGGCGGACGACAACGACATACGGGAGCTCATTGAGGAGTTCGTAGGCGAGCTCCCCGCACGTTACGCGCAGATGCGCGCGCTCACATCGCTAAGCGATCGTGAGTCGCTGCGCGCCATGGCCCATCAGCTCAAGGGGGCCGGCGGTGGCTACGGTTACCCTGCAATCACGCAGGCCGCCGCGCATCTGGAGCGCGCGATCCTCGGGGGAGGCTCCCAGATCGAGGTAGTCGACCGCCTGGAGGCTTTAGTCGGGTGCTGCGATGCAGCTGTGGCCGGCATGGCAGGAGATCGGACAGGGACGCCGGTGTCATGAGCGATATTCCCTCGGCGCTATCGCGAGTTCTGCTGGTCGACGACGACCGCAGCGTGCAACGTCTCACGGCTGCGTTTCTCGCCCCGCTCGGGCTGGATCTCAAAATTGCCAACTGCGGCGCCGAGGCGCTTTCGATGTTGCAGCGGCAGCGTCCGGACCTGATCCTGCTCGATCACGAAATGCCCGGAGAGTCGGGGCTGGAAATCCTGCAGCGCATCCGAGAGGCGCCCGAGCTGCACGACGTGCCGGTGATTTTCGTCACCGGCAGCAGCAGCGGCGACATCATCAGCCAATGCTTCGAGCGCGGCGCCAACGACTACATCCAGAAGCCGCTGCGCCGACCGGAACTGATCGCACGTGTGCGCTCGGTGCTCGAGCGCCAGCAGATGCTCGGCAAGCTCTGGCGCGCTGCGCGGCTGGATGGCCTGACCGGTCTGCCCAATCGCCTGCTCATGCAGGAAACTCTCAGCGCATCGCTGGAACACGTGCGCCAGAACCAGGACCACCGTTTCGCCCTGCTGTTTCTGGATTTCGACCGTTTCAAGCTCGTCAACGACAGCCTCGGTCACGATGTGGGCGACATGCTGCTGCGCGAGATCGCCCAGCGCCTGCGCGTGAACCTGCGTACCGGCGATGCCATTTCACGCGATGGCGCCGGCACCACACTGTCGCGTATCGGCGGCGATGAGTTCGTGGTCCTGCTCGATGACGTGGCCGATCTGGATGCCGCCGAGGCCGTGGCCCGACGTCTCCTGGGCGTGCTCAACGAGCCCTACCACATCGGCAAGCACACCATCAGCTCCACGGCCAGCATCGGGGTCGTATGCAGCCATGGCGGGTACACCTCGGCCGATGAGATGCTGCGCGATGCCGATATCGCCATGTACGAGGCGAAGAGCCGCGGGAAGGGTTGCTTCGTCACCTTCGACCCTGCAATGCAAAGGGCGGTGATCGAGCGCCACGAGATCGAGCGCGACCTGCGCAGCGCTATCGGCACTGAGCAGATTCACCTGGTGTACCAGCCGATATTCTCGCTCGAGGACGGCACGGTCCGCGGGGTCGAGGCGCTGGCGCGCTGGCACCACCCGACCCGCGGCTCGATCCAGCCCGACGTATTCATCCCGATCGCCGAGGAAACTCAGCTGGTGGTCCCGCTGGGCGAGCGCATTCTCGACGAGGCCTGTCGACAGTTCAGCGAGTGGCTGGCCATCGGCGCGATCTCCATCGAGTACATCAGTGTCAATGTCTCGCGCGCCCAGCTCAAATCAAGGGATTTCGCACGCCAGGTCGCAGGTGTCATCCGCCGCCACGGGCTCAAACCCCGTCAGTTGCAGCTTGAAGTCACCGAGTCGATGATCATGGAGCGTCCCGACGATGCCGTCGAACTGCTCGAGGAACTCCGCGCCGCAGGCGTCAGGCTGGCGATGGATGACTTCGGTACCGGCTATTCGTCGCTGTCGTGTCTGCATTGCTTCCCGTTCGACGTCATCAAGATCGATCGGTCTTTCGTCAGCAAACTCAACAGCGAGCGCACGGAATTCGTCTCGCTGGTTCACGCAATCGTCAACCTCGCCTACAACCTGGGTATGGATTGCGTGGCCGAAGGCGTCGAGTCCCGCGAGCAGATTGCGGTCCTGCTGACCGTCGACTGCCTGCTCGGCCAGGGCTATCTGCTCGGTGAGCCCGCCCGCGCGCACAGCGGACTGCTGGAGAAATGGCGGCAGGGCCTGGCCGAGAAGGCGATGCTCTGCGCCTAAGCCCAAGGACCGCGATGCGCCTGCCCCCGAATCAGCGGCGCTGAAACACCGCAACCGCCTCGACATGCGCTGTCTGAGGAAACATGTCGAGAATCCCTGCGGCGTCGAGGCTGTAGCCGTGTCGCTGCGTCAGCACCGCTGCGTCGCGCGCCAGTGTGGCCGGGTTGCACGATACGTAAACGATTCGTCCGGGAGCAAGACGGTCCATCGCATTGCAGATCTGCAGTGCACCGGCTCGCGGCGGATCCAGCAGCACGCGGTCCCAGCGCCCACGCATCCACGCAGCCCCCGGCACCTCGGCGAACAGGTCGGCGACCTCATGCTCGATTGCATCCAGCCCGTTGCGCTGCGCATTGAGTCGGGCCCGCGCAACGAGTGTCGCTTCACCCTCGACCGCACGAACCACCATGTCGCGTCGCCCCAGCGGCAACGTGAAGTTGCCAAGGCCGGCGAACAGATCCAGGACCGCCATACCGGCTTCTGGCTCGAGCAGTTCCACGACCCGCTCGACCATGGCGGCATTGAGTCGCGCGTTGATCTGTACGAAATCGGTGGGCAGGAACTCGAACTCGACGTCGAACGCGGGCAGCCGGTAGTGCAAGCTCCGGGTCTGGTCTGACAGCGGGACGACGGTGGCCGGCCCGCCGCGCTGCAGGTAGACAGATACCGCATGCAGGGTCTGGAATGCCGCCAGGTGCTCGTAATCCTCGGGCGCCGGTTCATCGAGTACGCGCAGGACCAGAGCCAGGCCATCATCCCCGGCGGCCAGTTCGATCTGTGGCAGGCGCTCCCGAATGCTCAGCCGCCCGATCATCTGTCGCAGCGGATCGATGAGCGCCGCGGCCGTGGTCTCGAGCGTGTGACACTCACGCATGTCGGTAAGGTAGTACTTCAGACGTTCCCGAAATCCGACCAGCACCCCGCCCTTGGCCGCGACATACTTGACACCCAGCCGCGCGCGTCGACGATAGTGCCAATGCGGGCCCGTCAGCGGGGGCAGGCGTGTGGCCGGCTCGCAGCGCGCAACGCGTGCGAGCTGATCGAACAGCGCGGCACTGCGAAACTCCAGCTGCAGGGCATGATCCATGTGCTGTGAGGCGCAGCCGCCGCAGATGCCGTACACCGCGCAGCGCGGCGCCACCCGCCGTGGCGAGGGTTCGCGAAGCGCCAGCACATCGGCTTCATCGAAGTCGCGATGCCGGCGGGGGAGCTGGATGTCGGCGCGCTCGCCCGGCAGTGCACCGTGTACGAACACCGTCTTGCCGTCGATACGGGCGATGCCACGGCCCTCGTGGCTCAGCGCATTGATCGTTACATTGTCGATGCGCCGGAGTGGCTTGCCTCGCGCCATCAGTCGGCAGACTGCCAGAGTCCGTTGAACTCCTCGAGGTGGGCCTGGCCACTGGAGACCAGCACCTCTCGTACCCGGGCCTGCTCGGCGGCCAGGCCTGTCGCATCGATGCTGCCGCGCATGCGCTCGAAGTGAAGGTAAAGCAGATAGGTGTTCAGCGCATCGGTCTCACAGTAGCTGCGGATGGCCTCGATACGCCCATCGCACCACGCCTGCCAGACCTTGTCCCCGCTCATGCCCATCTTCCCCGGCAGCCCCAGCAGCAGGGAGACTTCTTCCAGGCGGGCCTTGGCCGAGCCCTGGTAGCCGGCCAGCACGTCCATCAGATCGGTATGTCGCGAATGGAAGCGGTTGAGGTAGTTATTCCATCTGAAGCTCTGATCGTGGTCGCCGCTCTCCCAGTAACGCGGCGCGCTGATGCCGTTCAACAGCGCACGATAGTGCATGACAGGCAGATCGAAACCGCTGCCGTTCCACGACACCAGCACAGGCGAGAAGCGCTCGATACCATCGAAGAACCGCTCGAGCAGTTCCTTCTCCGATGACGAGGCTTCGCCCAGGCTCCATACCCGAAAACTGTCACCGGTTCGCATGGCCACCGAAATGGCGACCACCCGCTGCTGCGGCAGGGGCAGGAATTCATGGCCCACCTGTTGTCGACGGCGAAAGAACATGTACCGGGCGACATCGGCGTCGCTCATGCCTTCAAGTCCGTGCAGGCGCCGTCCGAAGTCCGTATCCGGAATCGTCTCGATATCAAACGCTAGGCAGTGCAACATTTCTGTTCAGAGACCTCGTGATGGACTCAATGCGCCGTCTCGCGCATCAGCACGGCCACGGCCACTACCAGCCCGGCCTCGTCTGTCAGCGTTAGGTGGCCGTCGCCGATCCCCAGCGCCCGACGCCGCAGCGCGCCACGTTGCGAGTACACCACTTCGGGACGACCCCAGGGATTGGGCACGAAGCCGATGTCGCGAATCCACACGCCATGTGCAAAACCGGTGCCCATGGCCTTGACGATCGCCTCCTTCGCCGCAAAGCGCATCGCCAGAAACCGCACGGGGCGCTTGTGGCCTGCGAACAGGCGCGCTTCCGCGGGCAGCAACAGACGGCGCACGAAGTGCTCGCCATAGCGGGCATACGTACGCTCGATCCGGGCCAGCTCCACCACATCGCTGCCGATCCCGTGGATCACCGGTGGCGGGCCTCGAGCAGCAGGTGCTTCATCTCGGAGACAGCCGTTCCCAGGCCATCGAACACGGCGCGGGCGATGATGGCATGACCGATATTCAGCTCCACGATCTCGGCGATGGCAGCCACCGGGATGACATTGTGGTAATGCAGACCGTGCCCTGCGTGCACGGTGAGACCCAGCTTCGCGCCGGCGCTCGCAGCCTCGCACAACCGCGCAAGTTCACGCGCGCGCGCCCGCTCGCCGGTCGCCTCGCCGTAGGCGCCGGTGTGCAGCTCGACCACGGGTGCGCCCGAGGCCCGGGCCGCCTCGAGTTGCTGTGCATCCGGATCGATGAACAGCGAAACCCGAATGCCCGCATCGGCAAGCCTTGCAACCGCCGCCGAGACACGATCGAGCTGGCCGGCCACGTCCAGCCCGCCCTCGGTGGTCAGCTCCTCGCGGCGCTCGGGCACCAGGCAGCAGTCCTGCGGTTGCACATCCAGCGCAATGCCGAGCATCTCATCGGTCACTGCCATCTCCAGATTCATGCGCGTCTGCAGCACGCCCTTCATCGAATGCAGATCGCGATCCTGGATATGTCGTCGATCCTCGCGCAGGTGCAGCGTGATCGAATCGGCGCCGGCCTGCTCGGCCATCAGCGCAGCGTAGACGGGATCGGGATAGCGCGTGCCGCGCGCCTGGCGCAGCGTGGCCACATGATCGATGTTCACTCCCAGGCAGATCGGTTTCATCAGCGCTCCTTGCCATCCCCGGCTGCGTCCGTGCTTTCACGTGACAGGCGCAGCACGCCTTCCAGGACCTGACGGCTCTTCAAAGGCCGCTGCCCGAGGTAGAGATCCAGCGCCACTGTGAACAGTCTGCGAGCTGCGGCGCGCGTACCGGGCTCGCGCAGCTCGAGTTCGCGGATGTCGATCAGGGTCTGGCCACTGAAACACAGGCGGCCGTGCGTGTCCTGCAATGATATCCGCCGCGGGCCCTGCTCGAGCACGTACTCGTAGTGCGCAAGCGGGTCGATCGCGGCACCGTCAACGATATCATGATCGAGGTTCAGCCCGTAGCCCAGCTCTTCGAGGAGCCTGCGCTCGAAGCCGCGCAGGGTCACCGCGATATCCTCGCCGGCGCACAGGCACTCAAGCAGCTGTGCGTACCTGTCGAACAGCGCGGTATGCTCATCGCTGCGGGCCAGCAGACGCAGCAGCAACTCGTTTGCATAGTACCCGGCCATCAGCGCCGTGCCCCCGAGGACCAGCGCGGGTCCATCGGGTTCCACCGCGGTGAGCGTCGCAAGCTCCCCGCTACCCGTGTAGGAAAGCTGCAGGGGTGCAAATGGCTGCAGCAACGCTCGGTGGGGGGAGCGTGCACGTCGTGCGCCGCGTGCCACCAGCCCGAGTCGGCCGCGCTCACGCGTGAACACCTCGACGATCAGGCTGCTGTCGCGATACGGAAAATGATGCAGCACCCAGCCACGCTCGAGCAGGATATCGCGGCGCGCACCCACGTCAGACTGCCTCAGCCGGAATCGCCGCCGTACCCCAGCTCGCGCAGCGCGCGCTCGTCGCTGGACCAGTCGCTGCGAAGTTTCACCCAAAGCTCCAGATGCACCGCGCCACCCAGCAGCCTGATGAGATCATGGCGGGCCTGGGTCCCCACCGTCTTGAGCAGTTGCCCACCGCGACCGATGACCATGCCCTTGTGACGCTCCTGCTCCACCCATACCACAGCACCCACCTGCCAGCCGCCGCGCTCATCGCGCTGCAGCGTCTCCACGCTCACCGCGATGCCGTAGGGCAGTTCGTCGCGCAACTGAACCATCAGTTTCTCGCGCACGGTTTCAGCAACGCGATAGGCAAGATCCCGATCCGTGATCATGTGCTCGGGAAACAGCGGTGGCCCCTCGGGCAGGTGCGGTTCAACGGCGGCAATCAATTGTTCGACGTTGTCTTCATGAAGCGCTGAAAACGGTACGATCGCCTGCGCTTTCGGCCAGCGCCCGGCAAGTGCCGAGATCAGGGGCAGCAGGCGTTCCCTGGGTCGGATCCGATCCACCTTGTTGACGCCGATCACGACCACACGTCCGGAGTCCATGGCTGCCTCCAGCACCGGGTCATCGGCATCGCGCAGCGCCTGGGCATCGAGCATCACGAGCACCACATCGGCATCGTGCATGGCCTGGCGGGCGGTGTCGTTCATCAGTCGATTGAGGGTGCGTCCCGAGACTTCGTGCAAGCCCGGCGTATCGACGAATATGATCTGCAGTTCAGGGCGGGAAAGCACGCCAAGGGTGCGCTGCCGGGTGGTATGCGGCTTCGGTGTGACGATGCTCAGCTTGGTGCCGAGCAAAGTGTTCAGCAGCGTCGATTTGCCGACGTTCGGACGCCCCACAAGGGCAACGTAGCCGCAGCGCGTCGGCTGCGCATCGTCCACCTCAGCGCTCATCAGGCGTGCGCGCGAGCGCCTCGAGCGCGTGCATGGCCGCCTGCTGTTCAGCCTGCCGCCTGCCGGCCCCTTCGCCTTCGAAACTGCCTGGCGGGCTCGGCAGTCTGCAATCCACCCGGAACTGCTGGGCGTGCTCCGCACCGCTGACCTCCACGACTTCGTAGACCGGCAGCGGCAGGCCACGCGCCTGCAGCCACTCCTGCAGCTGTGTCTTGGCATCTTTCAGCAGGCGGGCGTCGGGCAGCGCCCGCAGACGCTCACCGAACAGCCGCTCGACGACGCCGTCGGCCGCCTCGAGCCCGCCATCCAGGTAGACTGCACCGAGCAGGGCCTCGAGTGCATCGGCAAGGATCGAGCGTCGTCGATGGCCCCCGCTGCGCATCTCGCCGGCTCCCAGGATGAGACTGTCCCCCAGCGACAGTTCGATGGCGATATCGGCCAGCGTCTCGCCGCGCACGAGCGTGGAGCGCAGACGGCTCAGGTCGCCCTCGTCATCAGCATGGCGTTCGCGGTACAGACGCTCGGCAATCAGGAAATTCAGCAGGCCATCGCCAAGAAATTCGAGGCGCTCGTTATGCGCTCTGTGGTCGGCACTGCGATGCGTCAGTGCGGTGGTCAGCAGGGACGCATCGTTGAAGCGGTAGCCGATGCCGCCTTCAACGCGCCCCGCCGCCCGGTTCACCGCCGGATCTCTACCTGCCGATCGAAGACGACCACGAGATAGATGTTCTGCACGTAGGGCGCACGGCCCTCGTGTTCGATGCTCACCATATAGCCGTTGGCAGTCTGGGCAATCTTGAAGTCGCGCGGCGAAACGCTGACATTCTCCACGGTGAGCCTGCGCTCGAGCGCCGTCTGGATCGTGCGAGGATTTGGACCCTGTCCATCCAGTTCGCTCTTGACGCTGTTCATGACACTGCTGACTGTCAGGTACTCGCTGTACACCGGCACCAGGCGCAGCACGCCATAGGCCAGAAGCCCGAACAAGGCGGCCAGCATCAGGAAGCCGATGAGGGTGATGCCCCGTTGTTTGCTGTGCATGTCTGATCCTCGCGGATGACCCGTGCGCCCGGCACCTTGCCGAAGCCTGCACGGATTCTACCCCGAGCATGCCGGCCGCGACCATCCGCGTTGTGTGACCGATTGCACAGTCACTCCAATGAAATGCGCAGCGACTTCAACGAATTGCCTTGCCGATGCGATTCCACACCGGACCTGGGCGACTTGCATCCCAACTCATCCAGATACGCACCGCCCTGCCGACGAGGAGCTCTTGCGGGATCATGCCGACCTCGGCGTAGCGACTGTCAGTGCTGTTGTCACGGTTGTCGCCCATCACGAAGTAGTGACCATCAGGCACGACGAAGCGCCCCTCGCGACTGCCGCCGCCGACACGCCAGAGCAACTCGTGTTCGGCTTCCCCGAGCAGCTCCATCGCCTGTACGAGCTGCACGCCGGGGCTTTCACTCCATGGCCCGAGTTCACGAACCGGTACCACCTCGCCGTTGATCATCAACTGACGATTCCGGTAGAGCACCTCGTCGCCGGGAAGACCTACCACGCGCTTGATGTAATTCACGGCCGGGTCACGAGGCAGCCTGAACACCATCACATCACCGCGCTGCGGGTCACCGGTCGCAACGATTCGGGTGTTGCTCACAGGCAGGCGAAGTCCATAGCTCCACTTGCTGACAAAAATGAAATCACCCGCCAGCAGGGTCGGCATCATCGAGCCGGACGGAATGCGAAACGGCTCGAAAGCGAACGAACGCACCACCAGCACGATCAGGATGATCGGAAAGAACGAGCGCGCATACTCCACGATGACCGGTTCGCGCGCGGCGTCATCGCCGCTGCGAACGCGCGCAGGTCGAAGCCACAGCGCATCTGCAGCCCAGATCAGCCCGCTGAGGACACAGGCAATCACCAGAATCAATGCAAAATCCACAACCAATGCTCCCTGCCCTGTGTGCGGCCTGACCGCCGGGCTACTTTCGATCCACCTGAAGCACTGCCAGAAACGCCTCCTGGGGAATCTCCACACTGCCCACCTGCTTCATCCGCCGCTTGCCCGCCTTCTGCTTTTCGAGCAGTTTGCGTTTGCGGCTGATATCGCCACCATAGCATTTCGCGGTCACATTCTTGCGCAGCGCCTTGACGGTACTTCGGGCGATCACCTGGTTGCCGATCGCGGCCTGAATGGCCACTTCGAACATCTGGCGCGGAATGATCTCACGCATCCGCTCCACCAGATCCTTGCCGCGCGGATAGGCGCTCTCGCGATGCACGATACTCGACAGCGCATCCACGCGGTCCTTGTTGATCATGACGTCGAGTCGTACGAGGCTGGCCACCTGGAAGCGCTCGAAGTGATAGTCGAACGAGGCAAATCCGCGGCTGCAGGACTTCAGCCGGTCGAAGAAGTCCAGCACCACCTCCGAGAGTGGCAGCTCGAATTCGAGCTGCACCTGGCTGCCGAGGTAGACCATCTTCTTCTGCACACCGCGCTTTTCCATGCACAGCTGCATCACCGCACCGATGTGCTCCTGCGGCGTCAGAATGCTGGCGACGATGATCGGCTCGCGGATCTCAGCAACCTTGTTGACAGGCGGCAAGCGTGCCGGATTGTCCACCAGCAAGGTCTCGCCCTCCGTCGTGATGACTTCGTAAATCACCGTGGGCGCGGTGGTGATCAGGTCGAGCTGGTATTCGCGCTCGAGACGCTCCTGCACGATTTCCATGTGCAGCATGCCGAGAAACCCGCAGCGGTAACCGAACCCCAGGGCGGTAGAGGTTTCGGGCTCGAAGTGCAGCGCCGAGTCGTTGAGTCGCAGCTTCAGCAATGCGTCACGAAGATCCTCGTACTGATCGGAGCTGACCGGAAACAGACCCGCAAACACGCGCGGCTGAACCTGCTTGAACCCTGGCAGGGCTTCGGCACAGGGTCGATCGTGCAGGGTCACGGTGTCGCCTACCGGGGCCCCGTCGATCTCCTTGATACCGGCAATCAGGAAGCCGACATCGCCGGCCTCCAGCGCTGCGCGGTCGGTCATCTTCGGCGTGAAGCTGCCGATGCGATCCGCACCGTGCACGCGCCCGGTGGACATGATGCGGATGCGCGCCCCCTTGGGCAGACGTCCGTTGATGACGCGCACCAGCGAGACCACACCGACATAGTTGTCGAACCAGGAATCGATGATCAGCGCCTGCAACGGGGCGTCGCGGTCGCCCTTCGGCGGCGGCACCCGGCGCACGATTTCCTCGAGCAGCTCGGCAATACCCTCGCCGGTCTTGGCACTGACACGAAGCGCGCTGCGCGCCTCGATACCGATCACGTCTTCGATTTCCTGACTGACACGCTCGGGCTCGGCCTGCGGCAGGTCGATCTTGTTGAGTACCGGCACGACTTCCAGTCCCATATCGATCGCGGTGTAACAGTTCGCGACGCTCTGGGCCTCCACGCCCTGAGCGGCATCCACGACGAGCAGCGCGCCCTCACAGGCGGCGAGCGATCGTGACACCTCGTAGGAGAAGTCCACGTGCCCGGGCGTATCGATGAAGTTGAGTTCGTAGTTGCGACCATCGCCTGCGGTGTAGCTCAGCGTGACGCTCTGTGCCTTGATGGTGATGCCACGCTCGCGCTCCAGATCCATGGAGTCGAGCACCTGTTCTGCCATCTCCCGATCGCTCAGCCCCCCGCACATATGGATCAGCCGGTCGGCCAGCGTCGACTTCCCGTGATCGATATGGGCGATGATGGAAAAGTTGCGGATGTGATCCATTTAGAGACTGGCAATTGACCCGGTAAGGCACCGGAAAGCCGGGCATTATAGCCCGCGTCACCGCGTCAGGTTGGAAAGATGGGTCTCCAGCACGGCGACGTCGAGCTGGTAGTGACACAGGTCGTGCTCACCGTCGCTGAGCACCGGCACGAGGCGATCGTAACGCGCACGCAGCGCCGGATCCGCGTCGATATCCACGACGCGAAGCTCAGCGCGCCCGCGGATACGCGGCAGCACCGCCTCGAGCATCAGGTCACAGAGATGGCAGCCCCGACGCGAGTAAAGCGTGAGCAGGGTCATTTCGAAGCAAAGAGCCCCAGACCCGACTGCAAGTGCGCAGCGACGCGCCCGGCCAGGCGACGCACCATCAGCAGTGCGCCTGTCAGCCCGATGAGGCTGCCGGCAACGGCGACCGGGTCGCCGCCCAGAAGCTGTCCGACGACCGCGCCGCATACCAATCCGAGCAGCGGTAAGCCGTATGCCAGGGTGGCTGCCTGCAGCAGTCGCGCAGCCGGAAACTCGATGCGCACGGGCGTGGCGATCGGCAGCGAGTCGGTGGGTACGCGCAGGCGCCAGACGCGCGAGCGTGACGCCAGCCACGCGCCCTGACCGCAGCCCTCGCCGCGGTCACAGCGCGGACAGCCCGAACGCATGGCGATGCTGACTTCGTCGACCGAAGTGACCGTGCCGAGGACTTCCAGGGACTCAGCGTTGCGCACCGGCCCTGGCCTCCCCGGGGTCGCCCTCCTCCAGCGAGCGCGCAATGGTCTCGACCGTCAGCGCCGGCACCTCGCCCACAGCGGTCACCAGTCGACCGGCATGACGCAGGGAGAACGCATTGGCCCCACCCAGGCGCGCCAGCCCCAGCGGCCACTCGGCCTGGGCCTGCGGATCCTCGACGAACACCGAGACCGACGCCAGACCGTCGGAGTACACCAGATGCTGCACCGGAAAGCGCGAGTCGGCCATCATCCCCACCGAGGCGCCCGTGAGTCTGAAGCCGGCCGGGAGGCGGCCCGCCCGCCACCCCACCTGGGTGGATGCCACAGCCTGTTCCTGGCGACGCAGCCAGGTGTAGCCCTCGGTGGGCGTGGTCGGTGAAAGCGCCGAGGCCGGGATGTATTCGGGCATGCTCAGCGACGTGAACAGGATCTGCTCGACGATCTCGCCCTGCTCGTCGGTGACCTGGGATCTCAGCGGCATGGCCGTGGCCTGATCCAGCCACAACGTGTAGCCGTAGCGAAACGCATCCCGGGGACGGATCTCGAGCACGCGCGTGCTGCGCTCGGCAACGCGCTCGCGTCCGAGCAGTGCGAGCTGGTAGTGATCGGCAAGTGCTTCGCTGTAGCCTGGCAGCGCTGCTGCCAGCGGGCTGGCCGTGCGCCGGTTCTCGACCAGCACCGTACGCTGATCGGGCAGGATGCAGGTCACCTCTTCTTCGTGGCGGACGATTTCACGGCCCGCGCCATCCAGCGAGATGATTCGCTCGCTGACCAGGCCATCCATATAGCGATGCACGATGTAGTGGGTTTCGGCACGACCGTCGTGCATGTGTACGAAGGTGCCCTCGTAGTTGAGCTCCTCGACCGCGCGATTCATCCGGTCAAGCCAGTCGCGCGCCTCCTCCGCGACTGCTGCGCCGCTCACGGCAAGGCCCAGCACTACCGCACAGCCGGCAACGCGCGCGCCTGCGACCACGCGGGGCGTGCCGCTCATGGACTCAGTTGCTCTCACGTTCGACCGGCTCGGGTTCCGCCGCAGGCGCCTCGACATGGCCCCCCATGATCTGCGCCGCAGAGGTGCCGACGATCCCACTGTGAATGGTCTTGCGTCCCAGCCCGCCCGCGACCTCGCCATGGCTCATGAGGTAGTTGGTCAGCCGGATGGCCGGTTGCGTGACAGGCGGACTGGTCATGCTGTCACGGGCCAGCGAAGGCGCGCCGGACTGCGGCGCGATCCCCGCGGATGCGGGCACGACCGAATCGGTGGTTTCGCTGACCAGCAGCGACGGCGCCTCCGCCTCACGCCCGAGGTTCTGCAGGCTTACGATCGCAATCAGCGCGACGGCCGCCGCAGCCGCTGCACCACTGGCCGGACGCCACCACCGCGCGCTGCCGCCTTCGCCCGCGACCAGATCGCCGCCGGCCGCGCGTGTGGCCGGTGTTTCGTCACCATCGATCTCGATGCGACGATGCAGCGCCCGCACCAGTCCCAGCGGATCATGGCCGAGGATCTCGCCACGCAGTGTCTGGCCGATGAGCAGGTACCGGGTGGCCGTGGCGTGAATCGCCTCGTCACGGCCGAAGCGTCGCACCAGCAGCTCGCTTTCGCTGGGTGGCAGTTCGTCGTCGAGAAAAGCGGAAATCTGGTCGCGGAGCTGTTCGTTCATGATGGCTTCCCGGGTCAGTCCAGCAGGGGGCTGATTCTCTTGTCGATGGCTTCTCGGGCACGAAAGATGCGCGAACGCACCGTGCCCACTGGGCATTCCATGGTCTGGGCGATTTCTTCGTAACTCATGCCTTCCATCTCGCGCAGCACGATGGCGGTGCGAAGATCCGCGGGCAGGTCGGCGATCGCGTCCTCCACGGTCTTGCGGATCTCTTCGGTGAGCACAAGTCCTTCAGGCGTGTCGGTGTCCTTGAGCAGATGCTGCACATCGAAGGGCTCGGAATCCTGCAGATCGAGATCGAAATCCACGGGTCTGCGCTTCTGCGCGACGAGATGGTTCTTGGCGGTGTTGATGGCAATCCGATACATCCAGGTATAAAAAGCGCTGTCACCACGAAACCTAGGCAGCGCGCGATAGGCCTTGAGAAACGCATCCTGGGCCACATCGAACGCATCCGCGGGCTCACGGACATAACGCATGATCAGCTTGATGATCTTGTGCTGGTATCTGAGCACCAGAAGATCGAAGGCCTTGCGATCACCCTGCTGAACGCGCTTGACCAGGTTCGCATCGGACGTGGAGTCGCTCATGCGCCACCCCCTCGTCCTGGGTCACCCGTCACCGTCCCACTCCCCGATAGACTCCGGGTCACGGCGAAAGTTCTGTGAGATGAGCGTGCGTTCAGGGCCATCGGGGGGAGCATGCCTTGTCGTTGTTCTCGCCCCCGCCGCAGGCCTGCCGCGCGGACATGTCGTCAATGAGCCAGGTGGACGCGCAGGCTACGCCACGCGCCGGGCGCCAGCCCGTCCCGGCAGATGATACAGCGCCGGCTGCGTCTGTCACGACGCAGTTCGATGATTGCCATCCCGCCGCCAAGGTAGCCACCCGGACCGAGCTGCCAGGGGCCCTCCCAGTCAGCCCCGCGGGTCCCGGCAAGCCACCAGCCCGCTGCATCGTGGTACAGCCACTGACGCGGCTGCACCGCCACGCGCGCCAACGCGGCCAGAACCATTGCGATCAGCGCCAGCCGCAGCGGCCACGGCAGAGCCGACACCGCAATCGCCGAGATGGCCACACCGTGGAGCAGACCAAGCTGGAGCTTCAGGCGCCGGTCGGGCCCACATTCAATGGGAGCGACCAGCACGGATGCGCTCCACGAGATCGGCCAGGGCAGGATCGGCCGGGCAGTCACGTCCCAGCATCCAGGCGTAAAGCTGGGGATCGGGCAGCTCAAGCATGGCCTCGAAGCGCTCCCGGTCGGACTGCGACAGGGACGCCCAATCCCGGTCGACGAATGCCGTAAACAGGGAATCCAGCTCGCGCATGCCGCGGCGACACCGCCAGCGCAGTCGCGAAAGATTCATCGCCGTGGCTAGTGCCGGCGCTCGGCCATCATCTGCTTGATCTCACCGATTGCCTTGGCGGGGTTGAGGCCCTTCGGGCAGGTGCGCGTGCAGTTCATGATGGTGTGGCAGCGGTAGAGGCGAAAAGGGTCTTCAAGCATGTCCAGACGCTCGCCGGTGGCCTCATCGCGACTGTCGACCAGCCATCGATGGGCGGCCAGCAGCGCTGCAGGACCCAGGAAACGGTCACTGTTCCACCAGTAGCTCGGGCAGGCCGTCGAGCAGCAGGCGCACAGGATGCAGGCCGAAGGCTCGTTGATCTTCGCCTGGTCTTCGCGCGATTGCAGGCGCTCACCGTCTACCGGTGGAGGCGTCCGGCTTTGCAGCCAGGGTTTGATCGACGCGTACTGGGCATAGAAGTTGGTCAGGTCGGGCACCAGGTCCTTGATCACCGGCATGTGTGGGAGCGGATAGATCTTCACCGCGCCCTTGATATCCTCAATGGCTTGGGTGCACGCCAGCCTGTTCACGCCGTCGATGTTCATGGCGCAGGAACCACAGATCCCCTCGCGACACGACCTGCGGAATGTGAGCGTGGGATCGACATCGTTTTTGATCTTGATCAGTGCATCGAGCACCATCGGCCCACAGCTGTCCAGATCGATTTCGTAGGTGTCCACGCGAGGATTTTCGCCGTCTTCAGGCGAAAAGCGATAGACGGCGAAGCTGCGCACGTTCTTGGCACCTTGCGGCGCAGGATAAGTGTTGCCGCGGCGGATACGCGAGTTCGCGGGCAGTCGGAATTGTGCCATTGCCGATGAATCCTTTCGAAGTGCCGTACTAGTAGGTGCGGGCGACGGGAGGAATGACTTCCACATCGCTGGTCAGCGTGCGCAGGTGCACAGGACGATAGTCAAGCCGTACATCGCCTGCGTCGCTGCACCATGACAGCGTGTGCTTCATCCAGTGGGTATCGTCACGCGCCGGGAAATCCTCCCGGGCGTGTGCGCCGCGGCTTTCCTGACGGTTCTCGGCCGAGACGATGGTCGTCATTGCCTGACCCAGGAGATTTTCGAGTTCCAGCGTCTCGACGAGATCCGTATTCCAGATCAGCGAGCGATCGGCGACTCGGACATCGGCGAAGGACGCCACGACATCGCGCATCTTCGCGACACCCGAAGCAAGCGACTCGCCGGTCCGGAACACCGCGGCATGGGACTGCATGACACGCTGCATCGCATCGCGGATCTCAGCAGTGGACGTCCCGCCCTTGGCATGCCGAAGCCCATCGAGGCGCGCCACGGTGGCTGCGCCCGCATCGGCCGGCAATTCACGCTGGCGCGCGGCCGGCTTGAGCGTGGCGCCGAGATGACGCGCCGTTGCGCGACCGAACACCACCAGATCGAGCAGCGAGTTCGAACCAAGTCGATTCGCACCGTGCACCGACACACAGGCTGCCTCTCCCGCGGCATACAGCCCGGGCACGATGGTGTCGGGCTCACCGTTCGCGAGGGTGACGACCTCACCGGTGTACTTGGCCGGGATGCCGCCCATGTTGTAGTGCACGGTCGGCAGCACGGGAATGGGTGCCTTGGTGACATCCACCCCGGCGAAAATGCGCGCGGTCTCGGCAATTCCCGGAAGCCGCTCGTTGATGACATCGGCTCCGAGGTGCTCGAGATGCAGATGGATGTGATCGCGCTTGGCGCCCACGCCGCGGCCTTCGTTGATTTCGATGGTCATCGAGCGCGAGACGACGTCGCGCGAAGCCAGATCCTTGGCATTCGGGGCATAGCGCTCCATGAAGCGCTCCCCTTCCGAGTTGGTCAGATAACCACCCTCGCCACGCACGCCCTCGGTGATCAGACACCCGGCGCCATAGACACCGGTGGGGTGAAACTGCACGAATTCCATGTCCTGCAGGGGCAGGCCTGCGCGCAGCACCATCGCGTTGCCATCGCCGGTGCAGGTGTGTGCCGAGGTGCAGGAGAAATACGCGCGACCATAGCCGCCGGTGGCCAGCACCACGGCCTGCGC
>CAYLNP010000025.1:0-20098 GCA_964384925.1 uncultured Woeseiaceae bacterium
CGGTCCGCTTTATTTCCGCCAAAAACCTCCCGCAGGAGACACCATCCGGGGCCTAAGTGGGCGCCATTGACCTAAGTCTGGTCTCAGCCTGCGCGTGAGGCGCGCTTGCGCTCGTGTTCGAGGCGGTGGCGCTTGCGCAGGCGGATCTCGCGGGGCGTAATCTCCATCAATTCATCGTCTTCGATGAACTCCAGGCCCTGCTCGAGCGTCATCAGCTGCGGCGGCGACAGCGTCGTGGCTTCGTCCTTGCCCGCAGCGCGGATGTTGTTGAGCTGCTTGGCGCGCATCGGGTTGACCGTGAGGTCGTTATCGCGGCTGTGAAGGCCGATGATCTGGCCTTCGTAGACGTCCACGCCCGCACCGATGAACAGGCGACCACGCTCCTGCAGATTGAACAGGCCGTAGCCCACGGTGGTGCCGGTGCCATTGGAAATCAATACGCCGCGATCGCGGGTGCGTGCCTTCATCTTCGCCTTAGGCCCCCAGCGCTCGAAGCTGTGGTAAATCAGCCCGCTGCCGGCACTGATCGTGCGAAAGCGCGTCTGGAAGCCGATCAGCCCGCGGGCGGGCATCTCGTAGTCCAGCCGGATGCGCCCGGTGCCGTCGGCAACGACGTTGGTCAGCTGTCCGCCACGCTCAGCCAGCGCTTCCATGACACCACCCTGATGAACTTCGTCGATATCGACAGTCACCTGCTCGTAAGGCTCCTGTATCTCACCGTCGATCTCGCGCTCGATGACGCGCGGACGTGATACGGCCAGCTCAAAGCCTTCGCGGCGCATGGTCTCCAGCAGCACGGAGAGATGCAGTTCGCCACGCCCCTCGACCAGGAATTTTTCCGGATCAGCGGTGTCGTTCACGCGCAATGCAACATTGTGCACGGCCTCGCGCGCCAGGCGATCACGCAGCTGGCGCGAGGTCACGTACTTGCCATCGCGTCCGGCGAAAGGTGAATCATTGGTCTCGAACGTCATGCTGATGGTGGGCTCATCCACCGACAGCGGCGGCAATGCACGCACGTTCTCGGGATCGCACAGCGTATCGGAGATCTGCGGACGCTCGATGCCGGCCACGGCGACGATATCGCCGGCTTCGGCGGAGTCCACCTCGACGCGGTCCAGGCCGTGGAAGCGATAAACCTTGACGATGCGCTCGCGGCGCACCTTGCCCTCGCGGTCGATGACCGAGACCGCCTGGTTGGCACGCACGCGCCCCGCCGTCATGCGACCGATCGCAAGCGCGCCTACGTAAGGCGAGTAGTCCAGCAGCGAGACCTGCAGCGCGAGCGGCTCATCCATCGCCACCGGCGGCGGCGGGCACTGCTCCACCAGCGTCTGGAACAGCGGACGCATGTCCGTGCCGACCGCGGCCGGGTCGAGCGATGCCCAGCCCTGCACGGCCGAGCAGTACAGCGTCGCGAAATCCAGCTGGTGTTCGGTGGCACCGAGCTTGTCCATCAGATCGAAGGTCTGGTCAAGCACCCAGCTTGCGCGTGCGCCGTTGCGGTCCATCTTGTTGATGATGACAATGGGTTTCAGGCCGGCAGCGAACGCTTTGGAGAGCACGAAGCGCGTCTGCGGCATCGGGCCGTCGACAGCATCCACCAGCAGCACCACGGCATCGACCATCGACATCACGCGCTCCACCTCGCCACCGAAGTCGGCATGGCCCGGCGTGTCGACGATGTTGATGCGGTAGTCCTCCCACTGCACCGCCGTGGTCTTGGCCAGGATCGTGATGCCACGTTCCTTTTCCAGATCGTTGCGGTCCATCGCCCGTTCGGAGATCGTGGCGCGCTCGGCCAGCGTATCGGACTGGCGCAGCAGGGCATCCACCAGCGTGGTCTTGCCGTGATCGACGTGGGCCACAATGGCGACATTGCGCAGCTTGTCAGCGGGCGCGGAAGCAGGGGTATTCATCGGTGTTCGCCCGGAACGGGCGCCTCGGCAGGGTGAAAGCTCCGGCCGTCGGGCCGGTAGGGGCGCGTATCTTAAGGGTTTTTGCGGCGCAACGCACGCTTTGCTGCGGCTTGGGGCCGGTATCGTGATTGCCTCAGGCAACCTCGATCATGAGCAGGGCTGCGATCCTGGCCAGCACCTGGGCCAGGGTGGTGTCGTCCACGCGACCGCGCGAAATTGCACCGCGTGCCTGCCAATCCAGACTTCTGAGTTGATCCGCCAACACCACGCCTTGGACACCGGCTTCTTCATTCAGAGGCACCTCGAACGGGTAGCCCCGTGCCCGACTCGTGATCGGGCAGCATGCCATGAGTCCGCTGCGCTCGTTGTACACGCGGGAACTCAGCACCAGCGCGGGCCGATGGCCAGCCTGCTCATGGCCCGCCTGCGGCGTAAAGTTCATCCAGACCACATCGCCCCGGTCGGGTACGCGCGCTCGACGGGGCACTCGGCTACCACTCTCGGCCAAGCTGCGGTTCGGATTCCCAAGCGATATCGACGTGCCGGTTCTCGGCAGTAATGCCCGCCGCAAGTTCATCAATGGAATAGCGGGGTGTCTGAGACACAGCCTTGATCACGACGCTGCCATCGCTGACCAGAATCTCGACAGACTGATCGAGGGACAGGCCCGCCGCGTCAAGCACTGCCACTGGCAGGCGGACCGCTGCGCTATTGCCCCACTTCTGAACCTTCGCGCGCATAACCATTTCTCAACCGGAGTATCTACAATGTAGATACTATCGCGCGGCACCGTCTGCCGTCGAGTGCTGGATCCAGGGATTGGCTACTGATTAGCGAATACTCAAGCTCAACGCATTGACTAGTCGCCCCCCAGCACCCGGCCCAGCTGTTCCTTGAGCGCCAGCACATGCTCCTCCCAGTAGCGCGACTCGCCGAACCACGGGAACGCGCGCGGGAACGCCGGATCATGCCAGCGGCGGGCCAGCCACCCGGCGTAATGGATCATGCGCAGCGCGCGTAGTGACTCCACCAGCGCAAGCTCACTGCGGTCGAACGGCACGAAAGTCTCGTAGCCCTCCAGCAACGCCTCCCACTGGGCGGCCTGCTCATCGGGACTGCCATCGACGAACATCCACAGGTCCTGTACCGCGGGACCGCTCATGCAGTCGTCGAAGTCCACCATCAGCAGCAGCTCCTCGCGCGCCAGCAGGTTGCTGCGGTGAAGGTCGCCATGCAGGCGCTGGGTGGCGGGGGTGACCGCATCGATCCGCGCCTCGGCAGCCTCCAGCAATTGTTCGCTGACCGCTTCATAGGCGGGCTCGACCGACGCCCGCAGCCAGCCATACTCCAAGAGGTATTCACGCGGACCGTCGCCGAAGGTCTCCAGATCCAGCCGCGGGCGTGCTGAGAAGCGCCCCCCGCGCGCCACGGCATGCAGACGCCCCACCAGTCGACCGGCACGCACGCGGTCCTCGCGGGTGTCGAGATCCGGCCACTGACCGCCGCGCAGCGGAAACACCGCGTAGCGATAGCCGTCGATCTCGTGCAGCGAGGTGCCGCCCACAACCTCGGGGGCCACCACCGGGACCTCGGCGGCGGCCAGCGCCAGTGTGAAGGCATGCTCCTCGAGGATGGCCGCGTCGCTCCAGCGACCCGGTCGGTAGAACTTCAGCACCCGCGCCGGCGCATCCTCCAGGCCGAGGCGGTAGACGCGGTTTTCATAGCTGTTGAGCGCCAGCAGCGTGCCATCGGCAGGCCAGCCCAGCTGCTCCACGGCACCGAGCACGACATCGGGCAGCAAGCCTGCAAAAGGCGGAGCACCCTCTTCCGGCGCCTCGGACCCTTCTTCCAGCCCGGGATCTGTATCCACGCCGGTCATCGGCGAGTTGCTAGAATCGCCGGATGAGCAAAGCAAACATCCTCGTCACCGGCGGCGCCGGTTACATCGGCAGCCACGTCGTGCGCCAGCTCGGCGAAGCCGGCGAACGTGTGGTCACTCTGGACAACCTGTGCACCGGTTTCGAATCCGCGGTGCTGCACGGCGAGCTGGTCATCGGCGACACCGGCGATGCCGCCCTGCTCGACCGGCTGTTCGCCGCGCACGACATCGATACCGTGATGCATTTTGCCGCCCATACCATCGTCCCGGAGTCGGTCGCGAACCCTCTGAAGTACTACCTGAACAATACCGCCAACACCCGCACGTTGCTGGAACGTGCATTGGCCGCCGGTGTGAAGCACATGGTGTTCTCATCCACGGCGGCAGTTTACGGCATGCCCCAAGGCGGCCGCGCGCGCGAAGATTCACCGACGCAGCCCATCAACGCCTATGGCACCTCCAAGCTGATGAGCGAGTGGATGCTGCGTGACGTCGCCGCCGTGAACCCGTTCAGCTACGTGGTGCTGCGCTATTTCAACGTCGCCGGCAGCGATCCGCAGGGCCGCATCGGCCAGTCGACACCCAGGGCCACGCTGCTGACCAAGGTGGCCTGCGAGGCGGCAGTCGGCAAGCGTGAGCACGTCTCGATATACGGTTGCGACTACGACACCCCGGACGGCACCGGGGTGCGCGACTACATTCATGTGGAAGACCTTGCGGATGCGCATCTGAAGGCACTGGCGTACCTGCGGGCCGGCAGCGCCTCGGAGGTCCTCAACTGCGGCTACGGCCACGGCTACAGCGTGCGCGAAGTGCTGGCAGCCGTCGAAGCGGCTGCGGGCAGCCCGCTCAAGATCCTCGAGGAGCCCCGCCGCGCGGGTGATCCGCCGATGCTGATCGCGCAGGCCACACGCATTCGGGAGGTGCTGGGGTGGGAGCCGCGCTTTGATGATCTGCACGCGATCGTGAGCAGTGCCCTGCGCTGGGAGCGACGGCTGGCGGGGCAGAAAACCTGACCTTCAGCGGAAGTCCATGCATTGAGTCAGGCCTGCGGACGAGTACACTAGGTTTTGCGATTCACGTCAGGCACGGCCATGGACATCATTGATATCCACGAAGCCAAAACTCACCTTTGCCGGCTGGTAGAACAAGCTTCGAGGGGCGAGCCCTTTATCATCACCAAGGCGGGCCGTCCCGTAGCCCTGGTCAGCGGCGTCGACGCCGCACCCAGGCGCAGAGCCCGGCGCCTGGGTTTCCTGGGCGGACAGGTCTTTGCACGAGCGGATTTCGATCGCATGCATCAAGCCGAGATCGAGCGCCTTTTTGGCGCAGAAAGGCAATCTGGTGAGGCCGAATCCGATGTTGCTCCGTCGCCTGCTGCTCGCCCAAGCCAGCCATGAGGGCATGATCCTGCTGACCTGCGACGAGACCCTGACTCGCTACCCCGGCACGATCCGGAAAGTCTGAATCTTGCGGGAAGCGGGCAACCAGGCCGCCTTCCAGTCCATACTTGCGCCCATGACCACATCGCGTCTCGTCAACGCCCTTCCCTGGCCGCGCACACTGCGCGGCCTGACGCTGTTCGGTGGACTGCTGCTGGTGGTGCCGATGCTCGGTGCGGTGGGCTATGCCAGCGTCAAGCTCGACCAGCTTGCCCGCCAGGGTCAGGCGGTGGTGGAGGACAGCGTTCAGGCCACCCAGAGCAGCCAGCGGGTGCTCAATCTTCTAACCCAGCTGGAACGTCATGCGCGGCAATACCTGGTGCTCAATGATCCCGCCCTGCTGGAGCTCTACGAGCAGACCCGCGAGGAGCTCACGGTGACGCTCGCCGAACTGTCCCGCCTGCCGCAGGACGACACCACGCGAGCCACACGTGCAGCACTCTCCGAGCAGTCGCGGGCCCTTGGCGAGGCACTGGCACCGCCTGTGGTCCTCGCACCGGTCGTCCCGGAGACCCCCGCAGGCGAGACCCCCGCAGGCCAGACGCCAACGGAGACCGACACGGTGGCCGAAGCCACCCCCGGCAGCGAAGCCGTTAGCAAATCGGGTCGCGAACCGGGCAACACCGCTCCTGATGGGGCATCGGCCGACAGCACGCTCACCACTTTCCCCCTGCCGGAGGTCCCGGCGCCCGCGGCCGAGCAGATGGTCCAGGAGGCGCCGCTGCCGGAGGCCCTGACGCCGGAGGGCCTGAACTCGCGTCTGGCCGAACTGGGCAATCAGGCCAACACCCTTTCACGCGCCATGCGCGCGCTGATGGACGGCGAGCTTGCCGCGCTGGAGACCAGCGTGCGGCGCACCCGCCAGGCGCTGGTGTGGCAGACCGCGCTGCTGGTGCCTACAGTGGCCTTGCTGACGGTGTTTTTGTATCTTCAGCTGCTCAGGCCGCTGCGCCAGATCGATGCCGCCATAGCCCGCCTGGGGGAGGAGCGCCTGGATGAGTCCATCGCGATCGGTGGCCCTCAGGATCTGCGCGCCCTGGGCCGCCAGCTCGAATGGCTGCGCGAGCGATTGAGCGAACTTGCCCAGGAGAAGAGCCGCTTTCTGCGTCACATGTCCCACGAACTCAAAACCCCGCTGGCGAATATCCGCGAAGGCACGGAACTGCTGCTGGATGGCGCGGTCGGGAAACTGTCGTCGTCGCAGGAGGAAGTCACGCGTATCCTGCGCGACAATGGACTGCGCCTGCAGCAGCTCATCGAGAATCTGTTGTCGTTTTCCGCCTGGCAGAGCCGCAATGCCACACTCGAACTCTCCGATTTCCGCATGGGCGAACTGCTGCGCGAGGTGCTGCGGCGGCATCGCCTGGTGCTGGCCAGCCAGCAGCTCAAGCTCAAGACGCAGATTGCAGACATCCCCATCCTCGCCGACTACGACAAGCTGAGGCTGGTCATGGAGAACCTCATCTCGAATGCCATCAAGTACTCTCCGCGCCACGGCACCATCCATCTGCGCGCCGCCGCCGAAGAGGATTGGGTCCAGCTCGACGTCGCCGACGATGGTCCGGGGATTCCCGTGGAAGAGCGCAAGCGTGTCTTCGAAGCCTTCTACCAGGGCGCCCAGCGGGCCAATACCCATGTCGGCGGCACCGGTATCGGGTTGTCCGTGGTGCTGGAATGCGTGACGGCCCACGGCGGGACGATCACCATCGTCGATGGCGAGTTCCGCGGCGCGCACTTTCGCGTGCGCGTGCCCATACGCCAGGCGGCACTCTCACCGCCGGTCCGGCTCGCCGGCACAGGTGCCTAGTTACATGCAGGCAATCGTGCGGATCCCCGGCATCGTGCTGCTCGGCCTGCTCGCCGCGGGGTGTGCCGCGCAGATCGAACGCCTGTTTCCGGACGCCACGGAAGACGCACCCCCTCCGGGTATGGTGCTGTACCTGCAGACGCTCAAGGAGCTGGCGGCCTTGTCTGCAGACGAGCAGCGCCTGATGGTAGAGCAGCTGGAGCTGGGCCAGAGCCGGGCGCCGACAACCACCAATACGCTGCGCCTGGCGCTGGTGATGGCCTCGCCCACACACGAGCAGGCGGATCTGGCGCTGGGCGGCGAGATGCTGCAGCACCTGCTGGATACAGACGATACACTGTTGCCGGCAGAGCGCCTGATCGCCCAGGTGCATCTGGCGCACGCCCGCGCCTGGCTGGCCGAGCGCGCCGCCGGCGAGTTCACCCGGCAGGAGGAGCTCGAGGCGGCCCGCGCGGCCGGGCTGGAAGAGGCACGCGATGCCGCACTTGCGACGGTCAGCACCGAACAGGCGGAACTCCGGCGGCGCTTGCGGGCCGAAGGTGAAGAGATCGCGCGGCTGCAGCAGGCGCTGCGTGAAGCCGAAGAGAAACTGGAGGCCCTGATGTCCATTGAACGCACCATCCGCGAACGTGAGTAGCAGGGCCATGGCACTGGCCCCGAAGAGTTCCAAGGGCCGCATTCTCCTGGTCGACGACGATCCCGGCCTGCTGCGCCTGCTGTCCATCCGGCTGCAGGCCGAGGGCTACGAGGTCGAAGCCGTCGCCAGCGCCGCCGCAGCCCTGGCCGCGCTGCCGCGCTTTGCCGCCGACCTGGTGATCACCGACCTGCGCATGGAGAACATGGACGGCATGGCGCTGCTCAAGGAGCTTCGCCGCCAGCGTCCCGGCCTGCGCGTGCTGCTGCTGACAGCACACGGCACGATCCCCGATGCCGTCGAGGCCACCCAGAGCGGCGCCTTCGGCTTCCTGACCAAACCGGTGAACCGGGAATCGCTGATGGCTCAGGTGGAGCGTGCGTTACGCGTGTCCGATGGCGGCTACAGCGAATTGGGCGGGTCGCTCAAGCTGGTGACCCGCAATCCGGCCATGCAGGAACTGCTCGGCCAGGTGCGCATGCTCGCCGGCGAGCACACGCCGGTGATGCTCACCGGGCCCTCGGGATCGGGCAAGACCCTGCTCGCCCAGCTGATCCACGAGCACAGCCCGCGTCGCGACGGCCCGTTTCTGAGCATCAACTGCAGCGCCATGCCCGAAGGCCAGCTCGAGGCCGAGCTGTTCGGCCACGCCGCGGGCAGTCTGCGCGACAGCGCCGAGCCCTTGCCGGGCCTGTTTCAGCGCGCCGAGGGCGGCACGCTGCTGCTCGACGAGATCGGCGACATGCCGCAGCGTGCCCAGGTCAAGCTGCTGCGCGTGCTGCAGGAAAACCGCATGCACCCGCTGGGCGCCGGCCAGGCCGCGCCGGTGGACGTGCGCGTGCTCTCGGCAACGCATCACGATCTTCAGGAACGCCTGATGGGCGGTCTGTTCAGAGAAGATCTGTACTTCCGCCTCAACGTCGTGCATCTGCGCCTGCCCCCGCTGGAGGCGCGCCGTGAGGACATCCCTGTGCTGGCCGAGCATTTTCTGGATGAGCTGACCCGCGAGGGTGGCGAGCGTCTGGTGTTCGCACCCGAAGCGCTCGAGATGCTGGTGGGAGCCGAATGGCCGGGGCACGTGCGCCAGCTGCGCAATGTCGTGCGCCAGTGCGCCGCCACCGCCAGCGCGCCGGTGATCAGCGTGGAGCAGCTGCAGGCCGTGCACGGCAAGGTGACCAATGGCGGGCTGCCCTCATTCGCAGAGGCGCGCGATGAGTTCATGCGCAACTACCTGGTGCAGCTGCTGACCATGACCGGCGGCAATGTCTCGCAGGCCGCACGCCTGGCGAAACGCAACCGAACGGATTTCTACAAACTGCTCAACCGCCACCACTTGAACCCGGATCAGTTCAAGGATGCGTGAGCGGAATCAGGCCAATTGCCACCGCAAACCCCATCAGCACCAGTGAGAAAATCCACATCGGCATGAACGAGTAGCGAAGGTGCATGCCGATCTCGAGCCTGGCCAGCCCCAGACCCAGCCACAGGGCAGGCGAGAACGGACTCAGGAACGTACCGATGACGTTGCCGATGACCAGCGAGTAGGCGGTCGTCGTCGCCGCCACACCATGAGGCGAGACGATCTGCTCGACCACCGGCAGCAGCGCGAAATAGTACGCATCGGTGCTCAGCAGCAGATCCATCGGCAGGCCGAACACGCCGATCACCAGATGCAGATGCGGAACAACGCTCGCCGGCAGCACCAGCACCATGTCGGCTGCAATGGATCGCAGCATGCCACTGCCATTGAGGATCCCCAGCAACGAACCTGCCGAAAGAATGATCGCGCCCATCAGCAGCGCGTTGGGTGCGTGTGCATTCATCCGCGCCATCTGCTCGGGCACCGACGGGTAGTTGATGACCACGGCCAGCGCCAGGCCCAGCATGAAGACATAGGCCGAAGGCATGAGCCCGGAGACAAGCGTGCCCAGCACGACCAGCAGGATCGCCAGATTCACCCACAGCAGCTTCGGCCGGGCGAGTGTCGAGTCCCCGTTGTCCTGCGGCGGTACGCCAGTGTCGTCCTCGTCCGGCGGACTCCAGACCCCCCCGGCCTGAATGCGTCGTTGCTCGCGGATGCCCATGACCGCGGCGAAGGCGACCAGCAGCAATGCGCCGGCGATCTGCACCGGAATCAGCGGGTACCACAGTGCGACGGGTTCGAGTTCCAGCACCGCGGCCGTGCGGCCGACCGGGCCTGCCCAGGGCAACAGGTTGAAAATACCGGCACCGGTGGCCAGCAACATCATCATCAGGTAGGGATTCATCCCCAGGCGACGATACAGCGGCAGCAGCGCCGGGATCGTCAGCAGGAAGGTTGTGGCCCCCGCGCCATCAAGGTGGGCGATCATACCGATCACTGCGGTACCGACGGCCACCGAGACGACACTGCCACCGGAAACCTTCACCAGGAAGTTGACCATCGGCTTGAACAGACCGGCGTCCTGGAGCACACCGAAAAACGAGATCGCGAAGATGAACATCGCAGCGACCTGAGCCACCGAGCCCAGGCCGCTGGAAAAGAACTCGCCGATTTCAGCGAAGCTGAAGCCTGCGAGCAGCGCACCGATGAACGGCACGAGCGTCAGTGCTACCACTGGCGCCACCTTGCGTGACACCAGCAGCACGATGATCGTCAGGACCGTTGCCAGCCCGACTGCCGTGAGCATGGCTGCGACCTCCGCTCAATCGGACGCTGACAGGGCGGCGCGCATCCTTACGATCGTCAGGTTGGGATTACGTTCCAGCAGGTCTGCGGCGGTGTCGCCGTCAGGGTTGCGCAAGCTCACGTCAGCACCGGCGGCGATCAGATAGTCGATTGCACCGGCATTGTTCGTCAATGCGGCGTAGTGCATCAGCGCCGTCCAGCCGTCGCCGTCGGTGTCGTTGACGCGTGCACCGGCCTCCACCAGCAGTCTCAGCACCTCTGCCGAATGGTTCACCGAAGCCGCGATGGTCAACGGCGTGGCACCGTTCTCAAGCCGCTGAGTCGGGCGCAGGCCGTAGTCCTGGATCAGGCTTCGAATGTTCTGCGGCCCATTCTTGTAAACTGCCCAAGTGCGCAGGGCGTTCATGAGTGCGTTTGCGCCGTTGCTGTTGACCGCATGCACGTCCGCGCCGGCGTCAGCCAGCACACGAAACAGATCAGGTGCGAGCTCCTGGGCCAGACCGGCGTTGATGAACGCCGTATTGCCGTTGCGATCGGTTGCGTTGATGTCCTGGCCCATGTCCAGGAGGATCGTTGCCACCTCCGCGCTGTTGCGGCCAGCCCGAATCAGCGCCGTGGCGCCCGCCTCGTCGGTGCCGTCGACGGACAGCCCCTGGTCGAGCAGCCACTGGAACACCCTGCCGCTGGGGTTGTTCTCGGCGGCAAGCATCGCCGCGTTGAGTCCGTTGTTGCCGACGCGCTCGATATCGCTGTGCTTCGCCAGATGGACCACTACATCGAACACGGGGTTGCGCCACGCGGCATTCAGGAAGGCATCCCAGCCATTGTTGTCCAGCGCGTCATAGCGAAGGCCGAGATCTGCGAAAAATTCGAACAGGTGCACATAGCGGGTGCGCATGGCCGCCTCATGCATCGCCGTGCGTCCATTGCGATCGACCTTGTTGATGTCGATCCCGGCGTCGATGAGCGCACGGTAGACCTCCAGGTCAGGCTGCAGGCGAACCGCGTGCGCGAAAGAGTTGCGATCAACGACGTCGACTGCATGCACGTCCACGCCGGGCTGGGAAAGCACCAGGCGAACGGCTTCCGGCGTGCCGCCCTTCGAGACCCAGAAGATCGCCGGGCGATCCTCGAGCTGATTCTCGTTGAGCCGTGCACCCCGATCGATCAGGAACTGCCAGACATCCTCGCCGGCCATCGCATTGCCGGCACGCACCACGGCCGAGGATTTCTGGCGCAGGGTCAGTTCATTGATATCCACGCGATTGTCGAGCTGCGCCTGGATCATCTCCACCGTGATGGGATCGAACCAGTACTCGGGCATGTTCAGCGCCGTGTCACTGCGCGCGAGGACCGTGCCCGGCAGCATCACGGCACCCAGCAGGAGCGCCGTGGCGCAACGCTGCAGGACAGCCGGACGCGAAAATCCGGCGAACCTGCATCGGGCGAACAGGCGATTCGGTATGTCGGCATTCGGTGTCATGGTGTTAGGTGTGGCATTCATTGCAATCTCCTCGACACCGTTCCACAGTGTCGCAACTCATTCCCTGGCGCCTGCGCAGCAGCACGCTGCGCGTGTGCACCCCCTCCCTTCAGTCGAACCGGTAACGCAGTTCCAGAAATGCCGTACGCGGCCGGCCGACGTAGTGCCCTGTGCGCACACGAAACCCCGATGTCGCATAACGCTCGTCAAGCAGGTTGTCCACACGCAGCATCGCCCGCCAGGCGTCGCGCTCATAGATCAGTGAGGCATCAAAGATCATGTAGGGTTTGACCGTCTGGGCATCCACGCTGAGGCGCCGCGACACGTAGTCACCTCCGAGGGCCACGGCAAAGCCGCTCTCCGGCCACTGGTAGCGCGTCCAGAAGCCCAGCGTCTGGCTGGGCGTGTTGGCGAAGCGGTCGCCGATGTTGTCGTCGAGATCCCGCTCGCCGTCGGCGAAGCCCTTCGTGATTCGCGCCCGGTTGTAGGCGTAGTTCACCACGGCAACCCAGTCGGGCGTGATGTCGGTGGCGATGTCCAGCTCCACCCCTCGGCTGGTCACCTCGCCGGCGGGAATCTTGTTGTCGAAGCCATCGCCTTCTATGTCACCAAGCGGATCGTCCTGCAGCACGTTGTCGCGCACGATGTTGTAGAGCGCGAGCGAGGTCTGGATGCGACCGTTCATCAGCGCGGTCTTGACGCCGGCCTCGACCATCGTACCGGCACTCGGCGCGAACGGGCCGCCGACCTGCGGAATCTGGTCTCCCGGCGCCTGAGGTTCGAAACTGGTGGCCCACTGTGCATACACACTCACGTCGTCACGCACACGAAAGACACTGCCAAGCCGGTAGGTGACCTTGTCGTCCTTGAATGGCACCCCGTTGACGACGTCGTCGAATCGATCAAAGCGCAATCCGCCGACCAGGATGAAGCGCCCGAACGTCACTTCGTCGAGAAGGTAGATGCCCTGGCGTGTGCTCTCAAAAACCGTGGGCACCACCTCACCGTCGACGTAGCTGCTGCTGTCGGAGAGCCCGTACACCGGATTGATGAAGCTGATCGGTGAGGGCAGCCCCGGCGCGGGCGTGGTGTTGCCGCGCACGCGACTGGCGAAACGGTCTTCGTCAATGGTGAAGTAATCGGCACCGATCAGCATACGGTTTTCAATGTTGTTGCCGATAAGTGTGCTCCATACGGCATTTGCACCCAGAGAAATCGACTCCTGTGAGCGACGCTGGTCGCGGTACTCGCGGCGCACGCTGTCGACCATGGCGTCACCGGTCGAATCGAACAACGCATTGGGCTCGTGATACTGCTGCTGCTCGGTGGCATCGTTGTAGCGCGCGGTGAAATCCAGCCACAATGAGTCGGTCCACTGCGACTCGAAGCGCGCCTGGAAGACGTCGGACTTCATCTTGAGAAAGTCAGAAGGCTCGTTGGTGTTGAACCGGCGGCTGGTCAGAAAGTTTCCATCGTCATCCACAGGCACGCCACGCAGGCGCGCAGCATTCTGTGTGAGATCGTAACGGGCCACCTGGAAGATCAGCGATGAGCGGTCGGTGTCGTAGGACAGCCCACCATCGAGCATCATCGTTTCCTGCGAGGCGTTGAAGCGTAGCAGTCCGCGATCCTCGACGAAGGCACCCCCGCGCACGGCGAACGAGTCGCCAAGCGGTGCGTTCACCTGGCCAAGGGCGCCGAGACGATTGGAGGTCCCGGCGATGACACCGAACTCGGCATCGAAGTCCTGATCGGGCTTGCGCGTGACGTAGTTGAGCAGACCGCCGGGTGCGCCAGGGCCGTAGAGCATGCCGGCCGGTCCCTTGAGATACTCGACCCGCTCGATATTGAACAGCTGCGGTACGGCAAAGCCTGCATTCGGGTCGCCGCGCAGGCCATCGTAGTACACCTCTTCCTGACGGAAGCCCCGAGCGGACACGCCACCGAAGCTGTAGAAACTCACGCCCGAGAGATTGCGGTAGAGATCCTGTGCATCACGCGCACCCTGATCGGTGATCAGGCTTTCCGGGATCACAGCGATCGTCTGGCTGGACTCCAGCGGTGCGGTGGGCAGCTTGCCCACCGTGGTGGCATCCACCCGGTAGAGCTGGGCCGCACGACCCAGCACGATGATTTCGTCCATCGGTGCCTGCGACGGCGTCTGGCCCTGCGCGTTGGCTGCACCAGCGGGCGCACCGATTGCAGCCGCCAGTGCTACGAGTTGGTGAACTTTCATGATCTCCCCCTTCTACGTTTGCGGCAGGGACCGATCACTCAATCACTGCCGGCCGATTCGCGGAGCCGCTTCAACCTCGCCGAGTTCATCGTCGCAGCTGAGTTGGACTTCGCTTGGAGGACACGCTAGCAGGCGATGCTGTCACCACGCTGACATTGCACCGCAACAAAAAAGCAGCTCTCAGTCGGGCGTATGGGAAGATTCGCGAGCCTGGATGAGATTGCGCCACGCATCGAGCAGCCGGCGCTGCTTCTGGGCGTCGCGGTAGGCGAGCAGTCCCGGGCCGAGCGGAATCGGTCGCAGCAGCCCGACCTGGGCGTCGGCCATACCCAGGCGTGAGTACGGGCCGGTCATGTCCTCACGGATCGCGCTCAGCCCGCCCTGGCTGGAGAGGATCTGTTGTCCTCGTGGTGAGAGCAGGTAGTCGACGAAGGCGGCAGCCGCCTCCGGGTTGGGCGCGGTGTCAGGGATCACTGCTGTGCGCGACACCACGAGCGTGTACTCGGACGGGTGTACGATGGTCAGATTCGCACCCGCATCCACGCGCGAGCGCGCATAGGAGCCGAGCACGTTGTAGCCAACGAGCAGCTCACCGCGCTCGATCAGGGAAAGCAGCGTGGAGGTGTTCTCCTCGAGGCGCACGCCCATTTCTCCGAAGGCCTCGATCAACAGGCGAAAGTCGCTGTACTGCCGGTCGTCCTGTGAAGCCAGCAGATAGCCAACCCCGCTGAGCGTGATGTCATAGGTGCCGAGCCGGCCGCGCCAGAACGCCGGGTCCGCCTTCAGCGCGGCCAGAAGTTCAGCGCGCGACTGCGGCACCGGCCGGTCGTCGAATAGACGTGAGTCGAACACGATGACCGCAGGCTCGAAGGTGAAGCCGAAGGCCTCATTTCGCCAGCGTGCCCACGCCGGCAACGCCGGCGCATGGACCGAGTCGTGGCTTCGCGCATAGCCATCGTTGACCAGCTTCGCCTGCAGGTCCATCGACGAACTCAGCAACAGATCGGCGCCGGGCTGGCCTGCCTCGAACTCGGCGAGAAAGCGCTCGTACTGCGGCCGACCCTCGATCTCGACGTAGACGACCTCGATGTCGCGCAGCAGTTCGCCAAAATCGGCGATCACCGGTGCAAAGGCCGCCGAGTCGGTCGTGCTGTAGATCGTCAGCACCCCGGCGGGCGGCGCGAGTGCGACCTGCCGACCGATCAGCGCAATCAGGGCGATGCCTGCGAGCATCGCCAGTCCCAGGGCTGTCAGCACCACCGCCCGGTAACGTGAACGGGCGTCGGTCATGGCGCACTCGCCGGCAGCAGGCACTCGACGATCAAGCCACCTCCATCACGCGCGTGCAGCCGCACCTGACCACCATGCGTCTGGATGACCTGCCTGACAATGGCCAGGCCAAGACCGGCGCCCGCCACCCGGTCGGTGCCGCGTGCGAAACGCTCAAAGATCCGCGGCTGGTGTTCGGCGGCGATCCCCGGTCCGTGATCGAGCACGCGCAGCGAATATCCGTACGCGTGCGCGTCCAGCACGATCTCCACGCCATGTGCGACACCCTCGCCGTGGTGCATGGCGTTGTCAATTACGTTCTTGATCGCCTCACGCAGCATCAGCGAATCGCCGTGGACCCGTGCGTGGTCGACGCCGCATTCAAACCGGATGGCATCGTGGTCGCTGATCGAGACGCATTCCTGGACGGCCTCGGTGACGGTCCTCGCGAGGTCCACAGTGTCGAAATGCATGATGTGGGAACGATGCGTCACGGCCGCATCGCTGAGCAGCTGGTTGACCAGTCGCGTCAGCCGTGCGGCACTGCGATCGACAGTCTCCAGGCTGCGCCGGATCTCCTCGGGGTCATCATCGGCCGCGGCCTGCACCTGCGCGCGCAGGGCGGCCAGGGGTGTGCGGACCTGGTGGGCGGCATCGGCAACAAAGGCGCGAAGCATGTCGATGGTGCCACCGAGTCTGCGCATGAAATCGTTCAGCGCGACGATCAGCGGCTGGATTTCAGGCGGTGCCGGCGCGCTGACCGGTTGCAGATCCGAAGGTTTGCGCGCGGCAATGTCCTTGCGCAGGCGATCGTGCGGCCGCAGCGCACCGCCGATGCCGAACCACACCAGCGCGAGCGCCAGGAGGGTCACTGCAGCAATCGGCAGCAGCGCACTGACGACCAGTTCGCGCACCAGCGCCTCACGCGCCAGACGCGTATGGCCCACCTGCACCACGATCGATCCACTGACGCCGGGCTGGGCGATGTCGCGCGACAGGCGCGCGAAACGCACCATCTCGCCACGATACGGTGCATCGAAATAGCTGAACGCCCCAAGGCCTGAGTCAGTGACGTTTGCCACCTCGGCCAGATCGGGCAGATCCGGGTAGCCGGTAACCGTCGTCCCATCGGGCCCGGAGACCTGGTAGAACACGCGGTCATCCGGGGCGGCGCCAAGCATGTCGAGCGCAGCATACGGAACATCGACGATCACCGGCCCTGCACTGATGGAAATCGTCTCGGCGATCGACAGTGCCGAGGCCGCCAGCAGACGATCGAAGGACCGATCCGCCGCGGTTCGTCCATACAGGTTGGAGGCGACATACAGCGCGAACATGCCCACGATGAACAGCGACCCCACCAGCGCCACCAGGCGGGAGCGCAGCGACAGCATGCTATTGGCCGCCATCGTCTGCGGCCTCGGCCCGGTACCCCAGTCCGCGGATGGTACTGATGACCAGCGCCGTGCCGAGCTTCTTGCGCAAGCGACCGACGTAGAGTTCGATGGCATTGGCGCTGACGTCTTCATCGAAATCCGAAAGCCGAGAGCACAGCGCGTCCTTGCTGAACACCCGCCCCAGGTTGGTGACGAAGATCTCCAGCAAGCGAAACTCGCGATTGGGCAGGTCCACAGGGTCCTCATCCACCCATACGAGCTTGGCGGCCTGATCCACCTTCAGGGACCCTGACTGAATGATGTTGGCGGCGACCCCCTGGGAGCGTCGCAGCAGCGCACGGCAGCGCGCATCGAATTCGCGAAAATCGAAGGGCTTGGCCAGGTAGTCATCAGCGCCAAGATCCAGCGCGCCGACGCGATCCTCGATATTCGAGCGCGCCGTGAGCATCAGCACGGGCGTCTTGCTCCCGCGGCTACGCATCCCCTGCAGGACTGCGAAGCCGTCCATCCTGGGCAGTCCGATGTCGAGCACTATGACATCGTACTCCTGGTAGCGCAGCACGGCGTCGGCCCCCTCGCCGGTATTCTGCCAGTCGATGCCATGGCCATCACGACGCAGTCGCTTGACGATCGCCTCACCGAGATCCTTATCGTCTTCCACCAGCAGGATGCGCACGCAGCGGCTCTCCCCGCCCGATCAGTTCGCAGACGCCTGGGCCTCCGGCCTGACCGTGCCCTGCCCATCGGCGGCAATCGCATACTTCCCCAGCAGGTCATAGAGCGTGGGACGGGTGATGCCCAGCAGTTCGGCTGCGCGCGAGATGTTGCCGCTGGTGCGCACCAGTGCTTCGCGTATCGCCCGCGTCTCGGCGATCTGGCGCACCTCGCGCAGGTTCAGCGGCGACTCCCCGCTGGTGTGATCGGCAAGCCCGAGATCGGCCGCGTCCACCTGCTTGCCCTCGGCCATGATCACCGCACCCTTGATACGGTTTTCCAGCTCGCGCACATTGCCCGGCCAGGCATAGGTGTTGATTGCCACCAGCGCATCGTCACTGAAGCCGCGCAGCGGCCGGTTGTGCTGTCGGGCAAAGCGCCCGAGCAGATGCCTCGCCAGCACGATGCGCCCCTCGCCGCGTTCGCGCAGCGGTGGAATATTGATCGTGATTTCGCTGATACGGTAATAGAGGTCGTCGCGAAAACGCCCCTCGCCGATCGCCACCTGCAGGTCCTGGTTGGTGGCGCACAATACGCGCACGTTGACCGGGATCTCGCTGCGCCCGCCCACGCGTTCGACTACGCGCTCCTGCAGGAAGCGCAAAAGCTTTGCCTGCAGGGCCATCGGCATATCGCCGATCTCGTCGAGAAACAGCGTGCCGCGATGCGCGGTCTCGATCTTGCCCGGCGTGGTCTTGTGCGCGCCGGTGAAGGCGCCCTTCTCGAACCCGAAAAGTTCGGATTCCAGCAGATTCTCCGGGATGGCGGCGCAGTTGATGGCCACGAAGGGCTGCTCGGTGCGCGTGCTGAGCCGATGCAGCGCGCGCGCCATGAGCTCCTTGCCGGTACCGCTTTCGCCCAGCAGCAGCGTGGTGGCATCCGTGGGGGCGACTTTCTCCACCATGCGACACAGCGCATGCATGTTGTCGCTGGCGGCGATCACGCCATCCAGCGGCGAGTCGACCTGGCGCTCCAGAAGCTGACGGTTCTGGTCCTCCAGCTCATGCAGCTGGAAGGCGCGCTGCACCAGCAGCTGCAGCGTGTCGACATCCACCGGCTTGGTGTAGAAGTCGTAGGCGCCCAGGCCCACTGCGCGCACCGCGTTTTCCTGATCTCCATGGCCGGTGACCACGATCACCTTGGTATGAGCACTCAGGCCGAGGATCTCCTGAAGCGTGGCCAGCCCTTCGCTGACGCCATCGGCATCCGGCGGCAGGCCCAGGTCCTGGAGCACCACCGCCGGTTCGTGCCGACGCAGCTCGGCGATCGCGCTGGCGCGATCACCGGCCAGCAGCACTTCGTAGTCGTCGAAGCACCACTTCAGCTGGCTCTGCAGCCCCTCGTCGTCTTCGACGATGAGCAGTTTCCTGGGGGCGTCGGTCACAGGGTGTCGGTCCCAAAGGCGAGCACTCAGCGGCTCAGGTGTGATCTTGCCATGGTTGAGCCGCCGACCGTAACGGCCTGGTTCACAGCACAGGTCGGCTGGCGCCGCCGAACCCATCACCGGCGCGTACGTTGGGCTCGGAATCAGTGCCGTTTGCGCTACAGGCGGTAGCGTAGCCCCAGCTCGAAACTGCGCTCCGGGCCGACGTAAATGCCCTGCCGGAAACCGGTGATGTAGCGCTTGTCGGCGAGGTTCTTCACCGCGCCGAAGAAGGTCCACTGTTCACCCAGGCGGTACTGGGCCGTGGCATCGAACACCGTGTAGGCATCGATCTCACCACCCCAGATGCCGCCGGCCGCGCCGGCGGGGATCTCGCGCAGATTCGTCCCGTCGCCGAACTGGGAGCCGCGATGATGCGCCATAAGCGCGCCCCGGAATGCCCCGCGCGTATAGTCCAGGCCGACGTTGGCCAGCACCTTGGGTGAATAGGGAATGCGGTTGCCGGCGTTGGTGCCGGTCTCGAACTTCGAGGTCGGCACCCAGGTGAAGTTGCTGGACACCGTCAGCCCGCCACCTAGCTCGTAGCCCAGCGTCAGCTCCGCACCCTGGTGGAGGGTTTCGCCGGCGTTGGACTGCGAGAGGTTCGGATCGGAGTTGCCGGTCACCACCTGGTTGGCGAAGTCCATGCGAAACACGGCCAGTTCGTAGTTGAAGCGATCCTGGAGTCCGCGGATGCCGAGTTCGAAATTGGTTGAGCGTTCGGCTTCAAGCCTTTGATCTGTCAATCCATCAAGTGCTACGCCATTGCTGGCCGGCGCAAATGCCCGGTAGGCCCCGCCGTAGAGCTGCGCAGACGGGGTCAGCCAGAAGGTCGCACCCACCCCGGGCAGGAATTCCGAGTTCGAGGTCTTCGCCGAGGCGTTGTCATCGGTGAGCACGCGACGCGTCTGCTCGTAGCTCTCCACGCGCACGCCGGGGGTCACGGCAAGCCGGTCGGAGATCATGAAGCGATTCTGCAGATGCACCGCGACACTGTCGGCGGCATCGACGATGTGGCGGTCATTGATCCCGGTGCGGTCCTGCGCGCGCGTGGCGCGGATGCGCGTGTCGTTGGATTCCTCCGTGAGCGCACGCACGCCGAACTCGGCTTCGCTGTCGATGCCGAACAGCGCGTGATCGAACTTCACGCGCGAGTCCACTCCGTAGCGCTCGAACGCCCGGTTGTTGCCGGTGAGCGTATCGGCGAACACCCAGCGACCGGCGGCA
>CAYLNP010000026.1:0-16121 GCA_964384925.1 uncultured Woeseiaceae bacterium
CCAATCGTGCCTACGTTCACGTGCGGCTTCTTGCGCTCAAACTTTTCCTTGGACATCGGCTTTCGTCTCTCCCGAGTGTGCTTTCTTGCCGCGGCGTACCCGCGATCTAAGTCAAAACCTGTGATCTGAACTAATGTGGTGCCCACAACTGGAATCGAACCAGTGACCTCTCCCTTACCAAGGGAGTGCTCTACCGCCTGAGCTATGTGGGCGCGTTCCGCCTCTTCGCCTCATCCCCGTCACCGCGGCGACCAGCGGCGCTCAGGCCCAACCAATCTGGAGCGGGTGATGGGAATCGAACCCACATCATCAGCTTGGAAGGCTGAGGTTCTACCGTTGAACTACACCCGCCTGATCCGCCAGACATCCCCTGCCGACCCTAAACTTCCTGCCACTTCCTGCCACTTCCTGCCCGCGCGCGTTTACCGCAGGGATGACAAAACCGCCCGCGACGACGAAGCGCCCCGGACGCGACTCTGGTGGAGGGGGTAGGATTCGAACCTACGAAGGCAAAGCCAGCAGATTTACAGTCTGCCCCCGTTGACCGCTTGGGTACCCCTCCGCGGACACAAGCCGAGCATTTTCGGTCGCGGCGCGCCTAGTGTCAACCTCAGATGCTGTGTGACGCGGCGAGGGAGACGTCCGACACACGCCTTTTACATAAGCGCGACGGGCGGCACGGTGGCCGGTTTGGCGCTATCATCGATCCGGGAGCCGACCAGCCTGGGACACAATCATCATGACGGTGCGATCTGGCCTGCCGCAGACTGCTGCGGAACGCCGCCTGCTGCAGCGCAATGCCGTGGCCACGGATGTCTATGTGGGCGCCCGTGGCAAGCCCATGCGCCGCTATCGGGCCAGCAACCTCTCCGCCCTGGGTGTGTTCATCGAAGGCCAGCACCTGGACCTGGAAATCGGCAGCCTGGTCTCGCTGGTGTTTCCCATCCCCATCAACGGCCTGATCCGGCTCCACCGCAAGAAGGCCGTCGTGGCGCATGTCTCCATGCACGGCGCCGGCCTGATGATGCAGGGGCGCCTGCGCCGGCCGCGCCAGAGCCCCTGAGGCAGGCGCTCAGCCGCGAAACACGTCTTTACCGGCTCGCGCTCGCGCAAACACCTCAACGGGTGCTGCGTCCGGCATGCCCAGCGCGGCGCGGAATGCCGGCACATCGGCGCGCAGAAACGGATTGGTCGCCAGTTCCTCACCCAGCCGGGTCGGCACTGTCGGGTCACCGCGCCGGCGCGCGGCATCCACCGCCGAAGAGCGCGCGCGCAGTGCGGCATTGTCAGGCTCGATACTCAGCGCGAAGCGGGCATTTGCCTGGGTATACTCATGGGCGCAGTACACCAGGGTGTCCGCCGGCCAGCCCCTGAGCTTCTGCAGACTGCTCCACATCTGTGCCGGCGACCCCTCGAACAGACGCCCGCAACCCATGGCAAACAGCGTATCGCCGACGAAGGCGATCCGCTGCGCCTCGCACCAGTAGACGATGTGCCCACTGGTATGGCCCGGCGTTTCGAGCACCGTAAAGCGGTGCTCACCCAGGCTGACCACATCCGCCTCGCCGACACTGCGGTCCACGCCGGCGATACGCGCAGTCTCTGCGGCCGGCGCGACGATCCGGCAACCGGTGGCCTGCTTCACGGCCAGGTTGCCCCCGGCATGGTCGGCGTGATGATGGGTGTTCCAGATCTCGCCGAGCCGCCAGCCGCGCAGCGCCAGCGCTGCGAGTATCGCCTCGGCATCCGGCGTGTCGATGCAGGCGGTATCGCCGGAGGCAGGGTCATGCACCAGGTACCCGTAGTTGTCGGTCAGACACGGGATCTGGTGAACCTCCAGTGCGCTCATCGGTCTTCTCCTGCTGGCGCGTCGTCGGCTGACGCAGGCCACCATGCTACCGCGCCCGACACGGGTGTTGCGTGACAAGCCCAGGGCTTCAGCGCATCGCGCGCATCGCCATGCGCCCCCGCAAGCCCGTACAATCCGCCAAACAGCGCAGGGATTGCGCGCGCACGCACCTGTTGTAGAGGACGCTCATGCCTACGATCACGCTGCCGGATGGTTCCGTCAGACATTTCGAACAGCCCGTCACGGGCGCCGAGCTCGCCGAGAGTATCGGTGCCGGACTGGCCCGTGCCGCCATCGCACTGCGCGTCGACGGGCGTGACACCGATCTGGCCACGCGCCTGGCGCACGACGCGCGTGTGGAGATCATTACCCGCGATTCGGACGACGGGCTGACGCTGCTGCGCCACGATGCCGCACACGTCATGGCCGAAGCGGTCAAGGAACTCTACCCCGAGACGCAGGTGACCATCGGGCCGGCAATCGAAAACGGCTTCTACTACGACTTCGCCCGGAATGAGCCGTTCACGCCCGAGGATCTGGAGAAGATCGAGGCGCGCATGCACGAGATCGTCGATCGCAACGAGACGATCAGTCGCGAGGAATGGGACCGCGACGAGGCCGTGCGCTTTTTTCGCGAGCAGGGCGAGGCCTACAAGGCAGAGATCATCGCCTCGATTCCCGGTGACGAAGCCGTCTCGCTCTACCGCCAGGGCAAATTCATCGATCTTTGCCGCGGTCCGCATCTGCCGTCCACCGGAAAGCTCGGCCATGCCTTCAAGCTGACCAAGCTTGCCGGTGCCTACTGGCGCGGCAATTCCGCCAACGAGATGCTGCAGCGGGTGTACGGTACCGCCTGGGCCAGCGACAAGCAGCTCAAGGCCTATCTGACGCAGATCGAGGAGGCCGAGCGGCGCGATCACCGCAAGCTCGGCCGACAGATGGACCTGTTCCACTTCCAGGACGACGCAGTGGGCTCGGTGTTCTGGCATCCGCGCGGCTGGGCGCTGCTGCAGGCGCTCATCGACTTCATGCGCGTGCGCAACCAGCGAGCCGGTTACGAGGAAATAAACACGCCGGACCTCATGGATCGCAGCCTGTGGGAGACCTCTGGCCACTGGCAGAGCTACGGCGAGCACATGTATGTGACCGAGACCGCCGACGAGCGTGTCTGGGCACTTAAACCGATGAACTGCCCGGGCCATGTCGCGGTGTTCCGCCACGGTCTCAAGAGCTATCGCGATCTGCCCTATCGCATCGCCGAGTTCGGTAAGGTTCATCGCTATGAACCCTCGGGTGCCCTGCACGGCCTGCTCAGGGTGCGACACTTTACCCAGGATGACGCGCATATCTTCTGCACCGAGGAGCAGATCACCGCGGAGGCCATCGACGTCGTCAAGCTGGTCCTGTCGATCTACCACGATTTCGGCTTCGACGACGTGCGCGTCAAGTTTGCCGATCGTCCGGAGAACCGCATCGGCGAGGATGCGGTGTGGGACAAAGCCGAGCAGGCCCTGCGCGCGGCCATCGAGTCCACCGGTCTGCCCTACAGCTATAACCGCGGCGAAGGCGCCTTCTACGGCCCGAAGCTGGAGTTCGTACTGCGCGATGCGATCGGCCGGGACTGGCAGTGCGGCACGCTGCAGGTGGACCTGAACCTCCCGGGCAGACTCGGCGCCACCTACATCGGCGAAGACGGCGCCAAACATGTCCCCGTCATGCTCCACCGCGCACTGTTCGGCTCTCTCGAGCGCTTCACCGGCATCCTGATCGAGCACTACGCAGGTGCGCTGCCGATGTGGCTGGCACCGGTGCAGGTGATGGTCACGACGATCACTTCGGACGGCGATGACTACGCCCGCGAAGTCGCCACGACGCTGCGCGAGACCGGCCTGCGCGTAGAGACCGACCTGCGCAATGAAAAGATCAACTACAAGGTCCGCGAGCACAGCCTGCAGAAGATTCCCGTGATCATCGCCGTGGGCAAACGCGAGGTCGAAGAGCGCACGGTCTCGATCCGCAGGCTCGGCGCCAAGGGCCAGCGCGTGGCCTCCCTGGTCGACGCAACGCAAGCGCTCGTCGAGGAGGCCAGCCGCCGCGGCGTGACGGCACCTGACGCGTCTGCCCAAAGCCAGTCCGCCGCCAACGCCTGAAGCCACCGGCTCAGCGGTCGCAAAACTCCGCGATCACCGGCCCCCAGTCTTCCAGCGCGTCCGGCAGGATCTGGAACGCACAGTGCGGATGGGCGGCGTGCGCCTGTTGCGTATGCGGCAGATTCGGATCCCAGTTCGGTGCACACAGCAGCGTCGGCACTTTCACCCGCCCCAGCATGGCATCGGTCGGATAGTCAAAGTGCGCCTGGTAGGCAAGCCGCCACATCACCGGTGCCTTGAACATCTCGAGCACGCGACCGTGGATCATGTGCGGATCGATATACGGCTCCTTCCAGATGATGCCCTCACGTGTGCGCCGGTACCACGGCCAGAAGATCGCCTGGTCGCGCATCAGGTGCCAGCACAGCAGCAGATGCCCCCCGTACCAGTTCGGTGTCCAGGCCGGGGTGTAATTGGCCTTAAGGTCGGCCGTGGTGGCCTCGTCGTGGTAGATCAGGTCACTGAACACCAGCCGGTGTACCCGGGCAGGCTCGGCCACCGCCAGGTCCAGGCCGACCAGCCCGCCACCCCACATGCCGTGAAAGTCGATCTGGTCGTAGCCCAGCGAGTCGAGCGCCTGGCAGAGCACTTCCCGGTAGCGCGCCACCGTGATGCCGGTTTCCCCCATCGGGTTGTCCGACTCGCCGTGACCCGGCAGGTCCAGGGCCATGACCGGGCGTCGGCCGATCAGCGAGCGCGCAACGCCGGCCACGACATCTGAAGACCCCGCGGCATCGTGCTGCACCAGCAATGGCCGACCGGTCGCGTCGGTATTGCATTTGGCCCGCAGCTGACCGCCCTCGACGTCCACCATCCGGTGCCACAAACGCCCTTCGATCGCTGCGGTCTCGATCGGCGGTGGCGCCGTGTCGCCCGGCAGACGCTGCAGCATTGCCAGGCAGGCGGCGGTTGCGGCAGCCGGATCGGCCGAGGCCTTGATCTGCACGCAGGCCGCAGGTGCGTCGATGCGCGCATGGTGTTCGGACAGCGGATCGTGCGCCGAGGCGGTGACCAGCGTCGGCACCGTGGTGTCGCGCAGCGCAGGTCCGCCCGGAAACGTGAACGCGGCGCGATAGGCGACGCGGTAGTGATCGCCGGCGCGCAGCATCTCCACCAGCGCCTTCTGCACGAACTCGGGCGCCGGCGAATCCATGTCCAGGCGCGCGGCCAGCCGTTGGCGATACCACGGGAAGAACACATACTGATCGCGCAGGCGCGACCACAGCCAGGTCAGGTGGCTGCCGTCCCAGTGCACCTCGAGCGGCGGCAGGTAGTGCTCGAGGATATCCACGCGCTCGGCGTCGGTCAGCGTCGCCAGACCGTTGACCGCGCAGGCGGTGATGCGCTCCGGGGCGAGCTTCGATAGCGCCACCGCCATGCTGCCGCCCGTATGGAAGCCGTACACCCCGGTGCGGCGCAGTCCGAGCGCGTCCATGAGCTCGAGCACGGCGGCCGCGAAGTCCTCCATCGACGCCTCGGCCACACCCAGCGGATCGCTGCAGCCGTAGCCGGGGGTGTCGGGGGCGATGATCGTGAAGTGCTCCTGCCAGCGCTCGATCAGCGGTATCAGATCGGCCGAGGACTGCGGCGACTGGTGAAGCATCAGCAGGGCAGGCCCACTGCCCGCGCGGCGATAGTGCACCTGGCGCGCGCCCCAGCGGCCCTGCAGTGTGGCGAAGTGACGTGTGATCATGGAAAGCCTGTGTCGGTGGACGAGCCGCCAATCTGCCAGCCGCCGCGCCCCGATACCAGCCCCGCGTGCGCCGGCCCCCGGACGATGAGGTGACTGCGATCGCGCGTGGCGCTAGAGTTCGCAGCCCCTGTCGGCATCGCCGGTTGCCCTGTGACCAACATCCTGCTGTATGCGCTGGTCGTGCTCATCTGGGGCTCGACGTGGATCGCCATCACCTACCAGCTCGGCGAAGTGCCGACCGCGTGGTCGCTGGTCTATCGCTTCGCGCTGGCCTGCGCGGCACTGTTCGCCTGGGCGCTGATCACGCGCATCCCGGTGCGCATCACGCTGCGCCAGCACCCCATGGTCGCGCTGCAGGGCATGTTCATGTTCTGCATCAACTATTCGCTGATCTATCAGGGCACCCAGTATGTGACCTCCGGCCTGGTGGCCGTACTGTTCACGGCACTGATGTTCTTCAATCTGATCAACGAGCGGCTGTTTTTCGGCACGCCGTTCTCGCCGCGCGTGGTGGCCGCGGCGCTGCTGGGTTTCACCGGACTGGTACTCGTTTTCTGGCCGGAACTCGACGGGCTGGGCCTGGGCGGTGACAGCCTGACCGGTGCTTTGCTGGTGCTCGCCGGCGCGCTCAGCGCATCCCTGGGTAACATGGCGGCGATTCGCAACACACGCGAGCAGATGTCGGTCATCACGCTGAGCGCATGGGGCATGCTCTACGGCACGGGGCTCCTGACACTCTATGCGCTGGTACAGGGTCAGGCGCCAGGCTTCGACCCCCGTGCGCCCTATGTGCTGTCGCTGCTGTATCTGTCGATTCCGGGTACCGCGCTTGCGTTCGGTTTCTACCTGGCACTCATCCGGCGCATCGGCGCCAGCCGCGCAGCCTACAGCAACATCCTGTTTCCGCTGGTCGCGCTCGGCCTGTCCACCGCCTTCGAAGGCTATCGCTGGACGCTGTGGGCCATCATCGGCATGGCGCTGGCGCTTGCCGGCAATTCACTCGCGCTGACACGTCGCAGGGCCCAGCCAGCGGCGGTCGCGGCGGCCGAAGGCGCAGGCCTCAAACCGGCCGTCGCGCAGGCGCAGGCGGTCGAAGCAGCGCCGCCTCCGGTCAAGCCCGCGTCATGACCGCTCGTCGGTGTCGCGGGTTGCGCCAAGCTGCAGGGTCTCGGCGGCCGCCAGTGCGTCGGTGAAGCTCACCTGATCTTCCGCCGCGGCCTGCGATCGACGCGTGAGCCGCCACAGCGCGAACCCGGCCAGCAGCACATGCGTCGCGGCGGTGAATGCGAACAGACCCGCCGCACCGGTCAACCCCATGAGCACGGAGGCGAGGATCGGCCCGCTGACCGAGCCCACGGCCGAGACCAGCAGCAGTCCGCTGCACACTTCGACGAAATCCTCCCGATCGGCGTGGTCGTTGGCGTGCGCCACCGCGATCGCGTAGAGCGGGAACGCGCAGGCACCCCACATCGCCCCGAGCAGGTAGAGGTGCTGTCCGGAGGTCATGAAGATCGACACCACGATCGCCACGCCGACCAGCGCGGCCGCGAGGCTGCCGGCCACCAGCACATGCCGGCGGTCGACGCGATCGGACAGTCGCCCCAGCGGCCATTGCCCCAGCGCGCCGCCGATCACGGTGGCGCTCATGAACAGCGCGATGCCGGTGATGTCCAGCCCGCTGACGCCCGCGAACACCGGCCCCAGTGCCCAGAACGAGCCGTTGGCCAGACCGATGAACAGGCAGCCCATGAAACCCACTGGCGAGGTCGCATACAGCCGGCGGATACGGATGTGCACGGTCTGCACCGGTGCCGGCTGTGCAGCGCCACTCAGCGCCACCGGCACCGCGGCCAGCGATACCAGGATCGAGGCGACGGCAAACAGCGGGAACTCCGCCGGGTCAGCCAGCACCAGCATCAGCTGGCCGAGCGTGATGACCGTGAGGTTGATGATCAGATACAGCGACAGGATCATGCCGCGCGTCTCGTTGGTCGCGCGCTCGTTGAGCCAGCTCTCGATGATCAGGTAAAGCACGGCAAAGCAGAAACCGGTGAGCGCACGCATCACCCACCAGGCCGGCGCAATTAGGATCAGGCCGTGGACCAGCGGCACGGCCGAGGCCACCGCCGCCATCGCAGTGAAGCTGCGGATGTGACCGACGTGGCGGAGCAGATAAGGCCCCAGAATGCAGCCGGCGGCGAAGCCGAGATAGTACAGCGAGCCCATCAGGCCGATCGACAGTGTCGCGAAATCCTCGAGATTGGCGCGCACCGGCAGCAGCGTGCCCTGCAGGCCATTTCCCATCAGCAGGATCGCAACGGAGAGCAGCAGCGCGGCAACCGGCGCCAGGGCTTTGGTGGGCATGGGCGAGCAGAACCTTCCAAGCATGAATCGCGGACGCCACGATACGCCATCGTGCCGCGCGATGATGAGACTCACGTTACGCCGTCAGAACGGCCGCTGCAGTGTCAACCGAAAAAAGCCGGCATTGCCTGCATCGCGTTGCTGCGCGAATCCGGCATCATCGACGAAGCGATGCTGCCGGTGCAGCAGCGCGCCAAGCTCGGCCGAGAGCACCATCGTTGTCGCCGGCTGCCACTGCCAGTCGTCCCTGCGACCCTGACTCGGAAAATCCTTGAGTACGTTCGATGAGGTGGCCACCACCGGGGCCAGCGTGATCGCGTGCGTGCCTGCGCGCGCCTGGACGTCGACCGTGAGTGGTATCGCCAGGCGGTGCAGGTCCCGATTTCGGCTCGACACCCCCGCGCACTCGTGGCGCGTGTAGGCATAGGCGAGACCGGCGTGCAGCCCCCAGACCTCACGCGCAGTCGGCAGCAGACACCACCGCCGGACTCGCAAGCGCCCAGCATGAAACCGCTGCCATCGGCAGCTGTCGGAGCCGTCTAATGCCCTAAACTTAAACCATCCTCATCACCACCGGGTCGATCTTGAACTGATGCCAGCCGCCACCGCAGGACATCGCAGCCACTGGCTGCGCACGACTTTGCTGAGCCTTGGCGCATTGCTGCTGCTGGTGACGCTGCTGGCGCTGGTCTGGGTGCTCGACCTGACGCGACCCCGTCATGCGCATTTCACGGAGCGACAAGGCGCCCTCGTCGAGGCCAGCGTTGCCCCGGCCGTGCGCGAAACCCAGGCCTATTCCAGCAAGGCCGTGCGCCTGGTGGCCGACACGGGCCTTGCCGTGGATCTGCGTGTGCTGCGGCCCGCGGACGCCGCCGGACCGCTGCCGCTGATGGTCGTGCTGGGAGGCCATCGCACCGGACGCGACGCCGTCGACCTGATCGGGGACCCGGGTCACGTGATCGTAGCCGCGCTGGACTACCCCTATCACGGACCGTCGAGCATCCGTACGCTCGGTGAATTCCTGCGGGCGCTGCGGCTGTTGCAGCAGGGCCTGCTGGACACCCCCCCCGCCGTATCGCTGGCGCTGGACTGGCTGACGCAGCAGCCCTGGGTCGATGGCAGCCACAGCGAACTGGTGGGTGTCAGCCTCGGTACGCCGTTCGTTGCCGTGGCCGGCGCGCTGGACGAGCGCTTCAGGCGCGTGTGGATCATCCACGGCGGCGCCGGCAACCAGGGCTGGATCGAATACAACCTGGGCTCCCGCGTGGCCTCGGCATTCTGGCGATCCGTGACGGCCCGGGTGCTGCACCTGCTGGCCTATGGCAGCACCTTCGATACCGAGGCATGGGTGGCGCGGATCGCGCCTCGCCCGCTGGTCGTCGTCGGCGCGACCGACGACGAGCGGCTGCCACGTCACAAGGTCGAGCGTCTGTATCATGCCGCGGGACAGCCGCGCGAACTGATCTGGACCCAGGGCGCGCACGTCGACCCACGACGCCCGGACATCGTCCAGGCACTGCTGGCCATCGTGCGCGAGCGCATGGAAACGCCCGCCGCAGAAGACGATGGGCAAGCCGGGATGCACACCACAAGGACCGGGCATGGCACGTGATGTGATCCGGGTTCGCGGCGCCCGCCAGAACACCCTGAAGAATCTCGACCTCGATCTGCCGCTTGGCGAGTTCATCGTGGTCACCGGGGTCAGCGGGTCGGGCAAGTCCTCACTGGCCTTCGACACCATCTACGCCGAAGGCCAGCGTCGTTACGTCGAGACCTTCTCACCCTACGCCCGCCAGTTTCTCGATCGCATGGACAAGCCGGCGGTGGATTCGATCACCGGCGTGCTGCCGGCGATTGCGATCGACCAGACCAACCCGGTGCGCACCTCGCGCTCGACCGTCGGTACGATGACGGAGCTCAACGATCATCTGAAGCTGCTGTATGCGCGCGCGGCCACGCTGCACTGCCGGGGCTGCGGCGAAGCGGTGCAGCGCGATACCGCCGAGAGCGCGGCGGCACAGCTGCACGACCGATGGGGCGGTAGCCACACCCAGGATGCGCCGCGCGTCATCATCGGTTTCGCGATAGACGTGCCCGACAGCGTCAGCGCCGAGGAAGTCGAACAGCTGCTGGCCAAGCGCGGCTATGTGCGCATCCTGGGGCGTGCCTCGGGGCGCGTTGAAGTCATCCAGGATCGACTGCGCCTGAGCGCCGACAACGAAAGCCGCCTCACCGAGGCGCTGGAGGCAGCGCTGCAGCAGGGCGGCGGTCAGGCCTTCGCTGAACAACTCGACGATCCGTCGCAAAGGTTGCGCTTTTCCACCGGCCTGCACTGCGCGGCCTGCGACATCGCCTACCGTGATCCGGTGCCCAACCACTTCTCGTTCAACTCACCGCTGGGTGCGTGTGAGACCTGCCGTGGCTTCGGTCGGACCATGGGCATCGACTGGGATCTGGTGGTCCCCGATCCACGTCTGACGCTGGCGCAGGGCGCGGTGAAGGTGTTTCAGTCGAAGAGCTTCAACGAGTGCCAGCGCGATCTGAAAAAATACGCACGTCGCGCCGGGGTGGCGATGGACGTCCCGTGGAGCGCGCTCGACGAGGCCGACCGGCGCTGGGTCCTCGAAGGCGAAGGCGACTTCGATACAGGCCGGTGGTATGGCGTCAGCCGTTTCTTCGACTGGCTGGAATCCAAGAGCTACCGCATGCACATCCGCGTGCTGCTGTCGAAGTACCGCGCGTACCATGAATGCCCGGACTGCCATGGCGCGCGCCTGAAGCCTGAATCATTGCTCTGGCGTCTGCACGGTGACGCCAAGGGCCACGACGCCGGCGCGTCGCGGGCCGGCCACAACCTGCATGAGCTCACCTGCCTGTCACTGGGACGCACGCGCGAGCTGTTCGCGCGACTGCGCTTCAGCGGTGCACTCGATGAGGCTACCGAGCAGCTGCTGGGCGAGGTGCGCACGCGGCTGGATTTCCTCTGCGAAGTCGGGCTTGGCTACCTGACGCTGGACCGGCAATCGCGCACGCTCTCCGGTGGCGAAGTCCAGCGCATCAACCTGACCACGGCGCTGGGCACCTCGCTGGTGAATACGCTGTTCGTGCTCGATGAACCGAGCATCGGCCTGCATCCCCGTGACATCGGCCGGCTGGTCCGGGTGCTGCATCGGCTGCGCGATGCCGGCAACTCGCTGCTGGTGGTCGAGCATGACCCGCAGGTCATGCTCGCCGCGGATCGCGTCATCGATCTTGGCCCGGGGCCGGGTGAGCGCGGTGGCGAGATCGTGTTCATGGGCACACCCAGGCAGCTGCTGCGCTCGCGCGCCTCGCTCACAGGGCGCTATCTGCGCGGCGAGCTGACGGTGGCCACCGTGCCTGCCGCGAGCAGTGCTCCGGCTGCCGACGCGCCAGCCATCGAGATCCTCGGTGCACGAGGACACAACCTGAAAGAAATAGATGTGCGCCTGCCGCTGGGGCACATGGTCTGCATTACCGGGGTCAGCGGTTCGGGCAAGTCCACGCTGATGGAGGACATCTGCTATCGCGGCCTGAGCAAGCACAAGGGCAAGCCGGTCGAGGCGCCCGGCGCCCACCGCGAACTGCGCGGCGCCGAGCTCATCGATGCCGTGGTACTCGTCGACCAGAGCCCGATCGGCAAGACTGCGCGCTCGAACCCTGCCAGCTTCGTGGGTGCATTCACGGCCATCCGCAAGGCCTTCGCTGCGACACCTCAGGCCCGGCAACGCGATTACACCCCCGGCACCTTCAGCTTCAATTCCGGCGACGGCCGCTGCCCCGCCTGCGGGGGCACCGGCTTCGAGCACGTGGAGATGCAGTTCCTGAGCGATGTCTACCTGCGCTGCCCGGACTGCGATGGCACGCGCTACCGGCCGGAGATTCTGGAGGTCCGGCTGCTGCTGCCGGGCAGCGACGAGAGCGCCTCGATCGCCGATGTGCTGGCGATGACGGTCGCAACGGCGCTGGCGTTCTTTGTCGACGATGCCGACGTGCAGCGCAGCCTGCGACCGCTGGTCGATGTCGGCCTGGCCTATCTGAAGCTCGGCCAGCCGGTCCCTACGCTGTCCGGCGGCGAGGCCCAGCGGCTGAAGCTTGCCGGGTTTCTGGCCGGCAGCCAGGGCAGACCCACGGCGCCCGGCGGCACACTGTTCCTGTTCGACGAACCGACCACCGGCCTGCACTTCCAGGACATCGCGACCCTGCTCGGCGCTTTTCGCCAGCTGCTGGCCGCCGGGCATTCACTGGCAATCATCGAGCACAACCTGGATGTCATTGCCGCCTCCGACTTGATCATCGACCTGGGACCCGAGGGCGGCGAGGCCGGCGGAGAACTGGTCGTGGCAGGCGATGTGCAGACCGTGATCGCCTGCAAGGCCAGCCACACAGGCCACGCGCTGGCTGAATATCACTCACAGCTCACTGCTGCACGCCAGGGCGCCGCGCCGAGCGCCGTGGCGGACACCCAGAGTCACTACAGCGCAGGGGTGAGCACCGATCCGGGGCGCATCGAGATCACCCACGCGCGCGAACACAACCTGCAGGGGGTCGACATCAGCATTCCCCGCGATGAGTTCACCGTGATCACCGGCGTGTCGGGCAGCGGCAAGAGCACAGTGGCCTTCGACATCCTGTTTGCCGAAGGCCAGCGCCGCTATCTGGAATCGCTGAACGCGTATGCGCGCCAGTTCGTGCAGCCGGCGACGCGGCCGGATGTGGATGGCGTGGCCGGGATACCGCCGACGGTGGCAATCGAGCAGCGCACCAGCCGCGGCGGGCGCAAGAGCACCGTGGCGACGATGACCGAGCTGTGGCACTTCCTGCGTCTGCTGTTCGTGCGTCTGGGCACGCAGCACTGCCCTGCGTGCGACATTCCCATCCAGGCGCAGACACCGGCCTCCATCGAGGCGCGCGTGTTCTCGCGCTTTCGCAACCAGGAAGTCGATCTGCTCGCCCCGCAGGTGATTGCGCGCAAGGGCTATTACACCGATCTGGCGAAGTGGGCCGCGGCGCGCGGGTATGCCGAGCTTCGCGTGGACGGGGTGATGACACCCACCGAGCCGTGGCCGCGGCTGGACCGTTTCCACGAACACGACATCGAGCTGCCGGTAGCGCGCGTGAAAGTAACCCCCGCCAATCGCAAGGCGTTGCGCGCAGGCATCGAGCAGGCACTCGCGTTGGGCCAGGGCAGCCTGCTTGTGGCGGCCTGTGGGGAGAGCAAGCGCGGTGAACTTTATTCCAGCAGGCGGGCCTGCCCGGGCTGCGGGACGAGCTTCGCGCCATTGGATCCGCGGCTGTTCTCGTACAACTCGCGTCAAGGCTGGTGCCCGAGCTGCTTCGGCACCGGTCTGGACACCACCGACTTCGACGCCGAGCAGACCGGTGAGGAGACCCGCTGGCAGGAAGCCGATGACGCAGGCAGCTGCCGCAGCTGCGATGGCAGGAGGCTGCGGCCGGAGGCACTCGCCGTGCGCTTCGCAGACAGGAACATTACCGAATTCGCGGCTATGCCGGTGCGCACGGCACGCCAGTGGTTCGAGGCCGCGAAGTTCACCGGGCGCGATGCCGAAGTCTCCCGCGACGTGCTCACCGAGCTCAAGTCACGACTGGGCTTTCTCGACGAAGTCGGGCTGTCCTACCTGACCCTGGACCGGGCGGCGCCGACGCTGTCGGGCGGCGAGGCGCAGCGCATCCGCCTGGCCGCGCAGCTGGGGTCCAATCTGCGCGGCGTGTGCTACATCCTCGACGAACCCACCATCGGCCTGCATGCGCGCGACAACCGCATGCTGCTGGACACGCTGGTCTCGCTGAAGGACAAGGGCAACACCGTGGTGGTGGTCGAGCACGATGAGGACACCATCCGCCGCGCCGGCTACATCGTCGATCTGGGTCCGGGGGCCGGCACGCGCGGCGGACACGTCGTCATGCAGGGCAGCTTCAAACAGCTGCTCGCAGCAAAGGACTCGCTGACGGGGCGCATGCTTGCCGCGCCGCTCGCCCACCCGCTGCTCACGACGCGCCGAGCTGCCGGGCGCGACGCACCTTCGATCCGCATCGAAGGTGCGCGACTGCACAACCTGCGCGGTGTGGACGTGCAGCTGCCGCTGCAGCGCCTGGTCTGCGTGACCGGTGTGTCCGGCAGCGGCAAGAGCACGCTGGTACGCGACATCCTGCGCGAAAACCTGGCACGACAGATTCAGGTGCGGCGGGGACGCAGGCCGCCGCTGTTCGGGTGTGAGGGCTTCCAGGGCTGGCAGGGTATCGACCGCGTGCTCGAGGTCGACCAGACACCTATCGGCAAGACACCGCGTTCATGCCCGGCCACCTACGTCGGCTTCTGGGACGACATCCGCCGGCTGTTCGCGCAGACGCCGGAGGCGCGCCTGCGCGGCTGGAGTGCCTCGCGCTTCTCGTTCAACACGGCCGGCGGTCGCTGCGAGGCCTGTCAGGGACAGGGCATGCAGCGTATCGAGATGAGCTTCCTGCCCGACGTGCGGGTGCTCTGCGATGTCTGCGGCGGCACGCGCTTCGACGCCGAGACGCGCAGCGTCGCATGGCGCGGTGCCAGTATCGCCGATGTGCTGGCGATGAGCGTGGACGATGCGGTCGGGTTTTTCACCGTGCACCGGAAGATTCAACACGCCCTGGAACTGCTGCAGGACGTGGGTCTGGGCTACCTGACGCTCGGCCAGCAGAGCCCGACACTCTCCGGCGGTGAGGCCCAGCGCATCAAGCTCGTCACCGAACTGGCCCGCGGCGAGCCCCAGGCCGCGCGGCGCACGCAGCGGCCGGCGCACACGCTCTACGTGCTCGATGAGCCGACCATCGGCCTGCACATGGCCGATGTCGAGAAACTCATCCGCGTGCTCCATCGCCTGGTCGACGCGGGCAACAGCGTGGTGATCATCGAGCACAATCTCGATGTCATCGCCGAAGCCGACTGGGTCATCGACATGGGGCCGGAGGGTGGCGACGGAGGTGGCCGCGTCATCGCGCGCGGCACGCCCGAACAGCTGCAGAAGCGGCAGCGCTCGCATACCGCGCTGGCATTGCGGGAGTTTCTGGTCAGGCGCGAGTGACGGGCGAAACGAAGCCCTCTGGCTTCAGCGCCAGCACCGAGCACTGCGACCGCGACGATGCGCGATCCATAGTGTCACTCTCTACAGCGTTGTACGGGTGGTGTTGAGCATCGGCGACGCTATACTCGCCGCCATGGACTGGTCGCAGCGCACGGTGCTGATCACGGGAGCCTCCTCGGGTATCGGTCGTGCGCTTGCGCTGGAGCTCGACCGGCGGGGCGCGACGCTGGTGCTGGCGGCGCGCAGGCGCGAGGCGCTGGAGAGCGTGCGAACGAGCTGCGCCACGCCCGAGCGTCATCATGTGCTGGTGATGGATGTCGAGGATGGCGCGGCTCTGCCTGAGAAGGCGGCCGAGGCCGAGCGCCTGGCGGGCCCGATCGACATCCTGGTCAACAACGCCGGGATCAGCCTGCGAGGTCTGGTGGTCGAGACCGACCTTGCCGTCGACAGGCGCATCATGGAAGTGAACTATTTCGGCGCCATCGCCCTGACCAAGGCGCTTCTGCCCGGCATGATCGAGCGCGCAGACGGGCATGTCGTCGTCGTCAGCAGCATCGTCGGGCACATCAGCACACCAATGCGATCTGCCTACGCGGCCTCGAAACATGCCGTGCACGGATTCTTCGACGCGCTGCGCGCAGAAATGCACGACAAGGGCGTGCGCGTGACGGTGGTGCTGCCCGGCTATATCGCCACGCAGCTGTCAGTGAACGCGCTGGGGCCCGACGGCACACCGACCGGGCGCATGGACACCAATCAGGCGAAAGGCATGCCCTCGGAACTGTTCGCACGACGTATGGCCGATGCCATCGAAAACGGCCGCGCCGAGGTGGTCATCTCGAAGCCGTACGAACGTGTCGGGCGCCTGCTGGGCCGCCACCTGCCGGGGCTGTTTCGCGTCATCGTGCGCGGCGAACGGCCGAAATGACGATGTGGCGAACACTCGCCTCGCGAGTTGCTGCGCTGGC
>CAYLNP010000026.1:16221-19996 GCA_964384925.1 uncultured Woeseiaceae bacterium
GAACGGCCGAAATGACGATGTGGCGAACACTCGCCTCGCGAGTTGCTGCGCTGGCCGGCTAGTTGCTGCGGCGGCTGCGAGTGAGCTGCACACGACCCTTGCGCGGGAAGCGACGCTCGTTAAGCCCGCGGACGATCTCCTCGGCGGCGCGCGTGACCTCTTTCATCGAACCCTGGCGATAGCCGGTGATGGTGGCCGTGCCCCGCGCAAGCTCGTAGCGATGCCACGTGCCACCCTTGGCGCCTTCGGGCGGGGTGCTTTTGGTGACGGAGGTGAGTCGGTAATCGGCGCTGGCGGCCGAGGGGGCTTTGCGAACGGCGTCGGCGGGTGCTGCACTCATTTAGGTCAGGTCCTTCAATGGCTTGGCCAGAACTTCCTCGGCCGGATCGCCGGGTGGCGACAAAATCTGCCAGCGACCACGCGTCGAGCGTGACCACGGCTGCCGGCAGGAGCGGTGTCCCATGTCCCGCCGAACGCGGGCCCAAGGCTGCGAAATCGGCCGAATCGCCGTCGAAGTATACACATTTTGTGCCATATCGGCCAGTCTCGCGGCATTGACAGGCCCATCCGGTGCGGCTGCCTACAGCTGCTGGAAGAACTCCAGCCATGCACCATCCGGCGAGGTCACCACGAACGCCTCGACCTCACCGTAGGGTGCCATCACCAGTCGCGAGCGCGGCCGCTCGAACACCACGCCGCGCTGCTCGAGTTGGCTTGCGTAGGCGTCCAGGTCCGGCACGTGGATCCGGTACATCAGGATGCCAAGATTCGGCGGTTTCGCGCGCGCGGCATAATCGCGACCGCTAATGCCCTCGAAGTGGAATATCTCCACGGTACCGCCCTCGGCCTGCGGCGAGATTGCGAAACTCGCGGCGCGCTCCGAGACCCGCTTTTCGGAGATCAGGTTGTTGGGCACACCCATGTTGTTGGCGCCATCTTCCGGCCAGCTGGGCGAGGCCTCCCAGCGCTGCTCCCAACCGAGGTCCTCGATGAAGAAGCGCTGGGCGGCAGAGAAATCGCGCACGATCTGTGTGGCATTGAACACATGGCTCATCGCACCGAACGCCGGCAGATCATCGTAATTGCCATCGACACGGTGCAGCAGGTTGATGACGACATCGTCATGGCCGCGCAGCAATGCACCGCCGTAACGGCGATCGAAGAGCGTGTAGTAGGTGGGGTCGGCAAAGCCCTGGAACCCATGATCACGCAAGCGCTCAAAGACGCCCTCCAGGTCCCGCACCAGGGCATTGATGTTGAAGATACCGCCGGTATCGAAAGCGCGCGCGCTGGAACGGATGCGTTGCTGCGGCACGTCCTGAAAATGCACCAGTCGCACCAGACCTTTGTCCGTCCCGGGCACGCCCATGAGCACCTCGTCGATGACCACGTCCGGGGCAAGCCCCCAGTGGTGCGCCAGGCCATCACCGCGGGCTGTGTGGCGCATGCGCACCCGCCACTGCGCCACCTCCTCATACAGCGCGACCGTGCGTTCGGGGAATTTGACGCTGATGATCATCTCCTGCACGCCGGCGCGGCCGTGCAGCGAGATCTCCCGATCAGGGGCCGGGACAGCCGGATCGGCAAGCGCCTCGTCGGCGGCAGATGCGGGTCCGAGCGTGATACACGCCAGCACGGCGGCGGCCGTCCATCCGGCCAGCGTCCGTGCCGCGCCGGCACTGAAACTGCAGGGTTCGATCATGCGACAATCATTCCTGGTGCCCATCCCCCGGTGGCACCTGCCACACCGTCAACCAGAGATGAGCGCATTGGTCAGCAGCAATCGTAACCCAACGGTCACCATCGCAATCATCGCGATCAACATCGTCGTGTTCGCCGGGTGGTATCTGCTGCCCGCACCGTGGATGATCGAGAACTTCCTCGTCAGTCGGGCCCACCTGGCCGACGGCCGTTACTGGGTGCTGATCACCTCGGTGTTCTCCCATTACCTGCCGATTCACATCATGATCAACATGCTGGTGCTGTGGAGCTTCGGCGGGGTGCTGGAGCAACTGCTGGGGGTCGGGCGTTTCCTGCGCTTCTACCTGGTGGCAGGACTGGTCGCGAGTCTGGCGCACGTGCTGACCTCGACCTGGCTGCTGGGCCGCCCGCCGGACAGCGCCGCGCTGGGCGCCTCGGGCGCCGTTGCAGGCCTTCTGCTGCTGTTCTCGCTGACATTTCCGAAGCACCGGATCCTGATCTTCGGCGTGGTGCCCGCCCCTGCGCTGGTCGCGGCGCTGGCCTTCATCGGCATCGACCTGTGGGGCCTGTTCGCGCAGGCTGACGGCGGCGGGCTGCCCATTGGCCATGGCGCGCATCTTGGCGGCGCGCTGGCCGGGATCGTCTACTATTTCATGCTCAGGCGCCGGCCGCCGCAATGACCGCAAGGCAATACATGGGTCTGTCACGGCGCGCATGGTAAAATCGCGAGTTGCATCTGTCAGGCCGAAGGGCCCGGAGTCCGAAATCAGCATGTCAGCCATCATCACCGAGCACGAAAGGCCAGTCGCCGCGCCGCGCGAGTACGCTCGCGATCAGCTGGCCGAGGTGCAGAAGACCAGCCTCAAGCGGGTGCGCGAGTACATTCGCCCGGAGCGCTACCAGCGCTCGACCGGCAAGGCGCTGAGCTGGCTTGCGCTGGATCTGGGTGCGTATGTTGCGTTCATGGCTGGCATCTTCCTCGTGGAAGCGTGGTGGCTGAAACTGCTGCTGGGTATCGGTGCCGGCTGCACCGTGGCGATGCTGTTCGTCTGGGCACACGATGCCGCGCACGGCACACTGTTCAAGAATCGACGCGTCTCGGAGGTGCTGGGCACCATCGCGATGCTGCCGTCACTGAACATGTATCGACTCTGGTCACACGGCCACAACCGCGTCCATCATGGATTCACGTCTTTCAGCCCGATGGACTGGATCTGGCGTCCGTGGACGCCCGAGGAATATCAGGCCAGCAGCCGCGGCCAGCGACTGCTCTATCGCATGGAGCGCACGCCGTATTTCTGCGCCCTGCATTACCTGGTGCGGGTCTGGTGGGATGGCATGATCCGCTTCCGGCCCGAGCAACCCGGCGAGGCGGCGACCCGCATGCGCAACAGCAAACTGATCACGCTGGCGTTCGCGCTGCTGATGGGCACTGCGGCGTGGGTGTTTGCCGGCGGCGTGGTGGGTGTGCTTGCGGCACTCGTTCTGCCCTTCCTCGTGTTCAACTACTTCATTGCTCTGTTCGTGTATCTGCACCACACGCACCCGGACATCCCGTTCTTCAGCCAGCGCGACGAGTGGAGCCAGAGCCTGGGTCAGATCTACTGCAGCACGGTGATCCGGTGCTCGCGCATCAGCGAGGCGCTCACACACAACATCCTCATTCATGTGCCGCATCATGTAAGCCCGGTGATCCCGTTCTACCACCTCAAGTCCGCCTATGAAGACCTCAGGCGGGGCTACGCTCAGTACATCCACGAGTACCGCTTCAGCTGGCGGACAGTGTTCGGCATTTTCCGTCGCTGCAAGCTCTACGATTTCGAGCAGCACCGCTGGTACACGTTCGCGGAAGGCCGCGCGCTGGCGCTGGCCAGCAGTCCGCGAACCTGAAAGAGAAAGTCCGGGTTCGCCGTCGGCTAAAGCGCCAGTGCGAGGGGCTCGAGCAAATGATCGTGCAGCCAGGCCAGCAGGCGCGCAGCATCCGCACCGTTGATCACACGGTGATCGAAGCCCAGCGTCAGCGGCAGCAGCGACTCTTCCACAAGCTGCCCATCCGAGAGCCTGGGCTGGCGGC
>CAYLNP010000027.1:0-6429 GCA_964384925.1 uncultured Woeseiaceae bacterium
CGGCGGAGCTTGCGCTGATCGAACGTCGCGGCAGCGCCCCGAGCCGGGCGTTTCTGCCGCAGCCGACGTTCTCGATCAGCAACTCAGCCGGTATCATCTCGCCGTTCAATCTGGACATCTTCCACGACATCGACCTCGATGGTGACGGTGTGGCGGATTGCGACCAGTCCTTTGTCGGCTTCAACAACCAGTTTTATTTCCCGCCTGGCGATAACGCCGCTGGCCGCAGCTCCGATGGCATCTTCAATTTCGACTACGCCGGCGGCTGCTGGACGCGCAGCGGCAACGGCGAGCTGCGCCCGTACCAGGATGGCCTGGTCGCCGGCAGCTTCAATCAGTTCGGTGGCGACGGTGTGCCCGACCGCTACAACCAGGACTCCCTGTATCCGCGCTCGCGCGGCGTATCGGTACACCTGAACACGCATTACGACCTCAACAATGACATGCGCGTGTTCGCCGAGCTGGGCTACACGGATGCAAAGAGTCGCAGAAACGTCATTCAGCTCGGCTTCTTCGACCTGCTGTACGGGTCACTCGAAAATCCTTTTCTGCCCCAAGAGTTGCTCGGCACGAGTGCCGTGGCACCGGGCGGCTTCGCCGGGGCTGTGACCGGGCTGCCCGGGGGCCTGTGGATCACGCGTGATCCCACCGATACTGGCGGCTTCCGTGACGACGTCGATCGCCAGACCCTGCGGGGCGTGGTTGGCATCGAAGGTGAGTTGCGGAACGGCTGGACCTGGGAGGTCGCCGGCAACGTCGGCCATTTCGATCGCGAGGACAACTACAATTCCCTCATTCTCGACCGGTTTTTCGCCGCGATCGATGTCGTGACAGACCCCGAGACGGGTGCGCCGGTGTGCCGTTCCGATCTTGATCCGACGGCCATCCCGTTCACTACCATCTTCGGCATTCCGGAGTTCAATCCGGGCATCTTCAGCTTCACGCCGGGTGACGGCCAATGTCAGCCGGCGAACATCTGGGGCGGTCAGAACTCCATCAGCCCGGAAGCCACGGCCTTCTTCAATCCGGGTATCACCGACAAGTTCGAGTATCGCCAGCGCGTCTTCAGCGCGCAGCTGGTGGGCGATACCGAAGACTTTTTCAACCTGCCAGCCGGCCCGATCAGCTTTGCCGCGGGTGCGGAGTATCGCTCAGAGAAGGCGACCAGCCGACGTGACCAGCTGCTGCAGGGCAATCTGCCCCCCGGATCACCGTTCCCGGCCGGTACCAACATCGCCGATGTCAGCGACAACAACTCCCTGGGATTCAATGCGCTGTTCCTGTATCGGGATTCAAGCGGATCCATCAGTTCCCGCGAGGGGTTCGTCGAGGTCGCGGTCCCGCTGCTCGCCGATCTGCCCTTTGCCCGCGAGCTGACCTTCGATGCGGCCTGGCGCACGGCAAACTACAACTCCATCGGCTCGGTGAACGCGTGGAAAGTCGGGCTTGTGTGGGCGCCCATCAATGACCTGAGCTTCCGCGGTACGCTCTCCCAGGCGGTGCGCGCACCGAATCTGCGCGAGACCTTCATCACCAATCCGGCGGTGTTCCGCCCTGTGGATCCCTGTGACGCTGCGGAAATTTCCAATGCGGAGGATCCGGCGCTGCGTGCAGCAAACTGCCAGGCCGGTGGGTTGGGTGCGGGGCTTGCACTGCCGCCGCTGCCCGCGGACTTCACCGATCCGCTCTCCGCGCGATTCGGCGGTGTGCTGGGCGGAAACCCCGATCTGGAGGAAGAGACGGCAGACACTGTGACCATCGGTTTCGTGTTCCAGCCGTCGTTCCTGCCGGGCTTCGCGCTGACCGCGGATTTCTGGGACGTCGAGATCGAGGATGGTATCGAGGCCATCACGGCACAGGAAACGGTGGATACCTGTTACGACGCCACCGACTTTCCTGACAACGTCTTCTGCGGACTGTTCACGCGTGAAACGAATCCGGGCAGCGCGCAGTTCGGCGGCTTCCGGTTCCTGAACCAGACCTTCGTCAATTTCGCGTCGCTGCGTGCCCGCGGCGTCGACGTCTCGGCCAATTACAGCTTCTCGCTGGGCGGCAACGACTTCCGGCTGGGGCTGATCGGTGCCCGGCAGTCGACGCTGGACCGTTTCACCAATCGTAACGACCCCACTGTCGTGGATCCGCGCGCGGGCCAGTTGCGCAATCCTAAGACCAGTGCGCAGGCCAGCCTCACGTGGACGCGCGGCGCGCTGTCCGCCGGCTGGCAGACGCTCTATCAGGATGGCCAGTCGCTGGAGATTGCGAACGTCGAGCAGACGCTGAGTCTGTTCGGTGAGGCGGGCTTCGTGGGCAGTACCTACGTGCACAACTTCAACGCCAGCTATTTCCTCACCGATGACTTCCGTATGTACGGCGGCATCAACAACGTCACCGATCGTGATCCGTTCATCACGACGGCATCCTGGCCGGTCGGTCCGCGCGGGCGCTACTTCTTCCTTGGCATGCAGGCGAATTTCTAGCAGCGAGGAACAATTACCGTCAGCGTTGCAGCAGTGCCTGGGCCGGAGCGTCATGCTCCGGCCCTTTCTTTTGTGCTCATGGACGAGGTCTGGCTATCATCGCCAGGGTGCTGCGGCTCGGCCCGACCCTGAAGGCAAGGCGATACATGGAGACAGCAAGCGATGAATGATCGGGTGATGCATGGCAGGCTTGCAGTGGCGGCACCCCTGCACCGGTTCATCGAGGATGAGGCGCTGCCGGGGACGGGTGTGGACCCCGCCGACTTCTGGCGCGGCTTCGATGCGCTCGTCGCCGACCTGACGCCGATCAACCGGGCGCTGCTGGCCCACCGTGAAGAGCTGCAGACCGCGCTCGACGCCTGGCATCGCGAGCATCCCGGGCCGATCGCCAGTACTGGTGCGTATCGCAGCTTCCTGCGTGAGGTCGGCTATCTCGAGCCCGTACCCGCCCAGGTGCGCGCCACCACGGCCAATGTCGATGCTGAAGTCGCCGCGCAGGCAGGGCCGCAGCTGGTGGTGCCGGTCAGCAACGCCCGCTATTCACTGAATGCAGCGAACGCGCGATGGGGAAGTCTGTATGACGCGCTCTATGGCACCGATGCGATCGCCGACGACGGCGGCGCCGAGTCGGGCAAAGCCTACGATCCCCGTCGCGGCGCCCGCGTCATCGCGCGCGCCCGCGCGCTGCTGGACACCGCGGCACCGCTTGCGGAAGGTTCGCACGCAGCCGCACGCGCCTATCGGATAGTCGATGGCGCGCTTCACGTGGAGCTGGAGCACGGCCGCGAGACCGGCCTGAAAGACGCTGCGCGATTCGCCGGCTACCGCGGCGACCCCGCACAGCCGGCCTGCGTGCTGCTGGTCAATCACGGACTGCACCTGGAGATCCAGTTCGATCGCGAACACCCGATCGGTCGTGACGATGCCGCCGGCATCAAGGACGTGCTGGTCGAGGCTGCGCTCTCGGTCATCATGGATTGCGAAGACTCTGTCGCCGCCGTTGACGCGGAAGACAAGACGGCTGTGTATCGCAACTGGCTGGGTCTGATGCGCGGCGATCTCGAAGAATGCTTCGACAAGGGCGGCCGCAGTCTTACGCGCCGCCTCAATCCGGATCGCGAGTATCTGGCGCCCGACAATGGCACCCTGCGACTGCCCGGCCGTGCGCTGATGTTCGTGCGCAACGTCGGTCACCTGATGACCAATCCTGCCGTGCTCGATGGTGGCGGCGAAGAAGTCTTCGAAGGCATCCTCGATGCCGTGATGACCAGCCTGATCGCGATGCACGATCTGCGCCGCAGCGCCGTGGCGAAGGCGGGCGGCGTTCGCAACTCGCGCGCCGGCTCGGTGTACATCGTCAAGCCCAAGATGCATGGTCCGAAGGAAGTGGCGTTTGCCGACCTGCTGTTCGCGCGCGTCGAGGACATGCTCGGGCTTGCGCGCGACACGCTGAAGATGGGCATCATGGACGAGGAGCGGCGCACGACGCTGAACCTCGGCGCGTGCATCGCGGCGGCCGCCTCGCGGGTGGTGTTCATCAATACCGGCTTCCTGGATCGCACCGGCGATGAGATGCACACGGCCATGGAAGCCGGGCCGATGATCCGCAAGGCCGAGATGAAAACGGCTGCATGGATCTCCGCCTACGAGAAGAACAACGTGCAGGTCGGCCTGGCCTGTGGTCTCGCCGGGCGCGCACAGATCGGCAAGGGCATGTGGGCGATGCCGGACCTGATGGCGGCGATGCTCGAGCAGAAGATCGCCCATCCCAGGTCAGGGGCAAGCACCGCCTGGGTGCCCTCGCCAACCGCCGCCGTGCTGCATGCTTTGCACTACCACGAGGTGGATGTGGCCGCGCGCCAGGCACAGCTCGCCGCCGCCCCGCAGGAAGCCCTGCTCGATGCCCTGCTCTCCGTCCCGGTGGCCACGGATACCACCTGGGATCCGCAGGCGAAGCGCGAGGAACTCGACAACAACTGTCAGGGCATTCTGGGCTACGTCGTGCGCTGGGTCGAGCAGGGCATCGGTTGCTCGAAGGTGCCGGATATCCATGGCGTAGGGTTGATGGAGGATCGCGCCACGTTGCGTATTTCCAGTCAGCACATTGCGAACTGGCTGCATCACGGCGTCGTCAGCGAAGCTGACGTGCGCGCCGCGCTCGAACGCATGGCCCGCGTGGTCGACGATCAGAACGCCGGTGATCCGGCCTACCGGCCGATGGCGCCGGATTTCGACGCATCGATGGCGTTCCAGGCGGCCTGCGACCTGGTATTCAAGGGCCGGGCGCAGCCCAGTGGCTACACTGAGCCACTGCTGCACGGTTGGCGCTTGCGCTACAAGTCTGCAAAGACCTCGCGGGCGGCGTCCAGCGTCTGAGCGATGTCTTCGTCGCTGTGTGCGGCGGAGACAAAGCCCGCTTCGAAAGCCGAAGGCGCCAGGTACACGCCGCGCTCGAGCATGCCGTGGAAGAATGCGCGGAAGCGCGCCTGGTCGCAGGCCATGACCTGCGAGAAGCGCGTGACCTTTTCGGCCTCGCTGAAGAAAAAGCCGAACATGCCACCGATGGCCTCCACGCACATCGGAATGCCGGCGGCATCGGCCGCGGCTCTCAGCCCCTCGGCAAGCGCGCGGGTGCGCTTTGCCAGCGCGTCATGGAAGCCGGGCGCACTCAGGCCCTCCAACGTGGCAAGGCCTGCGGCCATCGCCACCGGGTTGCCGGACAGCGTGCCGGCCTGGTAGACCGGACCCAGCGGGGCGAGTTTCTCCATGATGTCGCGCCGCCCGCCAAACGCGCCCACAGGCATGCCGCCGCCGATGATCTTGCCCAGTGTCGTGAGATCCGGCTGGATGCCGTAGAGTCCCTGCGCACCACCCGCATGGACGCGAAAGCCTGTCATGACTTCATCGAAGATCAGCACCGCACCGTGCTGCGTGCATAGACGCCGCAAGGTTTCCAGATAGCCTTGCAGCGGCGCGATCATGTTCATATTGCCGGTGATGGGCTCGATGATCACGCAGGCGATCTGCGCACCGCGCGCGGCAAACACCTCTTCCAGCTGCGCAGTGTCGTTGTAGTCCAGCGTCAGCGTATGCGCCGCCAGTGCGGCGGGCACGCCCGGCGAACTCGGCACACCGAGTGTCAGCGCCCCCGAGCCTGCCTTGATCAAAAGCGAGTCGGAGTGGCCGTGGTAGCAGCCTTCGAATTTCACGATGGTGTCACGGCCCGTGAAGCCGCGGGCCAGACGGATCGCGCTCATCGTCGCCTCGGTGCCTGAGCTGCACATGCGGGTCAGCGCCATCGATGGCACGAGATCCCGGATACGCCGGGCGAGTGTGGTCTCGGACACCGTCGGCGCGCCGTACGACAGTCCTTTCACCGCGGCCTGCTGGACGGCAGAAATGACCTCCGGGTGGGCATGACCCAGGATCATCGGCCCCCAGGAGCCGATGTAGTCGATGTAGCGTCGGCCGTCCTCGTCCCACATGTAGGCGCCGCGCGCCTCGCGGATGAAGATCGGCTCTCCGCCGACAGCGCCGAAGGCACGCACCGGTGAATTGACGCCGCCGGGAATCACTTCCCGGGCCTGTTCGAAGAGCGTACCTGTCATGCCGTTCCCTTGAGTCTGCGAGTGCGTTTTGTCACAGCGCATTTTGCCGTGGTGACGATCAATGGGACAATGCGCCGGTCCAATCCCCTGTCCCCTGCCGAGAGCGCCAATGAAAACATGGATGTGTCTGATCTGCGGTTACGTATACGACGAGTCCGTAGGGGATCCCGACGCCGGTCTGCCGCCGGGCACTGCGTGGGCGGATGTGCCGCTGTCATGGCGCTGCCCGGATTGTGGCGCGGGCAAGGAAGACTTCGAAATGAGCGAAGTCTAGCGCTAGTGGCACTCAACTCTTGGCTCGGCTGGCGCCCCCTGCGGGAGGTCTTTGGCGGAATGGCTCCCTT
>CAYLNP010000027.1:6439-19286 GCA_964384925.1 uncultured Woeseiaceae bacterium
CTTCGGTCCGCTTTATTTCCGCCAAAGACCTCCCGCAGGGGGCGCCGGAACCGCTCACAGCCGCTGCAAGGCGTGGCCGCGCGCTTCGAGCATGGCCACGACGCTGTCCTCGCCCACGAGGTGGAGCGCGCCGACGACGACCAGGTGGGTGCCGGGACGCGCCAGCAGGGCTTCGATTGGGGCGATCCAGTTGCGGTTGCGCTGGACCACGATGGCCTCGTAGAGCGCGGGTGAATCTCTCACCGAGTCCAGCAGCTCGTGCTCCATGCGTGCAAGATCGCCGCGCTTCCAGCCCTCGACGATGTTGTCGACATCCTGCCGGATGCTCACAGCGTCGGCCAGACTCTGCAGCAGCATCTCGATCTGTTCGTTCTCCGGCAGGCCGGCGAACAGTGCGATCTGTTCTTCGGGCGTCTCGAGCCCTGCGATCGGCTTGCCGTCGCGGGTGGCCCAGCCGGTCATCTGCACCTCCAGGCCGTATTCGGGGGAAAAGCCCATCTGCATCAGACGCAGCTGCGTGACAGTCAGCGCGGCAAGCCATGGCTTCACGGACGCGAGCATGTCCAGCTGCAGATCGATCTGCGTGGCCAGCGCCTGCGCCTGCGCCCAGTGCGCCTCGCCCAGCGAGTCGGCGAGGCTCACGCCGTCGGGTTGCCGGCCCAGCGCGCTGACATGGGTCTGGAAGGCCACCGGGTCGAGCTGGTCCATCGCAAGTTCCATGACCAGGGTATCAGCCTGCGCATAGAGGCCATGAACGCTCGGCGGCAGCTCGGCCATGTGCTCAGGGAGCACGTGAATCGAGCCCAGCAGCAGCACGGTCCCCTGATCCTTGCCTTGTGTAAGCGACCAGGCGGCAGGACCCTGATGCGCCGTGTCGGCCGCGGCGGGCGACGAGTGCCAGAACGGCAGTAACAGCAGCAGGCCGGCGAGCACGACGGGCAGGGCGTAGCGGTGGTCTGGACGGTGGGTCATGATGATCCTGTGCGGCACGGCCTGCGGCAGTCTACTGCCGAAGCCCGAGGAACCGGCTGCGATGGACGTCGAGCAGATTGTCCTGCCAGCCAGTGACGTTGCTGCGCACGAGATTGCGTGCAGCGTGATGGTAAATCGGAATCAGCGCCTGTTCACGTACGGCATGCGCCTCGGCTTCGCGCAGCAGTTCGGCACGCCGACCTGCGTCTACGCTGGCAGCCGCGCGGGTGGTCAGCGCGTCGTAGTCCGCGTCACTGTAGCCGCCGAGATTATTAGGGCCGCTGGCAGTTTCCAGCAGCAGCGTGAAGGTCTGCGGATCGTCATAGACGGCCAGCCAGCTCGCCAGCCCCAGGTCGAAATTGCCCTGCTGCAGCGAGGCGTAGTGCACGGCCGTCTCCGCGCGCTCCAGGTCGACATCGACGAAGATTTCCCGCCACATCGACTGCGCGGCCACGGCGACCCGCCGATCGTTTTCCGAGGTGTGGTAGCGCAGCTGCAGATTCAGTCGCCGCTCGGGACCATAACCCGCCTCCGCCATCAGCGCGCGGGCCTCGCCTGTCCGCGCCGGAATGTCGAGCCTGCGCCACTGCGCCATCGCCGGCGTCGTGTAGTTGGCTGTACCCTCGGGCACCAGGCTCCAGGCAGGCTGTTCACCACTGCCAAGCAGGCGTTCGGCGATGATCTCGCGGTGCAGGGCCATCGACAGTGCGCGGCGTACACGCGCATCGCGCAGCGGTTCGCGCGCGTGGTTCACTGCGAAGAAGGCCAGCCCCAGATAGGGCGCGGTACGCACGGCCTCGGGCATGCGCTCGCGCAGCCACTGTGTGCGGGCGCCGGGAAAGTCGCGCAGGATGTCGAGTTCACCTGCGCGAAAGCGTGAGAGCTGCGCGTCGAGATCCTCCTGCCCCACATACACGACGCCATCGAGCGTGACGTTGCCCGCATCGAAGAAGCGCGGATTGCGCTGCAGGCGGACGTGGTCGTTGGCCACGCGTTCGGTGAGCACGAACGCGCCGTTCGCCGGCATGTTGCCGGCGGCTGTCCAGTCGCTGCCATGCGCCTCGATGGCATGGCGTGGCACGGGGAAGGCGGCAAAGTGCGTCAGCAGTCCGAGAAAATAGGCGCATGGCTGAGACAGGCGGATCTGCAGCGTGTATTCGTCCAGCGCGGTTACACCAAGGGATTCAGGTTCGGCCTCGCCGCGCGTGAGTTCCTGTGCCTGCTCGATGACCCAGAAGAACTGCGCATACGGTGACGTCGTCTCGCCCACGAGCATGCGTCGAAAGGAATAGACGAAATCCTCGGCGGTGACCGGCACACCGTCCGACCAGCCGTGTTCACGGATCGTAAAGGTATAGGTCAGCCCGTCTGCCGAGATCTCCCAGTCTTCAGCGGCCCCCGGCACGGTGCTGCCATCGGCGGCCTCGGTGGTCAGGCCCATGAGCATGTCACCGACGATGCGGTTTTCCCACACGCCCGTGATGCGGTGTGGATCCAGTGACGCCGGGTGGCCGGGATTGCCGACCGTCAGGATGCGCTCCGCGGCTGCAGCCCCCGCACCGGCTACGAGCCAACCCAGCAGCGCAAGCACTCGGAATGTGGATTCAAAACGGCGCATGGTCGGCTACTCTGCCGCCTCCGCCCGCTTGACCGGCTGGTGCGGGAAGCCCTTGAGCGGGCCGAGTTCCCGTGCATCGCGGGTGATCTTCACCGGACTCTGCGCATACAGGCCGACCAGTTCGGACAGCGAGGTCAGCGCATGCAGATGGATACGCTCGTAGCCGTGGCTGGCATCGATGCCGAAGGTGATCAGCGCGGTGCGGATGTCGTTGCCGGCTTCCACCGCGGAGGCGCTGTCGCAGCGGTAAAAGCGGAAGATGTCCTTGTGGTGGGGCACGCCATGGTCTTCGCACAGATCGACCAGCTTGCGTGTCAGGTGGTAGTCGAAGGGCCCGGTGGTGTCGGCCATCGCGATGGTGACGCCGAATTCGCTGGAGTTCTGTCCCGGTGCCTGCGTGCCGTTGTCGATGGTCACCATCGAGGCGATGTCACCGTGCAGGATGGTGGATGCACCCACACCCACTTCCTCTGCGATCGAGTAGAGGAAGTAGGTGTCCACGGGCGGCTCGATGCCTGCATCCTTGATTGCCTTGATGGCCGCGAACATCACCGCCACGCCGGCCTTGTCGTCGAGGTGTCGCGAGTTGATGAAGCCGTTGTCGAGAAACTCCGGCTGCGGGTCGATGGCCACGAAGTCGCCGATCGAGAAGCCCAGGTCGATGAGATCCTTGCGATTGAAGACCATGGCATCGACACGAAGCTCCAGATTGGTCCATGCCACCGGCTGGGTGTCGATCTCCTCGTTGAAGGTATGACCCGAGGCCTTGAGCGGCAGGATCGTGCCGCGGAAGGACCCCGAGCGGGTGAATATCGTGCAGCGTGCGCCCTCGGCGAAGCGTGCCGACCAGTGCCCGATGCGAACCAGCGCGAGCCGGCCGTTTTCCTTGATGTCCTTGACCTGCGCGCCGAGCGTGTCGACATGCGCGATGAGCGCACGCGCCGGCCGGTACTCGCTGCCCTTGATCACGGCGCGGATCGCGCCACGGCGCGTCAGCTCGTAAGGCACATCGAGTCGATCGAGCTCGCGACAGCAGAAATGAACGATCTGGTCCGTATACCCCGACGGGCTGGGTATCTCCAGCAGCTTCTTCAGCGTCTTCTTCAGGTATTCGTTGTCGATTTTCAGGCGTTTCAAGAATGACTCCCGTGATATTTGCGCAGTTGCGTGGGCACTGACTGCGGGAACAGCAGGTCGACGAAGCGTTCGGCGGTGGGCTGCGGTTCGTGGTTGGCCAGACCGGGACGTTCGTTCGCCTCGATGATCCAGTACTCGTCACCGGAGGGATCGGGCACCATGAAATCCATGCCCACCACGGGGATATCAAGCGCACGTGCTGCGCGCACTGCAGCCTCGACCAGTGTCAGGCCAAGCTGATCGGTGACATCGTGGATCGTCCCTCCCGTGTGCAGATTGGCGGTCCTGCGAACCTCGATGCCGCGACCTTCTTCGAGCACGTCATCAAGATTCAGACCTGCGCGCTCCAGGCAGCGTTGCGTCTCGGCGTCGATCGGAATGCGTGATTCGCCCCCGGTGGCCGCCTGGCGGCGGCGGCTCTGACGCTCGATGAGCTCGCGGATCGTGTACTGGCCGGTGCCGCGCACGCGCGGCGGGCGCCGTACGGCGGCCGCGACGACGCGGTAGTCGATGACGATGATCCGCAGATCCTGGCCATCGACGAACTCTTCGAGCAGCACCTTCGCATCGACCTGACGGGCCTCGTCGATCGCCACCTCGAGCTGTTGCGCATCGCTGATGTCGACACTGATGCCCCGCCCCTGCTCACCGCGCGCAGGCTTGACCACGAGGCTGCCACACTCGGCCAGGAATGCGGCGTTGTCCGCGGTACTGCCGGCCGGCTGCTGTCGCGGCACCGAGAGTCCCGTCTGGGCCATCAGGCGCCGTGTGACCGCCTTGTCGTCGCAGCGACTCATCGCAATCGCGGAGGTCAGCTCGGTGAGAGATTCGCGGCAGATCACCGCGCGACCACCGTAGCTCAGCCGGAAGTAGCCGGCCTGGGCATCGAGCACCTCGACGGAAATACCGCGGCGACGCGCCTCGTCGACGATGATGCGCGCGTACGGATTCAGCGAGTCTTCCGGAGGGGGGCCGGAAAAAAGCTTTTCGTTGATGGAATTGCGGTTCTTCAGCGCAAACACCGGCACGCGCACGAAGCCGAGCTTTTCGTACAGCGCAATGGCCTTGTCGTTGTCATGCAGCACCGAGAGATCCATGTAGTGGCAGCCACGTGTCTGAAAATGTTCTGCAAGCTGGCGCACGAGGGCTTCGCCGAGGCGCGGGTGCTGCGCCTGCGGGTCCACCGCCAGACACCATAGCGATGAGCCGTTCTCCGGATCGTCGAAAACGCGGCGATGATCAACGCCGGTCACCGCGCCGAGCAGGTCACCGGTGTCATCGTCTTCGGCAACGAATACCGTGAGCGTCCGGCTGTCGCGCTTGGCCCAGAAAAACTGTGGATCCACCTGCACCATGTTCCACGCGGCGTAGATGCGGTTGACCGCTTCGGCGTCGGTCAGCGTGCAGAGGCGACGAACATGAAAGCCGGGCGGGCGTCCGCGGCTGGGCCGATAGGTGTGCAGGTCCAGACGATAGGTATGTGACGGATCGAGGAACACGTCCTGCGGTGCCTTGCTCAGCACCACATGCGGATCGCTGACATAGAAGGCGATATCGCGACGGTCGGGTCGCTCACGGTGCAAGGCGCTGGTCAGTGTCTCACTGTCGTCGAAGGTCTGGGCGAAATGCAGCATGCCCCAGCCGCAATCCAGGCTGACGTTGCGGGGCGGCGTCTGGAGGGGCTCGCGCTGTTTCCCGGTCGGGCGCAGGGTCTGCGAGCGCAGGCGATCGAGTCGATACTGCTGCGGGCGCGGCGTCGGCCTTTGCTTGCGCTCGGTCATGAGCCTACAACCCCCGGGTCTGCAGCCAGTACTCGAGCAGCGTGAGCTGCCAGAGCTTCGAGCCTCGCAGCGGCGTGATGTGTGCCTCCGGCGCGGCCAGCAGCTTGTCGACATAGGCCGGGTTGAACAGCCCGCGCTCGCGCGCACGCTTGTCGGTGAGCACATCGCGCACGCGCTGCAGGTAGGGGCCGCGCAGATACTTCAGCGCCGGCACCGGAAAGTAGCCCTTGGGCCGGTCGATGACCCCAGCCGGAATCACCTTGCGCGCGGCCTCCTTGAGCACATACTTGCCACCCTCGGGCACTTTGAACTTCGCCGGCACGCGTGCGGCCAGTTCGACCACTTCGTGATCCAGGAACGGCACGCGTGCTTCCAGGCCCCAGGCCATGGTCATGTTGTCGACCCGCTTGACCGGGTCGTCGATGAGCATGATCTGCGTGTCCAGGCGCAGCGCCTTGTCGATAGCCGCCTCCGCCCCTGGCCGGGCAAAGTGCCGGCGCACGAACTCGCCGCTCTCATCGCGTCCCAGGTGACGCGGATCGAGCACCTCGGCCATCTCGTCATGGTCACGATCGAAGAATGCGGCGCGATAGGCGCCAAGCGCATCGTCGCTCCCCATCATCGGGGGATACCAGTGGTAGCCGGCGAAGATCTCGTCGGCACCCTGGCCGCTCTGCACCACGCGCACGTGCCTGGCGACCTCTTCGGAGAGCAGATAGAAGCCGATGCAGTCGTGGCTGACCATGGGCTCGGACATCGCCGCCACGCAGTTGGGCAGTTCGGAGAGCGTGCGGCTGGCGTCGATGAAAATCTTGTGGTGATCGGTCGCGAAGCGCTCGGCGATGATGTCCGAGTACTGGAATTCGTCGCCTTTCTCGGCATCCACGGCCTCGAAACCGATCGAGAACGTCGCCAGTCCCTGCTGACCGGCTTCGGCGAGCAGGCCCACGACCAGCGAGCTGTCCAGGCCGCCGGACAACAGCACGCCCACCGGCACGTCGGCAACCAGCCGGCGCTCCACGGCGCGACGCATCACCGTGAGGGTTTCGTCCTGCCAGTCTTCGAAGGAGCGCTTCTCGTCGCCGGGCTGCAGGCCGAAAGTCGGCCGCCAGTATTCCTTCTCGCGCGAGCGCCCATCGGCCTCGAAGCTGAGGATGGTCGCCGGCGGCAGTTTGCGCACCCCTGCGATGATGGTGCGTGGCGCCGGCACGACCGAGTGAAAGCTCAGATAGTGGTGCAGCGCGACGGGATCGAGCGCGGTGTCGATATCCGGCGCCTTGAGCATAGCGGGCAGGCTGGAGGCGAACCGCAGGCGCTGGCCATCAACGTGATAGTAGAGCGGCTTGATGCCGAGCCGATCGCGAACCAGGTGCGCTCGGCTGCCGTGCTGCTCCCACAGACAGAAGGCGAACATGCCGTAGAGGCGATGCACGCAGTCGGCGCCCCAGGCGTGCCAGGCCTTCAGGATCACCTCGGTATCGCCATGCGAGAAGAAGTGATAGCCCAGGCCTTCGAGTTCTGCGCGCAGATCGGGGTAGTTGTAGATGCAGCCGTTGAACACGATGGTCAGTCCCAGCTCCGCGTCATGCATGGGCTGGTGGGCGGCATCGGAAAGATCGATGATCTTGAGCCGCCGATGGCCAAAGGCGATCTGGCCGCGCGCGAACAGGCCGTCGCCATCGGGACCGCGCGGCGTCATCAGTTCGGTCATGGCGGCGACCAGCGCAATGTCGGGTCTGCTGCCGTCGAAGGAAATCTCACCGGCGATGCCGCACATGATGTGATCAGTCGTCCTTGTGGTGCCGCGCCGTGACGCGGGTGACGGCCGGGGAGGGCCGATCGGGCAGCCCGGAATAGACTGCAGATGGAAGCAACGCGTGCTTCTTCAAAGACTTAGCATCTTACCATGATTGGCGCCGGGGCTGGCGCACGTGGCGTGAGCTTGCGCGAGATCAGCGCAGGCGATACGCGTCGGCTTCCGCCGCGATATAGCCGAAGGCCGCCCATACGCCAGTCTCGCGGATCTGCTGCCAGATTTCGGCGGCGCGCTCAGGGTCGCCGGTGGCGACGTGCAGGGGCGTGGATAACGCAGCGCGCGCAACCGTGCCCGCTGCTCCTGGTTACCCAGATAGCTTTCCGCTTCCGTCGCCGGTAGCGATACACGCTGAATATTGCGCGCAGAAGTGCTGTATGCGCTGTTCGAGTTGTGAGAGTCGCAGTTCGCTGAAGCCGCCGGAGCGAACACCTTTCTGCACTTCTTCCACTGCGAACACGTCGTCATCCAGTGCCCAGCCCAGCCCGGGGGCATTACCTGAAGTTTGCCGGCGTGCAGGGCGGGTCTTGCCCGATACATCTGCGTCGGCTGGTACGCCCATGTAGCTCGGCGGGCGCGCGCCTGGCTTCATGCGCGGGCAAAGTACCATTACATGAAGACGGCTGCGTGCAGGATCTATAGAGTCTGGAAGATAGCGCATTAACAATGCACCTTCCGGATGAACGTTGAGTGATGTGTTCGGGAACAGACTGAAACTCCAATCGTCGGTGAGCTGGTTGTCAGAGAACCGCTTGTAGTCGATTCCGAACGGGTTATCGTGCGCGCGCTTGGCAAGCTGAATCGCACGCCGGACCTTATAGGGGCCGTCCGTGAAGCGATCTGGATCAATGCCGACTTCCTGCAGCATGAACCGTTGGCCACCATCGAGCTCGGTGCGCCTCGCTAGTCGCGAACTCGGGTTACCATTTGTCGTGATGAACCGGTTGTGCCCGTTCCGATAGAAATCAACCTGCTGGCGAAGGTCCTCGGCCAACGGCAGCGCGAGCGGGTGAAGTAGCGGAAAGTGGTACGCCTCCAGGTTGGCATGCTTGACCAGTTTCCAGTTGGCAGCCACGTCAACCACGGTGTCCGCCACAACATGCATGGCTCTCAGATCGTAGGCCTCCAAGTTTTGAGGAATCGGCCCGAGCCACTCAGCCAACGTTGGCGGATCGGTGTCGAAAGACACGAAAACCAGCCCTGCCGCGGTGTCGCAAGCTATTGAGGGCAGGTCGCAGCTTCCTGAAAGCGCGTTCGAAGTGAAGAACTCCCGGCTCGGAATCGCTCGGCAGCGCCCCTCCAGATCATAGCGCCAGCCGTGAAATGGGCAGGTAAATTGCGTCGTGTTGCCAAGATCGGCACCTGCCAGCCGATGGCCTCGGTGCTGGCATGCGTTGTGGAATGCACGCACCCTCCCGTCGCGACCCCGAACGACCACGCAGCTTCTGGGCCCGATGTCGAAGCGAAACCAGTCGCCCGGTGCGCGCAAGTCAGCTTCGGGGCCGGCACAGAGCCACTGGCGTCCGAACACCCGGCATGCCTCGATCTCAATGTAGCCGGGTTCGTGGTAGGGCGCTGCGGATACTTTCTGCGGCACCGGCCCAGCACTGAAAACCTCGCTCAGGGGCGGCGATTTGGCCTCTTGGGGCAGCGGGTTCCCTAACGTGGGCTCCGCATAAATCCCCGGAACGTACGGCAGCGCTTCACGCGTAGGTTGACTCACGATCATGCCTTTTTCATGTAATTTTGATTCGAATTTAAACTATTGGGTCACCGAAGTACAATCGAGATGTTTTCCGCCGGTATCCAGACAGCGAGAGCTACAGACATGGACAAGCGAAGAATTCCCACACTGAATCGTCGCTGGCACTTGGCGCAGGACGAGCATGAGATGGAGCTCAGTGACTTCGAGTATGCTGCACTGCGGTTTGCGGCAGCCTTCAACCGATGGAACGAGACCGCCGCGAGGACAGTCAGTGGATTGCAGCTGACGGCGACCGAGCTGAATCTTTTGCACGTTGTCCGCATGCAAGACCGGCCTAAGGGCGCAGCGTTGATTGCTATGTTGCTGAACCGAGACGATCATTCCAATATCCAGTACGCGCTGCGCAAGCTTCGCAGTCTCGAGCTTATTCATACCTGCGCAGGAACAAGTCGCAAGGGCTTTGATTACGCGGTGACGCCGAAGGGTCGTCGGCTGACCGATGACCACAGCCACGTTGCCCGCGACATCGTGTACCCGGCCACCCGTGCCATTGAAGCCGTCGATGAGCGTCTTGTCCACGCTGCGCAGTTGCTAGGGCTGATGACTGGAATATTCGACGAAGCGGCCAGGGTTGTTGCGACCTTTGACGCTACACCCGGCCACGACTGATCAGGAGCGCGGTTGCGTATGCCTCGCAGCAGCGGCCCCCGCCTCCGGTCCGATCGCACGCATATTCAGGTTGGTGTGTGCGCCGTTTGCTGAGTCGTTGAAGGCGAACAACTGGGTGTTAACCCGATCTTCGGTTTTGAAATACGGACAGTTGCTGTCGCGCAGTCCCCGGTAAGGCCCAAGCTTGACCTATATCTCGTCCTCGCAGGGAAGTCCGCTTCCGTTCCTAAGGATGGCCACCGCCGCCAAGGCCTCGGCGGAGCGCGCTGCCTGGCATCCCTTAACCCGCTGGTACCCGTTCCAGTTAGCCGATCAAACCAAGCGGATGGAGGCGGGCATGGTTGACCGTGTCGGGATAGTCATAGCGCCCGGTCGCCCGGCGCCGTGGGCCGACTTTGCCGAGACTGGGCATGGCGTCGCGCCTCGGCAGCGTACCCGGACACTAAGTCTGCTGATTCCACTCGAGACGTCATCGCAGGCCAACCTGTGATATAGCTTGGGCCGTGATACTGCCTGCCAGCCAGAAGCGTGTGACGTGGCGACTCGCTCTGGGTCTGCTGCTGCTCCAGCTGAGCGCATGCTCACTTGTCGAACCGACCGCCGCGACAGCGCCAGAGTTACCTAGCTATATGATCGTGCAGTTTTCCGAGGACTCGGATGGGCCGGTATGGGCACTTGCTGGCGTGCTCGTAGCCGTGGCTGATGCGAACGGCGCGCAGATACTGGTCGACGCTGATCGATCGAGTTTGCAGGTGCTTGAAGAAGGATCGCCGAAACTTCCCACGCTGATTCTGCGCTGGGCCGATATGACCTCGCTCAGGCAGGGCTGGGATCTGATGCGGCGCGAACTCGAAGATGGTGCACCGCTGCGAGTCCTCGCCGCGGAGGGACTGCCGATAGCCGGAATGCCTGATAGTACGCTGCCGAACCGGGCCAATACGCCTAGGATCGAAGGCCGCGGGCCGGCATCGCTCATGCTGGTGCAGGGTGTCGCGACTGACGAGGCTGCGATGGCTGTTTATCGTGGCCTCATTCAGCCGATGCTCATTGCACGTGGTGCGTACTACGTCGTCTATGCCAGTGCGGATGGCGTTGAGGTTCTGTACGGAGACTGGGAAGATCGGGCGCTGATCATCTCGCGCTGGCCGGATCTCGCGAGTGCGCGGGATTTCTGGTTCAGTGACCGCTATCAGCATGAGGCCATTCCAGCGCGTATCCATGCCAGCAGGTTTACGGTTCTGTTGTTCGAGGAGCGTAATCTTTGACTCCCTGAGTTTTCCTATGTGAACCAATTTGCCACCAACATGTACTCAATGTCAGCTTTCTCTATAATCGCAGGAGGGAGCTGGGGGGAGTTCTATGGCTGCAAGATCCGACCAGGCATGGCGGGCAGCGCCGGCATTACCGGAAGGGCACTGGGTGGCCGGGAGCGTCTACACGGACGGTGACGTTTTTGCTGACGAGCGGCGCGAGATTTTCTCACGAACCTGGCAGCTGGCCTGCCACGAAAGTGAGCTTCCCGATGCTGGCGACTATCGCTGCCTGGAGGTGGCCGGGCGACAGATTTTCGTGCTGCGTGGACCCGATGGCGTCGTGCGCGGCTTCTACAATGCATGCTCGCACCGGGGTGCCCAGCTGCTGAATCAGGTGTCCGGAAACGCCCGTCGGATCACCTGCTTCTATCACCTGTGGACCTACGATACTCACGGTCGCTGCGTCGGCGTCCCGCGCGAGGCCGGCTATCGTGCTGCCGGCCTCGACAAGGCAGCCCTAGGGTTGCGCGAGCTGCGAGTAGAGACTTATCTGGGGCTGGTGTTCATCAATCTCGATGACGCCGCCGAGCCGCTGTTGACGTTTCTTGACGGCGCTCTGGCCCAGTTCGAGGGCATCCTGGCAGCGCGTCCGCTGGAGGTCTTCCACTACAGCCGTGCTGTGCTGAACTGCAACTGGAAGGCTTGGCAGGAGACCAACATGGATCTCTACCACGAGTTCATGCATGTGGTGTTGCGCCAGACCCAGGTCAACGCGATGCCGATGGCTGAACGCGAGCTGCGCCTGTATGGCAACGGCCATGGCGGTTCCGGGAAGCTCAAGGCGGCCTACGAGGGCTACCAGGGCCTCAAGGGTCGCGGTGCGGATGAGGTTCCGCCGCTGCCCGGTACATCGGCCAGCGAGTTCCGCTTCACGGTCCTGTTTCCCGCCAGCGCAGTGGTCTCGCGAGGCACGACGGTTCGCATCGATACAGTGACACCCATCTCACCGCATCAGACACTGCTTGAGATGCGCGGTCTCGGCCTTCGCGATGAACCGCTGGAGCATCGGCGTGTGCGGGAGCGTCACCACAACCAGTACTGGGGGCCGTTCGGGCGCAACGTGCCCGAGGACATGTTCGCCGCTGAGGCCTGCGGACGAAGCTTTCGCAGCGGCACCGCCAACCAGCAGCTCATCGCACGCGATGAGGGTCTGCACGGCCAGGACGACGGCATCCTGCGCAATTTCTACCAGCAGTGGAGTCGCAAGACCGGACGCAGCCCTTCGATGGTGCGGCAACCTGACGCATGACTTCGCAGACGATTCTGCCCGAGCTTGCACGGGCACTGACCGCACGCGCCTGCCAGGCGCTCGATGACGAGGACTACGCGGCTTTTACCGGGCTTTGCAGTACAACGTTTCGCTATGCGATACGCGTCTACAGCCCTGAGCTGCGCAAGGACATGACCTGGCTTGCGCACGATCTCGAGGGTTTGCGCGTACTGCTCGAGGGCCTCGCCTCGCACCTTCGCCGTCCCGGTCAGTTGCTTCGACACCTTGGCGCGAGTGTCCCCGACGTCCAGACCGATGAGTGCATCAAGTTGGCCACAAGTTTCGTCATCTACGAGACCGGCCTTGATGGTCGCAGCCTACCGTGGGCGGTTGGCCGCTACCACGATGTGATCATTCGTGAAGGCGAAGCCCTGCGCCTTGCCGAGCGCACGGTGCGGTTGCATACGCGCGATCTCGGCATAGGCTCCCATGTGCCTGTATAGCGGTCGGTCACGCGCCGCGGCGCTGCTTTCAGCGGCAGCATTTCTGGGCGCAGACCTGGCACCGGCCAGTGAGCGGACCTTGCTGATGCTCAGCGACGGCGTACCGGCCAGCATGAATGTCGATGG
>CAYLNP010000028.1:0-18881 GCA_964384925.1 uncultured Woeseiaceae bacterium
GTTCGTGATGTCTATCAGGAGATTGCCGAGGCGGGCCTGACCGACCGCGTCGCGTACGGCCTGGTCGCCTTCCGCGACAATGTCTCCGCAGCACCTGGACTGGACTATGTCACGCGCGTGTACTCGAATCTGACGGATGACCCGGAGACCTTTCTGTCGCAGGTCGCAGGCGTTCGCGCAACCACGGCATCGAGTCGCGACTTCAACGAAGATGCCTATGCGGGGGTGGCCGAAGCCATCGAGTCGATCGACTGGACAGGCTATTTCGCCCGCTACGTGGTGTTGATCACCGACGCAGGTCCTCGGCTGATGGATGACCCGCTCTCGGGTGCCGGGCTGTCGACATCGCAGCTGCGCGAACGTCTGGCAGAGAACGGTATCGCACCGTGGGTCATTCACCTCAAAACGCCATCGGGTGCGCGCAACGAGAATCATCAATACGCCGAGGATGAATACCGCGCACTGTCCAGCATCGACGATGTCGGCACCTTCTATCACCCGGTCGACGCCGGCGATGTGAGCGCATTCGGCACCGCGCTGGGCGCGATGATGGATGAGCTCACGGCCCAGGTCGAGTCGGCAGCCGCGGGGTTCCAGCCGTTGCAGGCCAGGACGCAACGACCCGAAGATGATGATGACGCCTCGCTGGCGGAGTTCCAGGCCAGTGTGCAACGCCTGGGTTACGCGCTTCGCATGGACTATCTGCGTCAGGCCACCGAGGATGGCAGTGCGCCACTGCTGTTCAATGCCTGGATGCTCGATCGCGACCTGGAACAGCCGGCCGAACGCGCCATCGATGTGCGCGTGGTGCTCACCCGGGATCAGCTCAGCGACCTGCACGAGCTGCTTCGACGCATCCTCGACCGCGCCGAGGAAGGCGCGCTGGCACCCAACCGATTCCTTGACGAGCTGCGCAGCCTCGCCGCCATCGTCAGTCGTGACCCTCAGGCCGCCCAGGTCGCAGGCCCCGGCACCAGCCTTGCCGAACTCGGCTACATGCGCGAGTACATGGAGGGGCTGCCGTATCGCAGCGAAGTCATGAATCTCGACCTCGGCACCTGGCAGCAGTGGACTGCGCAGGAGCAGTTCGAATTCATCAACCAGCTCGACGGCAAGGCGGCTTACTACCGCGCACTGCACGACAATCTCGACCTGTGGGTGTCGCTCGACGGGGGCCCGGTGGATGGCGATTCCCTCTATCCGCTGCTGCTGGAGGCATTGCCCTGAGTCTCGATGCGGTCTATGCGCTGCGCAACCTTGAGAAGAGCTACACCGCAGGGGGCACCGAGTTCCGTCTCAGGGTCCCGCAGCTCGATATCGCCCGCGGCGCCCGGATCGCGCTGATCGGTGAAAGCGGCTCGGGCAAGAGCACGCTGCTTGAAATGCTCGCGATGATTCTGAAGCCCAGCGACAGCGGCGTCTTCGCGTTCAGACCCCAGCCCGAAGCTGAAGCTTACGACATCACCGAGCTGTGGCATGCGCGCGAGAGCGACATGCTGGGGGAACTGCGCAGCCGCCATATCGGTTATGTGCTGCAGTACGGCGGGCTGCTGCCCTACCTGAGTGTGCGCGGTAACATCGAGCTGCCCTGCGAACTGCTGGGCCTGCCGCTGGAAGGCATCGCATCCGGCCTTGCCACCAAGCTTGGCATCGCACAGCAGCTCGACAAGCGCCCCTCCGAACTCTCGGTCGGGCAGCGTCAGCGCGTGGCGATCGCGCGGGCGCTGTCGCACTCGCCACCCATCGTCATCGCAGATGAACCTACCGCCGCCATCGATCCACCGAACGCCGAACGCATCGTCGCCCTGCTCGCCGAGCTCGCCGCCGAACTGGGGGTCACGCTGATCATGGCCACCCACGCACACGCGCTGGCGCAGCGCACCGGCTTCACACTGATCCGTCATGAGGTCGGCAGCACGAGCGAACGCGCCATGACCGTGAACGTCGCAAGTGGCTGAGTCCTCGCAGACCACGCCATCGTCGGACAACCGGTCCGAGCGCAGGCCGGCCGGACTGGTCACGCGACTCGCGCTGGCGGACTATCGTCAGGAATGGATCATGTCGGGCTGCGCGATTCTTGCGCTGGCCGCCGTACTCATCCCGCTGCTGGTACTCTTCGGACTGAAATACGGCATCATCACCAACCTCCTCGATCCGCTGATCGAGAATCCGCGCTATCGCGAGATCACGCCGACGGGCAGCGGACGATTCGACCCCGCATGGTTTGAGTCGATGCGCAACCGGCCCGACGTCGAGTTCCTCGTACCGCGCACGCGCACCATCGCCGCGAGCATGCGCGTTCGGGCGCCCGAGCGTGACGTCGGCAGAATTCTCGATGTCGAACTGATTCCATCCGCTGCGCAGGATCCGCTGCTCGATGCGCAGCAACCACCCCTCAGCGGCTATCGCCAGGTGGTGCTCTCGGCCGGCACAGCGGAGAAACTCGGTGTGAAGGCCGAGGACCGTGTCGAAGGCATACTCACGCGCACCCGCCGGGACCGCGCGGAGACCGTCCGTCTGCCGATGGAGGTGACGGCCGTGGCCGCTGCAGGCGCATTTGCGCGAGACGGCGTGTTCGTCTCTGTCGAGTTGATGACGGCGGTGGAGGAGTTTCTCGATGGCCGCGCCGTGCCCGCACTGGGCTGGGAAGGGTCTGCCGAGCGGGGCGGCGAGCGCGCGTTCGCTGGTTTTCGAATGTACGCGCGCGATCTCGAGGATGTGGCGACCCTCCGGCGAGTGCTCGCCGATCAGAACATCGGGGTGCGCACCAGTGTTGCCGACATCTCACTCGTGCAGACACTGGACCGCAACCTGGCTGTGGCCTACTGGATCATCGCGCTGATCGCGATCAGCGGCTACTGTGCGTCGTTCGCTGCGAGCGTGTGGGCCAATGTGGATCGCAAGCGCCGCGAGTTCAGCGTCCTGCGTCTGATCGGCTTTCGCACCGGACAGATCACTGTATTTCCGATCCTTCAGGCTGCGCTGACAGCCACACTGGCATGGGCGCTTGCCTGTGTCGCGTTCATGATCGTGCAGACGATTCTCAACGCACTGTTCGCCTCCACCATCGGCGCCGGGCAGGCGATCTGCCGCCTTCAGCCATGGCACCTTCTCGCCGCGCTTGGGGTCACGTTGACGGCCGCGGTGTTCGCAGCGGCCCTGGGAGGACGACGGGTGTCGCAACTGGAACCATCGATCGGGTTGCGCGACGGATGAGCGCATGTCACTGGACACCTCGCCATTGCCGCAGGGTTGTGCGTGGCCTGGAAAGCGGCATTATCGCCGCGGTGGCCGTCGCCTTGATCGGCTGTGGCGCCGGTCAGCAGGCGAGCCTGGTGCAGGATCGCAGCGCCGTCGCTGCCCTCGAGGATTTCTGCCTGCAGGCCCAGGCGCTCATCGCCAATACCCGTCAGCCGTTCCAGGTCAGGCACTACCAGGACATTGAAGGGTTCGCACGCGCCAAGGCGATGATCGATCCGCCGACCGTGAAGCAGCACATCTGGTACGAGGATGAGGCCGGAACTCAGCCCGCCATGGTGTCGTGCAAGATGAAGAGCGCCGATCACGTCAATCTCCGCTACCCGGAAGTGTCCGCCGGCCCGGACGGACTGTGCCAGGACATGAATCGCGCTACCTTCGCCAGGGTTCACGCCAGGCTGCGTCCGGCGTTGTCAGACGAGGTAAAGGTGAGGTTTGACGCCGACGAGGACATCATTCGCGAAGGCGCATCCTTCAGCGCCGGCCCCGCCTGGCTGCATCCGTTCTCCCAGGCCACCCGCGACGCAGAGGGAGTGCTGGTGATCCACACCAAGGGGTTTCGTGTCGACTTCCTCGACGCGCAATTTGCGGACCGTCCCGAAGCCTTCCGGGGCATCCAGTACTGTCACTTCATTGCGCCGCAGTATCTCGAGCGACTGCTGACCGGTGCCAGTGCGCCCGGCGCAAGGTTCGGGATCGTCGTTGCGCCACGCACTGCGCCGGGCGACTGATACGCCCAATTAGCTGCTGGGGCCTAACGGCTGCTGAGGCCTACCCGCTGATGGGGCCGCCCGGCGCGGCTGCCCAGACTCCCAATCGCGCCGGTGACACACTATAATTGCTGAACTTTCAGTAATCAGTGAAATCTCATAGCCATGGAGCTACCGCCGCTGGTTCAGGGTTTCGTGCTGCATTTCGGCGAAATGGGCAGCCGCTGGGGGCTGAACCGGACGCTCGGGCAGATCTACGCCCTGCTCTACGTCTCACCGCAGCCACTGCACGCCGATGACATCACCGAGAAGCTCGGCATCTCGCGCTCCAATGTGAGCATGGGATTGCGCGAGCTCAAGGCCTGGCGGCTGGTGCGCCTGGAGCATCATCCCGGCGACCGGCGCGAGTATTTTTCGGCGCCGCAGGACGTCTGGAGCATCTTCAGCACGCTGGCCGAAGAGCGGCAGCGACGCGAGATAGAGCCCACGCTCTCGATGCTGCGCGACGCGCTGCTCGAGACGCCCGGCACGCCGGAGGAAGCCCATGCCCAGACACGCATGCGCGAGATGTATGAACTGATGGACCAGTTGACGAACTGGTTCATGGAGATGAACAGATTGCCCCCGGAAACGCTGGCCAGATTGATGAGGATGGGCAGCCGGGTGGCAAAACTGCTGGAGGCGAAGGATCGATTGCGCCCGGGCGGCGGCAAGCGCCGGCCCGGCGCGGGGCAGGATGCCCAGGAGCGTTGATGGACAGCACCATGGACCCGCTGATGCTGGCGCGAATTCAGTTCGCCGCCAACATCAGCTTTCACATTCTGTTTCCCACCGTCACGATGGGCCTTGCCTGGGTGCTGGTGTACTTCAAGTGGCAGGCACGCCGCACGGGCCAGGCCGCGTGGATGAATGCCTACGGCTTCTGGGTGAAGGTCTTCGCGCTGAGTTTCGCGCTTGGCGTGGTCAGCGGCATCACCATGAGCTTCCAGTTCGGTACGAACTGGCCGGGCTTCATGAATTCGGTGGGCAACATCGCCGGTCCGCTGCTGGCCTACGAGATCCTGACCGCGTTTTTTCTCGAAGCCGCATTCCTGGGCATCATGCTGTTCGGCTACCGCCGCGTCAGCGAGCGCGTGCATACCACGGCCACGGTGCTGGTCGCCGTCGGCACGACTCTCTCGGCCTTCTGGATCCTGGTGCTGAATTCCTGGATGCACACGCCGGCGGGCTTCGAGATGCGCGAGGGCGTGGCGTTCGCGACGAGCTGGCCGGAGATCATCTTCAATCCGTCCATGCCGTATCGCTTCACGCACATGATGCTGGCGTCGTTCCTGACCGTTGCGTTCCTGATGGCCGGGCTGTCCGCGTATCGCTGGTGTCGAGGCGACCGCCGCGCGCAGGTCCGCCTGACCCTGCGCACCGGGCTGGTGCTGGGGGCCTGCCTGATACCGGTGCAGGCGCTGGTTGGTGATCTGCACGGACTCAATACGCTGGAGCATCAGCCGGCCAAGGTCGCTGCGATCGAAGGGATATGGGAAACCCAGCGCGGCGCGCCGCTGACCCTGTTCGGACTGCCTGACGAGGAAGCCCGCGAAACTCGCATGGCCATCGCCATTCCGAAACTCGCCTCGCTGATCCTCACACACGAGCTGGACGGTGAGCTGCCCGGACTCAACGACTTCATCGGCGAACACCCGCCGGTCGCGCCGGTATTCTGGGCATTCCGCATCATGGTCACCGTGGGCCTGCTGATGTGGTTCGCAAGCTGGCTTGCGCTCTGGCAGTGGCGTCGCGGCGACGCTCCCGCACCGTGGATGCTGCGACTGCTGACCGCCATGAGCTTTTCGGGCTGGGTCGCGGTGCTCGCAGGCTGGTACACCACCGAGATCGGTCGCCAGCCCTGGCTGGTGCAGGGGGTACTGACGACGACCGAGGCGGTGGCAGAGATCCCCGCACCCATGATCGGACTGAGTCTGTCGATCTACCTGCTGATCTACCTGGTATTGACGGCTGCCTACGTCAGTGTGGTGTTCTACCTTGCGCGGCTGGACCAGGATGCAGCGCCTTTTGGCAAGCGCGACGCGACGCCGGACTTCGAGGGTTTCCGCGAGCCGCGTGATGTCGGCCGCGGGCCGGTCCCGGCCACGGGGACCGCGAATGCCTGATCTTGCGACACCTGCCGGCTGGCTGCCGATGGCGTTCCTCGCGGTCATGGGACTGTCGATGCTCGCCTACGTCATCCTCGACGGCTTCGATCTGGGCGTGGGCATTCTCTTTCCGCGCGCCGACAGGGATCAGCAGGACATCATGGTCGCCGCGATCGGTCCATTCTGGGATGCCAACGAAACCTGGCTGGTGCTCGGTGTCGGCATACTGCTCGTGGCCTTCCCGCTGGCGCACGGCGTGATCCTCGGCGCGCTGTATCTGCCGGTGGCCTTCATGCTGGTCGGGCTGACCTTGCGCGGCGTCGCCTTTGAATTCCGCGTCAAGGCCAAGGCCCATCACCGCGTGGCGTGGAACCGTGCGTTCTTCGCAGGCTCCCTGCTGGCGTCGCTCGCCCAGGGCTACATGCTGGGCCTGCTGGTGATGGGTTTCGAGAACGGGCTGGGCGAGCACCTGTTCGCGTTGTTGATCGCCGGCTGTCTTGCTGCAGGCTATGTGCTGATGGGCGCGTCGTGGCTGATCATCAAGACCAGCGGCGAGCTGCAGCTGTGCGCCGTACGCTGGGCCCGTCGCGCCCTGCTGTGGACGACACTCGGGGTGGCCGCGATATCATTGGCCACGCCGCTGTTGTCGGAGCGCATCTTCGACAAGTGGTTCACCCTGCCCTATCTGGTGCTGCTCGCGCCGGTCCCCCTGGCTACGATCACACTGTTCATCGTGCTCGAGCGCAGCCTTCGTCGCCTGCCGGTACGCCTGTCCAGCGGCAATGAATACGGCGTGGGCGTGCCGTTCGTGACGACCATCGGGATCTTTCTGCTCGCCTTCTACGGGCTGGCCTACAGCCTGTTCCCCTATCTCGTCATCGAGCAGATCAGCATCTGGGACGCCGCCGCAGCACCCGAATCCCTGATGATCATCTTCGTCGGGACCCTGGTCGTGCTGCCGGTGATCATCGCGTATTCGATCTTTGCGTATCGTGTGTTCGGGGGTAAGGCGTCGCGGTTGACGTACAACTGACGTGCATCCCCTCAGGTCTGCAACTCGTAGAGCGGGTCATCATACGGATCCAGCCATTCCGCCCCGTCACGCGTCACCAGCATCAGACTCTCCATGTGCGTCGACCCCCAGCCGGGCTCGATGGTCGGCATATCCAGCGTGATGGTCATGCCCGCTTCGAGCATGCTGTCGGCCCTCACGCTGAAAGGGAGATCATCGCGCGCCGCGTCATCGGTGTGCTGCATACCCACCGAGTGCGGGCCTATGCCCACGTTGAAGCGCGCACCAAACTTGCGTACCAGTTCCGCACCCTGTTGCCGCAGCTCCGAGTAACGGATACCCGGCTTGACACGCTCGAACATCGCCGGCACCAGTCGGCGCAGGACATCCATGCGATGCTCCAGATTCCGCGACGGCGTGCCGAACACCAGCGTGCGGCCGAAGTCGCCACAGTAGCCGTCGAACCGACCCACGCAATCCACCAGCAAGGGTTCGTTTTTTACCAGCTCCCCGTTTCTCAGCCCGGACACCATGCCGGCGGCGACCATATCGGGTCGTCCGCCGCGCCGGGCGACCTCCGCAAAGAACAACGCCTGGATATCTGCAAGGTGCATTCCGGGCTGAAGTGCGCGGAACATCGCCCGCGCCGCGTCCGCATTGGCGCGCGCAGCGATACGCATACGATCGATCTCGACCGCAGATTTCACCATGCGAAGCTTCTGGAAGAGGTTCGCGGCATCAGCGAGTCCCTCGCTGCGCCAGCCGGAACGAAGCAGCGACTGCGCCACGGCTGCCTCGTCGATCCCTACCCGCCCCTGCTGCAAGCCCAGTTCCAGGAGCACTCGCCGCAATGCCAGTTCCGCGGACACTGCGCCGATCGCCCTGCTCGGCCGGAAGAAGATGCGCACTGCCATCCGTCAGTGTATTGTCGGCAAAGGGCATCAGGTAGCAGTCCTGCAGCCATTCCCAGACATTGCCGATGATGTCGTTAGACGCCGAAGGTATTGGGCTCAAACTGGCCCAACGGGGCGATGCCCGCGTAGCCGTCGTCATACGGCGCAGGATCAATCGGCGACTCCGGCGAAGCTGCGGCCGCCGATCGATTGAAGACATTGGCGTGCTTGCAAGCCTCTTCCGGCGCATCGCCCGAGGCGAACTGGCCCGTGCGCTCTCCGCCCCAGGCTAGACACTCCCATTCGGTCTCCGTCAGCAACCACTCGACGCGTACCCGGAGGCTTGGAGAAACGCGTGATATTCGGCGATCGTCACCGGATAACGGCCAGCGGCGAATGCCTTTGCCACCGCCACATCACGCACCGGTCCTTCATAGCGTTCGGGTTCGCCGCCGTTATGCCCCATCGTGAACTCGCCCGCCGGCACGACGACCATCTGCGGACACTCGTCGCAATCCTGAAAGACCGCGCCGTTGCCGAATACGACCTGCTGGTCCGCCGCAACCGGTCCTGTCAGCGCCGTCCAAGCGCCAGCACGCCAGCGAACATCCTCAACGGATTTCTCATTTCTCCTCCTTCGAATCAAGTGATCACCGCGACTTCAGAGCGTCCTGGCAATGTCGATCGCTGCGCGCTCCCCCGACTCCAGCGCCCCTTCCATGCCACGGTTGGCGCGCGCAGTGTGCTCGCCGCAGAAATGCAGGTTGTCCAGCGGCTCACCGAGGGCCTCGAGGTGACGCGTCACCTGGCCGGGCCCCCAGACCACCCAGTCACCACCTGAATACGGATCGAGCTGCCATGACTTGAACCCTGCGACCTCCAGCTGGCCGCGCGCGGCTGGACGCAGCGCCTCGATCGCCGAGACCACCGCGCGCCCCGCGTCGCGTTCTCCCAGCGTATCGAGGTACTCGGCACCGAAGCCACGCCCCCATGCGGTAAGGCTCGTGATCGTGTGCTCGTCGTCGGCCTGGCGGTTGGCCATCAGGTCGCCGGCGGCCGTATCGGTCCACATGGCTGGATCCAGACCATCGTCCTCCCAGTACGGGCGTTTCGCCACGAGGTAGACCTGGGTGATGAGCATCTGCGGCACCGTGTGCAGCGCGCGGACATGCTCGGCGGAAAGATGCGGGTCGAATGCCACCCAGCGCATCGGCGGCAGCGGCATCGAGCAGACGATGTGTCGGGCGCGGAATCGGCTGCCGTCGCTGCACAGCACTTCACCCTCTCCCTTGCCGTAGCGAATGGCGCGCACGGTCCTGTTGAGCAGGACCTCGCGCTCCAGCGTCGCGGCCATCGCCTCCGGAATGCGCTGATTGCCGGCGGGGGCGACGAGCGCCACAGGGTCGATCTGCTGCTGCAGACCGAACCAGTACTGCATGTAGAACCATTGCAGTATCGACACCGTGTGCGCCGAGCTGCCGTATTGTGGATTCGTGTTGTAGAGCTGATCGATCGCCGGCTGCCCGAACCCCAGGTCCTCCAGGAACGCCTGGACCGAAATATCCAGCGCGGCGTTGTCGCTGCCATACCAGTTCTCAGCGACCTTCAGCGGATTGTGCCGGGCGACCATCTCCCAGATGATCGATGGTGGCCACTTGGCGCGGTGCTCCTCGGGCAGTCGGTTGAGCGCAGAGACTGCCCAGTCGTCCCGGTCGATCACATGGTTGCGCAGCGCGATCAGGGGGCGGTTGAGTCGCTGGCGCGGCGCCGCATCGCGCAGTGCGATGTTCAGATCCGTACACAGCTGTCGGGTACGACCGTAGCCACCCATGATGGCGTTGCCGCCTGATTCCGGTCTGCCCGGCACATGATCCATCGTGTACATGCGCCCGCCGATACGGTCGCGACCCTCGATGACCTGCACACGCGCGCCCATTTCCTGAAGGAGCATGGATGCATAGAGGCCGGACAGTCCTGCGCCGATGACGACAACATCAAGCTTTTGATCCGTGGATGCGAGCACTCGCGGGCTCGCCGCCAGCGCGGAGGCGCCGAGGGCAGCGCCGAGCAGTTCGCGACGATTCAGCCGGCCCTCGCCGGCAACCTGTGACCGCTCACTCATTGATCTGCCCCCATCAAGTCCTGCGGCCAGGATCCGGCCAGTACCGCCTGGGCGAACGCACCGCAAGCTTGGTGCGGACGCCGAGGTTCACCCTATATTGCGATATCGGACTGCGCCAATGCCATTCGAGGACGCCACCCATAGCGCGGTTGCATGAGGGATATCGAATCGAATCACTCCTTGGGGGCGTTGACATCGAGCAGATTGGTCTCGGCGAGCGCGGCACGCTCCATGTCGATCTGGCGGTCAATGTGCCGCTCCACCGCAACATCTGCCTGTGTGACTGCCTCCCCCTCCAGGTTGGCCTCGACCGGCATTGTCTGACGCGGTTGTACCTGGGCCTCCGCGACCTGGCCGCCCACGTGGCGCAGTTCCACCCGGTAGCCGGGATCCGGCATGTCGATACCGGCTTCGCTCAGGGCGCGCCGGACAAGGCGGATGGCTTCGCTGCGCACCCGCCCGAAACTCGCGGCACGCTGATCCACCCAGGCGGAGACGCACATCAGCGTCGAGGAGTCGCCCAGCTCCGCGACCAGCGCGCTGGGCGCGGGTTCGGCCAGAATCGCTTCCATGTCGTTGAGGCATGCAAGAATCACGCGCTGGCTCATCGATATCGATGCCTCGTTGGCGATGCCGACATTGAAGCTGAAGCGCCGTGTAGGGTTTCGTGTGTAGTTGAGCATGACGCTCTTGAACACCAGCGCATTGGGCAGGCGCAGGTGGTTGCCATCGGGCGTGATCAGAATGGTGGCGCGCGAGGTCAAGGCGGCGACCAGGCCTTCATGACCGTCGATGACGACATGGTCATGTGGCGCAAATGGCTGTCGCAGGCTCAGCAGGATGCCGGCGATGTAGTTCTCCGCCACGTCGCGAAATGCAAAACCTACGGCGATGCCTATGACGCCAGCAGTCCCCAGCAGCGCACCTACCAGGGCAGTGGCGTTGAGCAGGTCCAGAGCCACCAGCGCCCCCGACAGCAGCACGCCAAGGCGGATTGCCTGGCCGGTGAGGCCCGCAAGAAACGGATTGCGCCGGGCGCGCTGCGTCAGTTGCTGGCGTGCGGCCAGCCAGCGTCCCAGCCGGTCGGCGGCGAACACCAGCACGGCGGCGATCAGCAGCAGTGGCAGGGCAGCCACCAGCTGCTGAAGTTTCTCGACAAGGTGCGCCAGCACCGGTTGGCTTCGGGCAACGATGTTGGTGTCGATGCCCAGCTGGTTGTCGACTGCGACAACGCCCTGGGCCTGTTCGGCCAGGACGTTGGCCAGCTGCCGGCGCTCGTCGTCGCTGGCCTCGCCACGCAGGGTGACGACGCCACCGACAACCTGCACCTGCGCGTTCTCCAGTCCGGGGATCACCCCGAGCCGTGCCGCAAGGCGTTCGCGCAACTCGCGATCACCTTGGCGAACAAGCTCGACGGCCTGAGGATCGATCGCCTGCGCCTCAGGCTCCTCGCCTTCAGGCGTCTGCGCGAATGCCTCGGGCATGCCCAGCAGCATCGAGGCGCAGAGCGCGCAGGTCAGGATCCGGTGGAACAACGAGGACATGGCAGTTTCCGGGACTCAACTACCGCCAGTGTGGTCCAGGCTTGGCGCAAAGCCAAATGCTGTCGAACGAACGCTACCCGCCCCCTTGCGTCGCGCTCTGGCTCGGCAGGATACTGATCACCGCACGGCGGCCGGCGACTCAGGCCCCGGGGTTGGGCTGAACAACGCATTCGACAAGCCCGGTGCCGGGTGCGTTCGATAACGACAACCCACGGGCAGGAGTCATCAGACATGCACAGATACATCATCGAACGGCACATCCCCGGTATCGAGAAACTTTCGCCCGGCGACTATTGCGCCGGCGCCGGCAAATCCAACGAGGTTCTCGATGAAATGGGCAAGGGGATCCAGTGGCTGGAGTCCTACGTTGCCGCTGACAGGATCTTCTGCGTCTACCTTGCAGACGACGAGGAGAAGATCCGCGTGCACGCGCAGAGAAGCGGCTTTCCGGCCACGCATATCCACAAGGTCACGAGCATGCTCGATCCCACCACAGCTCAGGCCTGAGTATCCGGGTGGACGGCGCGGCGGTCCCGGGAGAGGGACCGCCGCCTGCCCTGCCGTTTCAGCTGCGGATGCCGCGCCCCCTGGACAGCAGCCACATGTTCAGTGAGAACAGCGCGACGAAAAGGCCGATGATCAGCGCGTAGGCCACGGTGATGGGAATATCCGACACACCAAGCACGCCATATCGAAAGGCGTTCACCATATAGAGTATCGGATTGGCCATGGCCACGGCCTGCCAGGTCGGCGACAGCAGGGAGATGGAGAAAAACACGCCTCCCAGGTAAGTCAGGGGCGTGAGCACGAAGGTGGGCACGATCGAGATATCGTCGAAGGTCTTGGCAAAGATCGCGTTGAGCAGGCCCGCCATGGAAAACACCGCAGCCACCAGCACCACGACCGACAGCGTAATCCAGGGATGGACGATGGTCAGCCGGGTGAACATCAACGCGACCACGGTTACCAGCACCCCCACCGCCAGCCCACGGAATATGCCGCCGATCATGTAGCCCACGACAATGGTCGCCGTGGACAAAGGGGAAACCAGCATTTCTTCGAGGTAGAGCTGCAGCTTGGCGCCGAAGAACGATGACACGACATTGGAAAAAGAGTTGGTGATCACCGCCATCATGATCAACCCCGGCGCGATGTAGGCGATGTAGGGCATACCTTCCATCTCGCCGATGCGCCGGCCGATCAGGCTGCCGAAGATCACGAAATACAGCGACATCGTGATGGCCGGTGGCACGATGGTCTGTACCCAGATGCGGCTGACCCGCTTGATTTCCTTGCGCATGATCGTGCGCAGGCCCACGAGGTTGACCGCCAGCAGGCTTTCGCTTTGCGCGTGGTGGGGCTCGCGGGCGAAGTCCGTGGCGCGCGCCTGATTCCCGGAAGCCTCCCGATTCATGCCAGCGGCCCCTGTCCCGATGCGCCCGGCTTGTTCTCCACCAGCCGCAGGAACAGCTCCTCCAGCCGATTGGCCTTGTTGCGCATGCTGTGCACCGTCAGGTTGCGCTCGCTGAGCATGCTGAACAGCTGGTTGATGCTCTGGGTGCGCGTGACCTCCACCTCGAGTTCCTGCTCGTTGCGCTGGCGGACCGTAAATCCGCCCAGATCCGGCAGAGTCTCGATGGGTTGGTCGAGCGAAAGCACGAAGGTCTCGTGGTGGAGCTTGCGCAGCACCCGCGACATCCGGTCGTTTTCCACGATGCGCCCCTGGTCGATGATCGCGACGTTGCGGCACAGACTCTCTGCTTCCTCGAGGTAATGAGTGGTGAGGATGATGGTGACGCCCGCCTCGTTGATCGCGCGCATGAACTGCCACATGGAGCGGCGAATCTCGATGTCCACGCCGGCGGTGGGCTCATCGAGAATCAACAGGCGGGGCTCGTGCACCAGCGCGCGGGCGATCATCAGCCGGCGTTTCATGCCACCCGAAAGATTGCGTGCGATATCGGTGCGCCGGTCCCACAGGTGCAACGCCTTCAGATATTTTTCCGCGCGCTGCCGGGCCAGCCGTGGCCGTACGCCGTAGTAGCCCGCCTGATTGACGACGATATCGATGAGTTTCTCGAACATGGACAGATTGACTTCCTGCGGCACGACGCCGATGCACGCCTTGGCGGCGTCGCGGGCACGGTCCATGTCATGCCCGAAAACGACCACACGGCCGGAGGTCTTGTTGACCAGGGAGGTGACGATGCCGATCGAGGTGGTCTTGCCCGCCCCGTTGGGGCCGAGCAGCGCGAAGAAATCGCCTTCTTCGACCGTCAGGTCGATGCCCTTGAGCGCCTCCACGCCATTGGGGTAGGTCTTGCGCAGGTTTTCCAGCCGCAGTGCGTCCATGTCACCCAGGGGTCCCGATACTGGCGCTGCCGTCCTGGCAGGCCGGCGAAGCTCACCATTGTAGCGCCGCGTGAACTCAGCTGCGCTGCTGGGCACTGGCCAGATGCACTGCAGCGGTCACCGCCAGGCGCAGGTTCTCGCCATCTTCGCGTGCCGCGAACAGCAGCACCCGCGGCCAGAATGCGCCGCGGCGGGTGAAGCGCACGCGCAGACCCTCAGCTGCCGGTACCGCCAGCTGCGGCAAGGCCGAGATCGGCACGGTATTAAGCCACAGCAGCTGTCGGGCGTTGAGACCGAAAGCCAGCCGTGCCCAGTCCGGGGCGCTGCGCAGCATGTGCCACATGACCGACAACGCAGCCGTGGCAAATGCCAGGCGTGCATGATGGGCGCGCACCGAAAGCCACGCCTCGCAGCCCGCATGGTCGCCCAGCCGCGGACGACTCAGCGGCAGGGAGAAAAGCGCCACCGGCGCATTGGTCAGCGCATCCAGGCAGCCCGGAGATAACGCCAGCAGCGCCGCGCGCTGCTGTTCGTCGAGCCCGAGACTGAGGCGGTCGGCAGGCTGCTCGGGCGTGGTTTCCAGCGCTGTGAGCAGACTCAGGAACAGGCGATTGAGTTCGGCAATCTGGGACAGGGGGGAGGTGTCATCTATGGCTGGCTGCATGGCGATTTCCTGTCCGCTGTGTGGTTATTTTTGTCCAGAATTACCATATATGGTTATTCTTGCCCATATATGGCATCCAGTACTGTATTTCTGCAAATCGGCCACTTGTGAAAATCGGACCGGAGAGGCTGCCCATGAGGACCACCGACGACCGCTACCGGGGTGAGCGGGCACGCCATGACCTGGCGCTGCGCCTGATCAGTCACGAGGCGCGCACCGGCACCATCCGGCAGTTCACCGGACTTTCGGACGACCGCATCCGCCGGCTCTACGGCAGCTATTTCAAACACAGCCCGGGCAACGAGGTACGGCGGCGTCGAGGCCGCACCCCCTCCCAGGTCGCGCTGTTCGTTAAGACGCCCCTGCATCGCCTGCACGCTGCCTCGCTGGCGGCCGCGTACGTCGCCGGAGGGCTGCTGGAGGGCGCAAGTCACGCACCGGGCGCGCGCCTGGACACCGGTCGGCGCCTGTGCCGCGCGTACGAACGTTATCTGCACCTGCACGGGCAGCCGCTGCTGTCGATCGAATGGGCCTCCAACCTGCTGGCGAGCCTGCGCGCGGGCGACGAACTGGCACTGGAGACCTGCCCTCAGTGTGCCGCCCACTACGTGCGTGATCTGCTGGCGCTCGACGAGGAGCAGTGCCCGGGGTGCCTGATGCTGCCGGCTGCGCATTTCGCAAGCGGCACTTGCGGGACGAAACCCAGCTAGGCCGCGCACCCTTTCGGCGCGCGCTGGCGACGCGCGCAGTGCCGTCCCAGGCCTTGTCACTGCCCCGCCCCGGGTTTTGTCATACCCTTGGCGCCTGCCTCCCGTTTCAGGAACCGCCATGACACGCGCCGACACCCCGAGCTTCAAAACCGCTGACCTGTTTGACGAATATGCCGCCGAGCTGCAGGTCGTCGAACCCCTGTTCCGTCACTTTGGCGGGCGGCGGCGTTTCTGCGGCGAGGTGCGCACCGTATCCACACACGAGGACAACTCGATGGTGCGGGCGCTGCTCGAAACGCCGGGCCACGGCAATGTCCTGGTCGTCGATGGCATCGGCTCGCTGCGCGTGGCGCTGGTCGGAGACCAGCTGGCAGCGCTGGCAATCGACAACGGCTGGTCGGGGATCGTCGTCCACGGCTGCGTGCGCGACACCGAGCTGCTGGCCGGAATGCCGGTAGGAATCATGGCGCTGGCCGCCGTGCCCTCACGCGGCCGCAGGCAGGGTCAGGGTCAGGCGGACGTGCCGCTGCGCTTCGGTGAGGCGATGTTCACGCCCGGTCACTGGCTGTATGCCGATGCCGATGGCATCGTGCTGTGCGAACGCAAGCTCTTGAGCTGACATGGCGCACTTTCCGGAACCCGCCAATCACTTTGGCGGCGGATATCTCGATCGTGCCAGCCGCCTGCGCCAGGACACGGCGTGGCTGACCGCTGCGTTGAATGACGAACGCAGTCTGTTCGTGCCCGTGCATGCCGAGCGATGCCTGGTGGCCACCCTGGAGGCGCCACGCGCCCGCTTCATGCAGCGCGCGCATCTGGTGGCGCTGGGCTGTGAGCCTGCCGCGGAAACTGCGGTATTTCTCGGTCTCTATCAGGATCAGGCCGTGTTCGCCCTGCCACTGGAGCAGCCACCCGACAGCATCGACGGGGAGTTCGTCGATCTATGGCAGGTCGGTCAACGACTCGCCGCGGCCGAAGCCGCGATTCTCGCCTACGCCAAGGCCATGATCGGCTGGCGCAGCCACCACCGGTTCTGCAGCATGACAGGTGAATCCCTTGCCGTGGACAGCGGTGGTCATGTGTTGGCCACGCCCGATGGACGAAAACTCTTCCCCCGCGTCGATCCGGCGATCATCGTGCTGGTCACGCAGGGCGAGCGCTGCCTGCTGGGCCGCCAGGCCGGTTGGCCGGACAAGCGGTATTCGACCATCGCCGGCTTCGTCGAGCCCGGCGAGAGCCTCGAGGACGCAGTCGCTCGCGAGGTGGCCGAAGAGACCGATATTCGTGTTGGCGAGGTGCATTACCACAGCTCCCAGCCCTGGCCCTTTCCCTCTTCGCTGATGTTGGGATTCACCGCGCAGGCGCAGAGCACGGACATTCACCTCAATGACGGAGAACTCGCCGATGCGGGCTGGTTCGCGCGCAGCGACATCATCGAGGGCCGTATCCGCGTGCCGCCGGGGCTGTCCATCTCCCATCGCCTGATCCGCAGCTGGTTCGATGCATGGGAAGGACCCTCACTGGCCAAGGTCCTGGGCGGCTCCACGCGCTGGTGACCGACACGGTCGAAATTCCACTGTGGCTTGCGCTGGTCTTCAGCGGCATTGCCCTGTGGCTGCTGGTCTCGCGCCTGTTGTTGCCGACGGTGCGCTGGTACTTCCGCCGCCGGGCGAATCTGCTCATCGAAGGCGTCAACCGCAGCCTGAACCTGAAGATCCCGCCGCTGTCACTGACCCGCCGGCAGGTCCTCATCGACCGCCTGGTCTACGACCCGCGCATCGCACGCACCGTGGCCGAGCATTGCGAGCGCACGGGTGAGCCGCGCAAGGTAGCGATGGATCGCGTCGCCCACTATGCGCGCGAGATCGTGCCGGCCTTCAATGCCTATGTGTACTTCCGCGTGGGCAGCTGGCTTGCGCGCAAGCTGGTGCGCACGCTCTATCGTGTCCGTCTGGGCTTTCTCGACGAGCAGGCCCTGTCCGGCCTGGACGACAACGCAAGTCTGGTGTTCGTGGTCAATCACCGCAGCAACATGGACTATGTACTGGTGGCCCACCTGGCGATGACGCGCACCGTGCTGTCCTATGCCGTCGGGGAGTGGGCGCGGGTCTGGCCGTTGCAGCAGCTGATCCGCTCGGTAGGCGCGTACTTCGTGCGCCGCGGCTCGGGCAACCCGCTGTACCGTCGCGTACTGGAACGCTATGTACAGATGGCCGTGGAAGGCGGGGTGACCCAGGTGGTCTTTCCCGAAGGCGGGCTGAGCCGGGACGGTCGGCTGCGCCCGCCGCGCGTGGGCCTGCTCGACTACATGCTGCGCGATTTCGATCCGCGCGGCGCCCGCGACATCGTCTTCCTGCCGATCGCCATCAATTACGACCGTGTACTGGAGGACCGCACCCTGCTGGCAGAACTCGAGCCCGAGGCACCGCGACGCAGTGGTCTGGCGGCAATCCGCGAGACGCTGGGCTTTCTGCTGCAGAATCTGCGGCTGGGGTTGCGCAAGCGCTGGTACCGGTTCGGCTACGCCTGTGCGAACTTCGGCCGGCCCGTGTCGCTGCGCGCCTACGCGTTGCAGCGTGCCTGGGACCCCCGCGACGTGCATGCACCCGATCGCTCGGCCCGGGTGGTCGAACTGGCCGAACACCTGATGTGCGAGGTGGGTACGCTCATGCCGGTGCTGCCGGTCAGCCTGATCGCCACGCTGTTTCACGAAAATCCTCAAACCGATTTCAGTGTCGAGGACATCCGCAATCGGGCCCAGGGTCTGCAGGCCGACCTGATGAGTCGCAATGCGCAGGTCTATCTGCCGCGCCAGAGTGATGACTATGCGGTGGACGTCGGTCTGCGCATGCTTCGGCTCCGCCATATCGTGCTGGAGCACGAAGGCCGCTACCGCGCCAATCCCGCGGAGCTTCCGGTGCTGGCCTACTACGCCAACGCGATCGTGCACCTGCGCGAGTCCCTATAATCACACGATGTGCCTGATTGCAGTTGCCTGGCGGAGTCATCCGCGCTATCCGCTCGTGATCGCCGCGAATCGCGACGAGTTTCACGCGCGCCCGAGCGCGCCCGTCCACGCGTGGGACCACCCGGCGGGCATCGTCGGCGGGCGTGATCTCGAGGCCGGCGGCACCTGGCTGGGCGTGAGCAGCACCGGGCGCATCGCGGCGATCACCAATGTGCGTACCCCCGGCGGGGGGCCTGAAGACGCGCGCTCCCGCGGCGAACTGCCGGTGGCTTTCCTGACCAGCCCGCACACTCCACAGACATTTGCCACGACGCTGCAAACCCGGGGCGCCGACTATCGCGGCTTCAATCTGCTGCTGGCCACGCGCGACGCGCTGGTGCTCACGTCCAACAGTACGCCTGGCGTTGTGCCGCTGAGCGAGGGCATTCACGCCATCAGCAATGCCCCGCCGGGCGTGGATTGGCCGAAAACCGTGCTCGCGCGCGCCACACTTGGCGCAGC
>CAYLNP010000029.1:0-18794 GCA_964384925.1 uncultured Woeseiaceae bacterium
CCGAGGGCGCAGCCTTTGCGCTTGATCCCTCGCACGACTCGACTGCCGGGACCGAAGCGGTGGTTGGCGTGGCCTATGCGGGCCTGGCCGAAGATCTGTCCCCCGGCGATACGCTGTTGCTCGATGACGGCCAGATCGTGCTCGAAGTCACCGCCATCGAGGGTTCCCGGGTGGCGACCCGGGTGCGCACCGGCGGCGTGCTCAAGGACCACAAGGGCCTGAATCGCATGGGCGGGGGGCTTTCGGCCACCGCACTGACCGACAAGGACCTGGCCGACATCCGCACCGCCGCCGAGCTGGAAGTCGATTTCGTGGCGGTGTCCTTCGTGCGCGATGCCGCCGATCTCGAAAATGCGCGCACGCTGCTGCGCGAGGCGGGCTCCCAGGCGCGCGTGGTCGCAAAGATCGAACGCACCGAGGCGGTGCGCAACCTCGACAGCCTGATCGCCGTCAGCGACGTGATCATGGTGGCGCGTGGGGATCTGGGCGTGGAGATGGGCTATGCGGAACTGCCCGGCATCCAGAAGCGCATGATCCGCCGCACCCGCGACCACAACCGTATCGTCATTACCGCCACGCAGATGATGGAGTCGATGATCGCCAGTGCGATGCCGACCCGCGCGGAAGTCTCGGACGTCGCCAACGCCGTCATGGATGGCACCGACGCCGTGATGCTCTCTGCCGAAACGGCCGTGGGTCGCTATCCTGTGCAGGCGATCAAGGCCATGGCCGAAGTCTGTGTCGCCGCCGAAAAGCATCTCACCGAACGCGGGCGGACCAATCACCGCATGCAGGATCGCTTCGAGCGTGTCGATGAGGCGATCGCGATGGCGGTGATGTACACCGCCAATCACCTGCGTGTGCGCGCCATCATCGCGCTGACTGAATCGGGCGCCACGACACGCTGGATGTCACGTATCCGCAGTGATATTCCTATCTACGCATTCACGCCGCACGCGACCACGGCCCGGCGCGTGACGCTGTATCGTGGCGTCTATCCGGTGCACTTCGATGTCACGCACAGTGACTCTCAGGTGGTCTATCGCAAGGTGTTCGACGAGCTGCTGCGCCGCGGCCTGGTGAACATAGGCGACAGCGTGATTTTCACCAAGGGCGACATGCGCGGTGTCTCCGGCCATACCAATGCGATGAAGATCGTGGAAGTCACGGCGGCGAAAGACTAGATGACGCGCACCAGGAGCGGGACATCACGATGAGTACACCAAGATTCGAAGGTACCGAGCGCTATGTCGCCACGGAAGACCTGATGATGGCGGTCAATGCCGGCATCACGCTCGGCCGGCCGGTGCTGATCAAGGGCGAACCCGGCACCGGCAAGACCCAGCTGGCCGAAGAGGTCGCCAAAGCGCTGGAACGTCCGCTCCTGGAATGGCATATCAAGTCGACCACCAAAGCCCAGCAGGGACTTTATGAGTATGACGCGGTCGCGCGTCTGCGTGACTCCCAGCTTGGTGATGACCGGGTCAAGGACATCGCCAATTACATCCGTCGCGGCGCCCTTTGGGAGGCTTTCGATTCGCCCGTTCAGCCCGTGCTGCTGATCGACGAGATCGACAAGGCCGACATCGAATTTCCCAACGACCTGCTGCGCGAACTCGATCGCATGGAGTTCTCGGTTTACGAAACGGGCGAGACGGTGCGCGCACGGCACCGCCCGATCATCATCATCACCAGCAATAATGAAAAGGAGCTGCCCGATGCCTTCCTGCGTCGCTGCTTCTTCCACTACATCCGCTTTCCGGATGCAGACACGATGCGCAGCATTGTCGATGTGCATTATCCCGGTCTCAAACAGACCCTCCTGAGTGAGGCGCTGAAAGCGTTCTACGACATCCGCGAGGTGCCGGGGCTGAAGAAAAAGCCCTCGACCTCGGAACTGCTCGACTGGATCAAGCTGCTGCTGGCCGAGGACATCTCGCCCGAGGCCCTGCGCGCCTCCGACAAGAACGCGATCGTGCCGCTCCACGGCGCCTTGCTGAAAAACGAGCAGGACGTGCACCTGTTCGAGCAGCTCGTGTTCATGCACCGGCGAAATGCTCGCTGAATTCTTCTTCCTGCTGCGCAAGGCCGGCCTGAAGGTCTCGATCACCGAGTACCTGACCCTGCTCGAGGCGCTGCGCCTGCGCGTCGCCTCGGTATCGGTCGACGAGTTCTATTACCTGGCGCGTGCCTCACTGATCAAGGATGAAGCGCTGTTCGATCGCTTCGACCAGGTGTTCGCGGCACACTTCAAGGGCATCGAGCAGCTGTTTCAGGCGTTCTCGGCACAGGTTCCCGAAGAGTGGCTGAAGCGTCAGGCGCAGTTGATGCTCTCTGATGAGGAGCGGGCAAAGATCGAGGCGCTTGGCGGCTTCGATGCGCTGATGGAGGCCCTCAAGGAGCGTCTGCGTGAGCAGGATGGCGAACATCATGGCGGCAGCAAGTGGGTCGGCACCGGTGGCACCTCGCCGTTCGGCCACTCGGGCTTCAATCCCGAAGGGGTGCGCATCGGCGGCAAGGGCGGCAATCGACGCGCCGTGAAGGTCTGGGAGAAGCGTGAATACCGCAACCTGGACGATTCGGTGCAGATCGGCACGCGCAACATCAAGCTGGCGCTGCGCAAGCTGCGCCGCTTTGCCCGCGAAGGGGCGGCCGATCAGCTGGATCTGCCCGGAACGATCGACTCCACGGCCAGAAACGCAGGCCTGCTCGATATCCGCATGCAGCCCGAGCGGCACAATGCCGTCAAGGTGCTGCTGTTTTTCGATATCGGCGGTTCGATGGACGACCATATACGCGTGTGCGAGGAGATGTTCTCGGCGGCGCGCGCGGAGTTCAAGCACCTGCGGTACTTCTATTTCCATAACTTCATCTACGAAAGCGTCTGGAAGGACAACCGGCGCCGCCACGCCGAGCGCATTCCGCTGGCGGAGATCATGCGCAAGTATGGTCCTGACTACCGCGTCATTCTGGTCGGCGATGCGACCATGAGTCCCTACGAGATCACCTATCCGGGCGGCAGCGTGGAGCACTGGAATGAAGAGCCGGGTCAGGTCTGGCTCAATCGTCTGCTGCGTCATTATCCGCACGCCGTCTGGCTGAACCCCGAGCCCGAACAGCGCTGGAGCTACACGCCTTCGGTGCAGATTACCCGCGAGCTGATGGGCGAGCGCATGTACGCGCTGTCGCTGCGGGGTCTGGACCAGGGTATCCGCGGCCTGAAGCGCGCGGTGCCGGTGGCGCCATTGAGCGTCGGTGTCGGTGTCGACTAGGGCAGGGGAGACGGCGGCGGCATGACATCCGACGGTATCAAGCGCGGACTGATCCTGCCCGGCGGCGGTGCGCGCGGCGCCTACCAGGTCGGTGCGCTGCGCGCGGTGGCTGAACTGCTGCCGCGTGGCGCACCCAATCCCTTCCACGTCATCTCCGGCACTTCGGCCGGTGCGATAAACGCTGCGGTGCTGGCTGCACGGGCGCGACGCTTCAGCTATGCGGCGGGTGAGCTTTCGCGCGTGTGGAGCAATTTCCATGCCGGTCAGGTCTACCGCACCGATGCATGGACCATGCTGCGCTCGAGCCTGCACTGGCTGACGGCATTGATCACCGGTGGACTCGGCAAACGCAATCCCAGGTCGCTGCTCGACTATTCACCATTGCGGGCACTGCTCGAGCGACAGATCGATTTCACCCGCATCCGCCGCGGTATCGAGCAGGGGCATCTGGATGCGCTGGCAGTCACGGCGGCCGCATACGGTGTCGGCCGGTCCGTGACTTTTTTTGAAGGCAAGGCGGGGCTCGCCGACTGGACCCGCGCGCGCCGGCGGGGGGTGTCCGGCGAGCTCACACTCGATCACGTGCTGGCCAGTGCTGCAGTACCACTGGTGTTTCCGCCTGTATGGATCCGCGGCCAGTGGTATGGAGATGGGGCGGTGCGCCAGTCCGCACCGCTCTCCTCGGCCCTGCACCTGGGCGCAGAACGCCTGCTGGTGCTGGGCGTGCGCGACGAGCGACCGGATCCCGAGCCGGACGCATCCGCGCATCCGCCGTATCCCGGTTTCGGCGAGATCGCCGGCTACCTGCTCGACAGCCTGTTTCTGGACAGCCTGCACGCCGATCTCGAACGACTGACCCGCATCAACCAGATGCTCGCGCAGTTGCCGGACGGCCTGCAGCTTTCCGGCGCGCCTTCGCGGCTGCGGCGCGTGGACACACTGCTGATCCTGCCCAGCCATGACGTGCGCGAAATCGCCGTGCGCCACGCCGGGGAGCTGCCGCGCACGGTACGCCTGCTCCTGCGCGGTGTCGGGGCCTCAAACCGCGGGGGCCAGCAGCTGCTCAGCTATCTGCTGTTCGAATCCGGATTCACGCGCGAACTCATCGACCTTGGCTACCGCGACGCCATGGCCCGGCGCGAGCAGCTCGAGGCCTTCCTGTTCGCACCCGAGATGCCCGAACTCGACGCGCCCGACGCGGTGCGACGCGAACTGGTGGGATAACCAGTCCGCTTCGAACCGCACTCAGCGGACACCCACTGAGGGCGCGCCGTGACGCACCGTCAGATTGTCAGCGGCCGCCCAGCTGGGTACTGAAGCCCACGAAAACAGCCCGACCGATGATTGGTGCCGCATCCTTGAAGAAGCTCTGGTGGCGGCGACCATCCTCATTGAGCAGATTGCGGCCACGCAGGTACAGCGTGGTGTCAGTACCGGTGCCGGGCGGCTGCCACGAGACATCCAGCGACACCAGGTTGTAGCCCTCGGTCGTGCTTTCGGCCTCGCCGATGCGGTTCTGACGGTCGACGCGACGATAGTCGAGGCCAATGCCGACATCCTGCCACCGGGTATCGAGCCCAAGACCGAAGCGCGGCGGCGTGATGCGCGGCAGATCACCGCCGTCGCGCAGGCTGGCGCGCACGAGATCAGCGGACACGCGCAGCGTTACCGGCACCGGACCATCGCTGAGCGCGAAACTGCCGCCGAACTCGGCGCCGTAGAACTCTGCATCCACCTGTTCGCTGGTGACCAGCTGGTTGCGCAGCTGGCACAGCCCGCCATCATCCGGGGCGCAGCCGGCGGCAGCGCCTTCACCGGCGCGATTGCCGATGTCGTTGACGACTACGGGTGCTCCGCTACCGTCGTCCTCGGAGGCCAGAAAAATGTAGTTGTCGGCGCGGTTGTAGAACAACGTGAAGTCATAGCGGAGACGACCGAGATGACGGTCGACGCCGAGTTCCAGATTGGTATAGGTCTCGCGTTTCAACGCCGGGTTACCCACCTCGAAGGTGCCTGCAGCCGCGTGTCGGCCAAACGCATAGAGTTGCTCAGGGGAGGGCGCACGCTCGGCGCGGGTCAGAGCAATGCGCAGGTGATGGGCCGCATCGAGGTCGATGATGCTGCCGGCGGACAGGCTCACCGGCGTGATGCTGCGGCGGTCGAGCTGTTCCGGAAAGGCCAGAAAGCTGCCGTCGGCCTGAGTGATGCCGCTGACACGCGAGCCGATCACAGCCTCTGGTGTGCTGCGTTCACGCTCGACGCGCGCACCGACCTCAAGCCGCCCGAAACGTGTGGGCAATTCCTCGATCAGGTAGGCGGCCAGGCTGCGCGTGCGATTCGGTCGGACGTAGAAGCCACGATCGGCACCCCGGGGATCATCGGCAAAGAAGTCGCGGTCGGCGTACTGCACGCCGAGCACGCCCTGCCAGCCGGCGATCGGCGCATGCACGAGGTCGATGCGAGTATCGAGTTGATCGTTCTCGAACTCGACTTCGACCACGGACTCGTCGAGCTGCCCATCGGTGCGGCTGAACTCAAATGCAGTCTCTGCCTGTGTGAAGCTCGTCCATGCGGCCTTGAGACGCAACGCGGTGAAGCCGGGCAGGGGATCGGCGATCTCGCCGCGCACGTCGAAGCGCTCATAGTCGGCGGTGATGCGCTCGAGTTCATCTCCGCCGTCACCGCGGATGCGTTGAGGATCGAACACTTCGGGCACACCATAGTTCGTGCGCCAGCGGCTGGCACCCAGCGCCAGATGGCCCCTGTCCTGGCGGAAGATGCCGGTCAGCGACGCGGTGTCCGAGTCGACGCTGCTGTTCTGCAGCCGACCCCGAAAGCCTTCCTCCTGGTCGTCTTCCTGAAACCCGTCGATGGAGAAATCGGTGCTGCGGCGCAGGCCGAGGCTGGCACGAACACCGAAGTGCTCGTCCAGGGCATGCTCGAAGGCCAGGCCGAGCTGGCGGTCGTCACCGTTGCCTGAGTAGCTGCCGTCGACCCTGGCAAAGCTCGACGGCGCGAAGTCCGGCAGGAATCGGAAGCTGCGCACGTTCACCACGCCGCCGGCCGCGCCGCTGCCATAGAGCAGCGTCATCGGTCCGCGGAACACCTCGATCTGCTCGGCACTGCGGGCGTCGATCGCCACGGCGTGGTCCACGCCCTCCCCGGAGACATCCCCCACCGGCAGCCCGTCATCCAGCATCACCACCCTGGCGCCCTGCTGACCGCGCACCGTAGGACGGCCCACACCGGGGCCGAAATCGGCGTTGGCCACACCGGGCAGGCCATCGAGCATCTCGCCGATGGAGCCGGCGAGTGCTCTGGCCAGTGCATCGCCATGCAGCACCGTGACGGGCTGGATGAGTTCATCGGCGGTGCGATTGCCCAGCGCATCAGCGGTGACGATGATGCCGGGCAGATCACTCTCGCCAGGCTGCTGTGCGGCGGCAGCTTGGATCAGCAGGGGTGACAGCAGCGCGGCGACCAGTGTGGCCGGGCGCAGGGTGGTGGTGATCGAGGGCATATGAAACTCCGCAGGGGTGGCGCCGGGACAGCATGGCAACGAGACCAAGATGATACGTAATAATGTAACGTTCGTACAGCGTGGCTTTGCTTCGGGTCTGCGCCCCTGCGAAGGCGCGTGGGCTAGCCGCCCAGTTCGTTGTGCCGGGTGATGATGTGGCTGTAGCGGGTCGCGAGTCTGCGCGTGACCTGCTCGGCGACATACACCGAGCGGTGCTGTCCGCCGGTGCAACCGATCGCCACCGTCATGTAGGTCCGCTTGACGTCTTCGTAATGGGGCAGCCACCGTTCAAGGAACTGCACGATGTCGTCGATCAGCAGGGCCGTGAGCCCCTTAGCCTCGAGAAACTGCGCGACCGCGGGGTCGCGGCCGTCGAGCCCACGCAGCTGCGGTTCCCAGTACGGGTTGGGCAGGCATCGCACGTCGAACACGAAGTCCGCATCCGCCGGCAGCCCGTGCTTGTAGCCGAAGGACTCGACCAGGACGGACAGTGCATCGAGCTGACGATCGGCGACCCGGCGTCGAATGGTTTCGCGAAGGTCATACACGCTGGTGTGCGTGGTGTCGATGGTCAGGTCGGCGACGTTGGTCACCGGGCCGAGCAGCTCCGCCTCGCGTTCGATCGCCTCGCGCAACGAGGTGCCGCTGACCAGCAGCGGATGTTTGCGGTGCGTCTCGCCGAAGCGCTTGAGCAGCACGTCGTCGTCGGCGTGCAGAAACACCACTTCGCAGGCGACATCCCGGCTGCGCAGTTCCCTGACCAGTTCGGGCAGCGCGCCCAGATCAGCCTGCCGGGTACGGGCATCCACGCCGACAGCCGTGAGCTCATAGGCCGGATCGCGGGTGACGATGATCTGCTCGACCAGCGTGCGCAGCAGCGCGATCGGGATGTTGTCGATGCAGTAGTAGCCCAGGTCCTCCAGCATGTTGAGCGCGACGCTCTTGCCGGATCCGGACAGTCCGCTGACGATGATCAGGCGCATGGGAGAGAGCCTGCGCGATGCGCCGTCAGGCGTTCACGGTGGCTTTGAGCTCTGCGGCCGGGAACAGCTCATAGATGGCCCGGGCGCTTCCGGCTTCGCGCAGCTGAGTGCGGAACTCGGCGTCGGCGAAGACCCTGGAGAGTTCGGTGAGCTCCGCGCTCTGGCAGTCCTTTCGGTCCTCCGGCACGAGCAGCGCGAAGACCAGGTCTACCGGCCGTTCGTCGGGTGTATCGAAGTCGATGGGTGCGTCGAGCCGCACGAAGGCGCCCATCGGGGCCTCGATGCCACCGATGCGTGCATGCGGCATGGCGACACCGTTGCCCACCGCCGTGCAGCCCAGGCGCTCACGACTGATCATCGCATCGAAGACTTCCGTCGCATCCAGCGTGCCGCCGCTGTCCCTGGCGAAAAGGTTGCTGACGAATTCCAGTGCGTGTTTCCGGCTGCGTGCGGCAAGCTTGCAGCCGACCCGCTGCGGGGAAAGCAGATTCTGTACATCCATGATGATTGTAGAGATCGGTGCCGGGTGATGGAGTTCCGCAGCGGGTCGCGCCTGCTTAAGAGTAGCGCGCCTTCTGGGCCTCACGGGCATGGTGATCGCTAAGTTTTTCCTTATGTTTTTTCACTTGGCGGTCGAGTTTGTCAGCAAGCCCGTCAATGGCTGCGTACATGTCGTCCTCCACAGAGTCAGCAAATATTTTACCACCGGTGACCTGCATCGTGGCCTCCGCTTTGTGCCTGAGCTTTTCCACGGTGAGCACGCAATGGATATCCGTCACGTGGTCAAAGTGCCGTAACACGCGGTCCAGCTTGGCATTTACATAGTCACGAAGCGGGTCGGTCAGGTCGACATGATGTCCGGTGATATTGATCAGCATGGTCAACTCCCGTTTGCCAGGTTGCAGCGGCATGTCGGGTCGTCCCGGCGCCGCCAGGGTCTCTTGCTCAATCATCGCACATTCATGCGCTTGCGCTCGCTCGAAGGCGGAATATTCATCGCCTCCCGGTACTTGGCCACCGTGCGCCGGGCAACCTGCACGCCATCCTCGCTGAGCAGCTGGGCAAGCTTGCTGTCGCTGAGTGGCTTGTGGCGGACTTCCTGGCCGATCAGCTTGCGGATCTTCGCCCGCACGGCAGTGGACGACTGGGCATCGCCATCCTCGCCGCCGACCTGGCTGGAGAAGAAGTGGCGGAATTCGATGATCCCGCGCGGGGTGTGCATGTACTTGTTCATGGTCACGCGCGAGATGGTCGACTCGTGCATGTCCACCGCCTCGGCGACATCCTTGAGGACCATCGGCAGCATGTGCTCATCGCCGTGATCGAGAAAAGCCTGCTGGCGCTCGACGATGCTGCTGGCGACCTTGAGCAGCGTCTCGTTGCGGATCTCCAGGCTGCGGATCAGCCAGCGGGCTTCCTGCAGCTGGCCGCGCAGCACGTCGTTGTCGCCGCTGCGGCCCAGGGCCCCGGCGTAGGTCTGATTGACGCGAAGTCGGGGGAACGACCCTGCGTTGAGCTCGACGATCCAGCGCCGGTCGATCTTGCGCACATAGACATCCGGCACGACATACTCGGGGGCTGCGGGCTGGATCGCCGCGCCCGGTCGGGGATGGCAGCCGCGCACCAGCGCCGTGGCTTCGGCCAGCTCCTCGTCGTCGATGCGCAGGCGGCGCTTGAGGGCGGGGTACTGCTGTTCGGCGAGAAGTTCGAGATGCTCGTCTGCGATCCGTTTTGCGCTGGCCAGTCCCGGTGTGTCGGGATCGAGCTGGGCGAGCTGCAGCAGCACGCACTCGGGTACCGAACGCGCAGCGATACCTGCCGGATCCAGGCGCTGGATCATGTGCAGTACCGCCTCGATCTCGTCCTCGCTGACATCGAGTTCCGGTGCGAGCGTCGCGCGAATCTCTGCGAGTTCGGCCTGCAGGTAGCCGTCATCGTTGATCGAGTCGATGATCGCCTCGGCCACCAGCACCGCGCGCGCATCGAAGTTTTCCATCTGCACCTGCCAGAGCAGATGTTCATGCAGGCTTTCACCGGAGCGATCTGCGAATTCCAGGCTCTCGCGGTTGTCGTCACGACTGTAGGGCGCCTCGGCCGGCCCCGCGGTAACCTCTTCCCCCCAGTCGCTGTCCTGGCTGGTTTCGACATCGAGGTATTCCTCGGAGGCGGCCGGCTCACCGTCGCCGTCCGCCTCGGCGTCACCCGCCGGGCTCTGGGCCGGGTCGCTGTCGTCCCGCTCGCCGGCGGCCGGTGCGTCACCTGCGCTGTCGGGCTCCTCGGCCTCCAGCATGACGTTGGCCTCCAGCGCTTCCTGGATCTGCGTCTGCAGGTCGATGACGGGCAGCTGCAGCAGACGAATCGCCTGCTGCAGCTGCGGTGTCATCGTAAGCTGCTGTCCAAGCCGCAGCTGCAGCGAAGTCTTCAGCATGAAGCGTTGTCTGTATGCCTTGGGAGGACGGGAGACCGCATGCGGTCATTCTACAGACGAAAATCCTCGCCGAGGTAGACTTCCCGGACCTGCCGGTCGGCGAGTATTTCCTCGGGCGTGCCGGCGGCAATCAGCGTGCCGGCATTGAGGATATAGGCCCGCTGGCAGATGCCCAGGGTCTCGCGAACGTTGTGGTCCGTGATCAGCACGCCCAGCCCCCGCGCCGCCAGGTGGCGGATGATCCGCTGGATATCGAGCACCGAGATCGGGTCTACGCCGGCGAAGGGTTCGTCGAGCAACACGAAGCGCGGATTGGCGGCGAGTGCCCGGGCGATTTCGACGCGGCGGCGTTCGCCACCGGACAGGCTCATGCCGAGGCTGTCGCGCACGTGGGCGATGTGCAGTTCATCGAGCAGCTCCTCGAGCACCCGGTCGCGACCGGCGCGATCCAGATCCTTGCGCACCTGGAGGATGGCGCGGATGTTCTGCGCCACGCTGAGCTTGCGGAACACCGAGGCCTCCTGCGGCAGATACCCCAGCCCGCGGCGGGCGCGCTGGTGCATCGGCAATCGCGTGAGGTCACGGTCGTCCAGAACGATGCTGCCGCGGTCGCAGGGCACGAGGCCGACGATCATGTAGAACGCGGTTGTCTTGCCCGCACCGTTGGGGCCGAGCAGGCCGACGACCTCGCCGCTGTTGATGCGCAGCGATATGCCATCGACGACCTTGCGCTGGCGATACTGCTTGGCGATATCGGTGGCCACCAGCGTGCTGGCGGCGGTGCTGTGCGAGACGTGCTCCCCGGATTCGCTCACGGCTTACTGCGCCGAGCCATCGCGTGTTTCGCTTGGGGCGTCATCGTCGTCGCCCTCGTCGTCCCCGTCGTCGCCCTCGTCGTCGCCTTCGCCCTCGTCGTCACCTGCGCCGTCGTCGTCACTGCCGGGCGGCACGATCGTGATGCGCACCCGATCGCCTTCACCTTCGGCGAGGATGCGCTCATCCGGAAGGTTGTAGAGCAGCGTGGCACCGGTGATCTCGTTACCGCCTTCCGCAAGCCACGCACCCTCACTGAAACGGATGATTCCGTTCGTGAGATCGTATTCCAGTTGACCGGCACGGCCGCGGATCACCCGGCCTGAAGCCGTTCCGGAGTCCTCGAACTCCGCCGGAGAGCCGGTCGCTACCGCGCGCGTCAGCCGGAACCCCAGAAAGGTCAGCGTGGCCTCGCTGGCGCGCAGCTCCGCCTGCTCCAGCTCGATGCGCACATTGCCGGTGAATGCCCATTGCGAGTTTTCGAAGTCGATCTGGCTGGCTTCTGCGCGATCGGCGCTGATCTGCAGCGGCCCCTGGGAGATTCTCAGGCCGGTGAACACGACCAGGTCCCCACGGCGATCGAACTCCGAGCTGTCCGCGTCCAGCGATATCGGCAGGGTAGGATCCAGATTCACCTGCGCCAGGCTCGGCAGCCCTGCGAGGGCCATCAGCAAGGCGGCGCCGAGGCGGGCAACAGTGCGCGGGGCTATGGGCACTGCCGGCATGTCAGGGGGTGTAGCGACCATGAACCCTGGATTCCAGGACCAGTCGGTCGGCCTGCAGATAAGCGGTCATACCCACGCCCGAGAGCGTGCCCTCGGGCGAGCGCACTGAAACAGGATCGCGGGTGGCGGCAACATGGCTGTGCGGATCCAGCCGCAGGCTGTCGGTGCGGATGGTCGCCTGCGGGCGTGAGTCGCCCGTGCTGGTCGCCACGACGCCGTCGTACAGCTGGACCTCGCTGCGATCCGCCGGCACGCGCGCCCTGCGGCCCTCCAGGCGCCAAGGCACTTCGGCGGCTGGCGTGTATTCGAGGGTCACCTCATCGAGCTCGATGGGACCTGCGGGCTCCGCCTGGCTGCCGAACTCGGCGTCGAGCCGATACAGCACCAGGCCGGATTCGTCGAGCCCGATCAGACGTGCACCTCTGATGTAGAAACCCGGCGGGGTGAGCGTATCGGCCACCGGCAGCCCGTCATCGACAGCCTCGCCGCCACGGGCGAGCCACCACGTCAGCGCGGCGGCGAGCATCAGTGCAAGGGCCCAGGGCAAGGCATTCGGCATCATCGAGTCCGTTCGTCGGCGTCGACACGGGCGGCGACCAGCAGGTCACATACTTCGCGCACGGCACCCGCGCCTCCGGGCGCGTGGGTGGTCCAGTCGGCAGCGGCCCGAACGCAGGCGTGGGCGTCGGCAACGGCCACCGAGAGTCCTACGCGCGCCATGACCGCCAGATCGGGTTCATCGTCGCCGACAAAGGCGGCCTGCTGCGGCGTGAGTGCAAGTGCCTTGAGCAGGGCATCGAGGACGGCGACCTTGTCCTTTACGCCTTGGAACACATGCTCGACACCAAGTTCCTGCATCCGGCGTTCCACCGCGCTGGAGTGGCGGCCCGAGATGACCGCCGCCTGGATGCCCGATGCCAGCAGGCGGCGCACGCCGTGCCCGTCGCGCACGTGAAAGCATTTGTACTCTGCACCGTCGTCGCCCAGCAACAGGCGACCGTCGGTGAACACACCGTCGACATCGAAAGCGACGATACGGATGTCGGCCGCACGTTCGAGCACCTACATCACTCCGGCGCGCATCAGATCGTGCACATTCAGGGCGCCGACAAGCTGCTGATGCTCATCGACGACGAGCAGCGCGTTGATCTTGTGGGTCTGCATCAGCTCCACTGCAGCCGCCGCGAGCGCCTCCGCGCCGATGGTCTTGCAGTTGCGCGTCATCAGTTCGCCCATACGGGCTTCATGCACATCGATCCGACGGTCGAGTGCGCGGCGCAGATCACCGTCGGTGAAAATGCCGAGCAGGCGCTGCTGCTCATCGACCACCGCAGTCATGCCGAGCCCGTGGCGCGTCATCTCCAGCAGGCCTTTCGATGCGGACGCGTCGGGGCCGACCTTCGGCACCGTCTCGCCGGTGTGCATCAGCTCGCCCACGGTCAGCAGCAGCCGTCTTCCAAGCGTGCCGCCCGGATGCGAGCGGGCAAAGTCCTCGTGCGTGAAGCCGCGTGATGCCAGCAGTGCCACGGCCAGCGCATCGCCCATCGCCAGGGTCGCGGTGGTGCTTGCGGTGGGCGCGAGGTTGAGCGGACAGGCCTCCTGGCTGACGCTGATGTCCAGGTTGACGGTCGCGATGCGCGCGAGCGTAGAGTCGGCTTTGCCTGTCAGGCCGATGGTGGGGACGCCCAGGCGCTTGATCATCGGCAGGATCGCAATGATCTCGGGCGTCTCGCCGGAGTTGGAGATCATCAGCACGACGTCCTCGCCGGTGATCATGCCCAGATCCCCATGGCTGGCCTCACCGGCGTTGACGAAGAACGCGGGGCTGCCTGTACTGGCAAGCGTTGCCGCGATCTTGCCGCCGATGTGCCCGGATTTGCCCATGCCCAGCACCACCAGCCGACCGCGGCTGGCGAGGCACAGCCGGCATGCCTCCACCAGCGGCTCGCCCAGGCGCAGTGTCAGTGCATCGATCGCCCGCGCCTCGATGGTCAGCACCTCACGGGCCAGTGTCAGGACATGTTCGGGGTCGAAGGCGTCGGTCAGCGACATGGGCAGGCGTGTTCCGTGGGCGGTGCAGCGGGTTTGCGCGTTGCGCATTGTATCAGGCGCGCCGGCGGTCGCACCGTCGGCATGCGCTGCGCGCGGGCTGGTACACTTGTGCCGATGCCCAGCCGAGGATGTATCCAGCGATGACCCCACAGGAAATTCAGCGCCTGATCGAGCAGGGGCTGCCCGATGCGCGCGTCGAAGTCATCTCCGATGACAACACCCACTTCGAGGCCGTGGTGGTCTCGCAGGCGTTCGCCGGCAAGCGCAGCCTGCAGCGTCACCAGATGGTCTACCGCACGCTTGGCGAGGCGATGGGGCGTGAAATCCACGCCCTGTCCCTGCAGGCGCGAACGCCCGAGGAGCAGGGCCTGGGCTCGGAAGGCTAGCGGCGGTGGACAAGCTCGAGATCGAAGGCGGTGTCGCACTGCACGGCGAGGTACGCATCTCCGGGGCGAAGAATGCGACGCTGCCGATTCTCGCCGCGACACTCCTGGCAGACGAACCCGTCAGTGTGGGCAACGTGCCTCACCTCAACGACGTCACGACGACCATCGCCCTGCTGGGGAGAATGGGTGTGGCGGTGTCGATGCACGATGGCATGCGCCTGGAGGTCGACCCCTCGGGCATCAACGATTTCACGGCGCCCTACGAACTGGTCAAGACCATGCGTGCCTCGATCCTCGTGCTGGGCCCGCTGCTGGGAAGATTCGGTCGGGCCAACGTGTCTCTGCCCGGCGGTTGCGCCATCGGCGCGCGGCCGGTGAACATCCATGTTGCCGGACTGAAGGCGATGGGTGCCCAGGTCGAGATCGAGGACGGCTACATCCGTGCCCGCAGCGCCGGTCTGCATGGGGCACGCATCGTCATGGACACCGTGACGGTCACGGGCACCGAGAATCTGATGATGGCCGCCGTGCTAGCGCGCGGTGAGACGGTTCTTGAGAACGCGGCCCGTGAACCGGAGATCAGCGATCTCGCGGGCTTTCTCGTCGCGATGGGCGCGCGCATCGAGGGCGCGGGGACCGACACGATCCGCATCCAGGGGGTGGAGCGTCTCGGTGGCACCGAGTATCGGGTCATGCCCGATCGTATCGAGACCGGCACCTACCTGGTGGCCGGTGCCATCACCGGCGGCCACGTACGGGTGCTCAACGCATGGCCGGATACGGTCGATGCCGTGGTCGCCAAGCTGCGCGATGCAGGCGCGAGCATCGAATGCGGTCCGGACTGGATCAATCTGGACATGGGCGGGCAGCGTCCGCGTGCCGTGGATATCGTCACAGCACCGTACCCCGGGTTTCCGACGGACATGCAGGCACAGTTCTGCGCGCTCAACGCCGTCGCCGATGGCGCCGGCACGATCACCGAGACGATCTTCGAGAATCGATTTCAGCACGTGCTCGAAATGCAGCGCCTCGGGGCGGATTTCCGCATCCAGGGGCACACCGCCTACAGTCGCGGCGTGCCGGCCCTGAAGGGCGCACCGGTGATGGCTACGGATCTGCGCGCCAGCGCCTCGCTGGTGCTGGCGGCTCTGGTGGCCCAGGGGACGACCCGCGTCGAGCGCATCTATCACATCGACCGGGGCTACGAATGCCTGGAAGAGAAGTTGCAGCGGCTTGGCGCCAGAATCCGGCGCGTCCATGGCTGACCCGTGACGCAGGCGGCGCGCTCATGGGCCGCTTCGCAGTCCCCGCTGCGCCGGGCGTTCGCGCAGGATCGCCTCGATACGGAAAATCTCGCCTCGCCGCGCCACTTCGATGACCAGCGCCGTGCCCGGCTGAAGCGCCGCCACCTGGCTCAGGGCCTGGCGGCTGCCGCTGATCGGCTCGCCATCCAGGCTCAGCATCACGTCGCCGCGCTGCAGGCCGGCGATCTCGGCCGGGCTGTCGGGGGCCACGCCCAGCAGTTCGATGCCGGTGGTGCGTTCTGCCAGCCCGAGCAGCGCCGCACGCCCGGGCGTGAGATCGACGGGCTCAACCCCCAGCCAGCCGCGGATGACGCGCCCGTCGCGCAGCAGTTGCTGCGTGACCTCGCGCACCAGGTCCACGGGTATCGCGAAGCCGATGCCCTCGGGGGTGTCGTCTCCGGGTGAGGCGGCGCCCACGGCGGCGGTGTTGATGCCGACGAGGTGACCCTGTGCATCCAGCAGTGCGCCGCCGGAATTGCCGACATTGATGGCCGCATCGGTCTGGATGAAATCTCCGAAGGTGGTCACGCCGAGTTCGCCGCGTCCCACTGCGCTGACGATCCCCTGCGTCACTGTCTGCGACAGGCCGAACGGGTTGCCCACAGCCAGCACCACCTCACCGGCCCGCAGCCGGTCGGATCGCCCCATCCGGATCACCGGGAGCTCGGCCAGCTCGATCTGCAGCAGCGCAAGCTCGGTATCGGGGTCCGCACCGACCAGGCGCGGCGTGACATTGCGGCCGTCCGCCAGCTGCACGCGGATATCGCCGGCGCCTTCGATGACGTGCCAGTTGGTGGCGATGTGGCCCTCGGCGCTGATGATCACGCCGGAGCCCAGGCCCGGGTTGCCCGGCCATGCCGGGTCGGCCGGTGCGGCCGTGTAGATGCTCACCACGGCCGGCGCGCCAAGGGCTACGGCTTCGGCCCAACCGTTCGGGCTCGTCGGGCGTGCGGGCAGCAGCAGCTCGGGGCGCAGCACCACGGCAACGAAGGCCACTGCGAGGCCTGCCACGATCGATTGCGCGGCGAATCTGAGCACGGCGGCGGAGCGAATCAACGATGGGGTCTCCAAAGGCGTGAGCCGCGACCTCGGTCAAGGAAGCGGGCGCTGTCACAAGGCCCGGTGTGCGTACCATAGCGCCGTGCCCCGCGGGTTGCATACGCTGGCCACCTGATTTTGGGGCTGTGTATAATCGCCGGGTTCCAGGGAGCTATCGCGCATGGTCGATCCGAATCGCGTCTGCTCGGGCTCATACGCCTGCGCCGGGTCGCCGACATGGAGTGCCAGATGACGGACGAGACAAACACCAACAGGCGCCATTTTCTTGGCATTGCCACCGGCCTGCTCGGCGTGGCGGGCGCAGGATTCGTGGCCTATCCCTTCCTGGCGTCATGGCGGCCCAGTGCCAGGGCCCAGGCCCTCGGTGCCCCTGTGGAAGTCGACATCAGCAAGCTCGAGATGGGCGGCCTGCTGAGGATCGAATGGCGCGGCCGTCCCATCTGGGTGCTGCGCCGCTCGCCTGAGATGCTCGCCTCGCTGGATGCGCCGGAGGTTGTCGGGCGGCTTCGCGATCCCGAATCCCAGGAGTCGGAACAGCCCGACTTCGCGCGCAACGTCCATCGCTCCGTACGTGAGGAATTTCTTGTGATCGTCGGCAGCTGCACTCATCTGGGTTGCGCGCCGCTGGATCGCTTCGAAGTCGCACCGGCCGATCTGGGCCCGGACTGGCGCGGCGGCTTCTTCTGTCCCTGTCACGGCTCGACATTCGATCTTTCCGGCAGAGTCTATGCCGGTGTGCCGGCGCCGACGAATCTGCCGGTTCCTCCCTATACGTTCATGGATGACAATACGATCCTGATCGGATCGGATACGGGAGCAGCTTAATGAGTACCCGCCAGCCTGAGATATCGCGTCGCCTCGGCGCGGCCGGTCGCTTCAACGTGTGGATCAACGATCGATTCCCGCTGCAGAAACTGCTCAGCGAGCACATCACCGAGTACTACGCCAGCAAGAACCTCAATATCTGGTACGGCTTTGGTGTGCTGTCGATGTTCGTGCTCGTGATCATGATCGTCACGGGCATTTTTCTCACGATGAACTACAAGCCCTCGTCTGCAGAGGCGTTTTCGTCGGTCGAGTACATCATGCGTGATGTCGACTACGGCTGGCTGATCCGCTACATGCATTCCACCGGCGCATCGGCATTCTTCATCGTGGTCTATCTGCACATGTTCCGGGCGCTGCTCTACGGGTCCTACAAGCAGCCCCGGGAACTGGTGTGGATACTGGGCATGCTGATCTACCTGGCACTGATGGCCGAGGCCTTCTTCGGCTACATGTTGCCGTGGGGTCAGATGTCGTATTGGGGCGCGCAGGTCATCATCTCGCTGTTCGGCGCGATTCCCATGGTCGGAGAAGCCCTGGTCGAGTGGATGCGCGGTGACTACTACATCTCCGACATCACCCTGAACCGCTTCTTTGCGTTGCACGTTATCGCATTGCCGCTCGTATTGGTGTTTCTCGTGGCCCTGCACATCATCGCGCTGCACGAGGTAGGGTCGAGCAGCCCGGACGGCGTGGAGATCAAGGAGAAGAAGGGTGCGGATGGCATACCGCTGGATGGTATAGCCTTCCATCCATACCACACCTACAAGGACCTGGTGATCATCATCGTGTTTCTGATCGCCTTCTCCGCGGTGGTGTTCTTCGCCCCGACCGGCGGTGGCTATTTCCTCGAGTACGCCAACTTCGAACCTGCGGACATGCTGGTGACGCCGGAGAAAATTCACCCGGTGTGGTATTTCACACCCTTCTATGCGATTTTGCGCGCCGTGCCCGACAAACTCGGCGGTGTGATCCTGATGGGCGCAGCGGTATTCGTCCTGTTTCTGCTGCCCTGGCTGGATCGCTGCAAGGTCAAATCGATCCGCTACCGCGGCTGGCAGTACAAGCTCGCGCTCGTGACTTTCACGGTCAGCTTCGTGATGCTCGGCTGGCTGGGGCTCAAGCCCGCAAGCGGCGTCTACCTGCTGCTCACACAGATTTTCACGCTGCTGTATTTCGCCTTCTTCGTATTCATGCCGGTGTATACGCGTATGGAGAAAACCAAGCCGGTGCCGGATCGGGTGGTGTTCCATGCGTAAGTTGATCACTGCATTCGCCGCTGCCCTCGTGCTGCTGCCAGGGGCCGGCAGCGCTGCGCCGGAGATTCCGCTGGAGCGCGCCAACAACGACGTCGGCAACATCGCCTCGCTGCAGCGCGGTGCGCGCATGTATGTCAACTTCTGTCTGGGCTGTCACTCAGCCAAGTA
>CAYLNP010000030.1:0-18405 GCA_964384925.1 uncultured Woeseiaceae bacterium
ATCGCGGTCAACAGACGCCTGGAAATGAAACTCAGCACACGCTGTCCTCTGCCACTAGGGGCGTTCGCCGCGGGATTCGATCATCGGTGCGGCCTCGGCGGCCTCGCTGTGCAGCACGGTCGCACGGGCGCTTGCACCTGCTGCTTGCGCGTCGCCGACGCGAGTTTCGTGCTGCAGCCTCCGGCCGATCATGAACGCGATGATGAACGCCGGAATCATCGCCAGCGCGCCGAGGGCGAAGGGCGCATTCGGGCCCACCTGGCCGTAGAGTGTGCCCGACACGGTCTGACCGAAAAAGCGGCCCAGGCTCGAGGTCGACTGGTAGGCGCCCATGACCACGCCGCGTTCGTGAGCCCCGGCACGGCGCGACAGCAGGCTCTGCAGACTGGTGCCGAACAGCGCCGTGCCGACGCCGCTGGCCGCCATGGCCATGAACAGGGTGACCATGCCCTGGGCGAGAATCAGGCCGATCCAGCACAGCGTGTACATCCCCATGCCGACCATCAGAAGTGTGTGTTCGCCATAGCGCGCGGTCAGCGGCCCCATGGCAAAGAACTGCACGAGTGTGATGATCACGCCGTTGAAGGAGAAGAACAGGCCGATGGTCGCGGCGTTGTAGCCGAACTGGTGGTTCGCCCATAGCGAGAAGATCGACTCGCGCATCGCCGCGAAGGTGATCACGATCAGGCACAGCAGGATCATCATGGCGATCGTGCGTCGGCGCAACACCAGCCCCAGTGCTTCGTGCAGCGCAGGTCTGCGCGCAGGTCCCGCAGCATCGCCCGCCGTCCGGGTATGGCTTTCGGGAAGAAACGCGGCGATGGCGAGGAAGGCCAGTGCCGACAGGCCTGCCGCGGCCAGCGCCGGCCGCATGAAATTGGCATCGGCGATGTCGCCGGTGCCGGCCAGCAGGCCGCCCAGCCCCGGCCCGAGGACGAAGCCCAGGCCGAATGCTGCGGAGATCTTGCCGAGATGTCGCGAGCGCTCCTGCGGAGGCGTGATGTCCGTGATGTATGCGTATGCGGCGGCAAGGTTGCCCGCCGTGAAGCCGCCCAGCAGGCGCGCCAGCACCAGCAGCGTCAGCGTATCGGCGAAGGCGAGCAGCACGTAGGCGCCGACATGCCCCGCCATACACATCAGCAGCACCGGTCGGCGGCCGATTCGGTCGCTGACGTAACCCCAGAAGGGCGTGACGATGAACTGCATCAGCGAGTAGAGCGCCAGAATGGCCGTGATCAGTTCCGGCCCGACCCCCAGACGCTCGACGTAGAACGGTACGAGCGGGATCATGATGCCGAAGCCCAGGAGGTCGATGAACACCACCAGGAACAGGATCTTCACGGCTTTTTGTGGACTGGCGGCTGGTTTCACGTCGGCTTGGCGGCCCGCATTCTTGTCAGTCAGCATAATGTAATATTATTATGACGACCTGTCTACGCGATGCGTGGCCTGCCCGCCGGTCGATCGGTATCGTTGGCGCCTGGGCCGTCGGCTGTTCCGAAGGCCTTTTTCGGAGTGCGGCGACATTGCTGCAGGAGACGATGACACTCATGGCTCACGCACATGGCACCCCCTGGCTCATTACCCGTCGCTCCGTGCTGCAGCTTGCAGGCGCCGGCACGCTGCTCGCCTGGACGCTGCCCGCCAAGGGGTACGGCGGGGCCGCCGGGGACGGTGACCTGCTGCGCGCCTACCTGTCGATCGAGGCGGACGGCACCCTCGTCGTCACGACGCCCGATGCGGAAATGGGTCAGGGGATCTACACCACCCATGCGCTGCTGATCGCCGAGGAGCTGGGTGCCGACTGGGACAGGGTCAGAGTGCAGTTTTCCGGCGCGGGGGAGCTGTTTGCCAATCCGCAGAAAAATCTCCAGGCCACCGGGCGCAGCATGGGCGCCACCGGTTATTTCCGGCTGCTGCGTGAAGTCGGCGCGATGGCCCGCGGTCAGCTGTGTGAAGCGGCAGCGACTCGCTGGCAGGTGCCGGTTGGCGAGTGCGACACCGCTTCGCACGGCGTCGAGCACGCCGCCAGCGGCCGCCGGCTGGACTTCGCCGAACTGGTCGCTGCGGCTGTGCAGATCGCCCCGCCGGCGCAGGTCACGCTGCGCGATCCTGCTGCGTTTCGCCTGATCGGCCAAAGTGCGCCACGACTGGAAATACCGCTGCACGCGTCCGGGCGTTCCCAGTTTGCCGTCGACGTGCAGCTGCCGGGGATGAAGCTCGCGGCGCTCAAGGCCTGCCCGACACTGGGGGGACGGCTGAAGTCGATGGATGCTGCGGCCGCAGAAAAGATGACGGGCGTGCACAGCGTGCATGCGCTGGAAGATGCGGTTGCCGTGATTGCAGACTCCTGGTGGGAGGCCCAGCGCGCGCTGCAGCAGGTGGTGGTCGAATGGGACGCCGGCGAGGCGGCAGATTTCGACAGTCAGGCCATGTGCGACCGGCTGAAGACGCTGGTCACCGACCGCGACGCGCAGGGCGACGGCCCGGCACGCGTGGCCGTCGATACCGGCGATGTCTTCACGGCCTTGGGTGCGGGCGCGCGCAGGGTTGAGGGCCTCTACGAGGTGCCTTACCTGGCGCACGCCACCATGGAGCCGATGTCCTGCGTTGCCCGGGTCGACAACGGCCGGTGCGAACTGTGGTCGGGCACACAGGGTCCGATGCGGGCACGTGACACGGCCGCAGCCAAGCTTGCGATCCCGCCCGAGCGTGTCACCGTGCACCGGTGTTTCGCCGGCGGGGGTTTCGGCCGGCGCTGGCAGCCCGATTTCATCGAGCGCGCCGTGGACATCGCACAGCGGGTCCCCGGTGTTCCGGTGAAGCTGATCTTCTCGCGTGAGGAAGACACGCGGCACGACTTTTACCGACCCGCCTACGCGTGCGGTTTCGAAGGCAGCGTGGACGAGGCCGGGGAAATCACCGCTCTCAAGGTGCGCGTGGCAGGTGCGTCCCTGTTCGAATACGGCCGCCCGGGCGCCTTCGGCGATCGCGCCGATCCCAGCTCGGTCAGTGGCATCAGCGATAGTCCCTACCGGATCGGCAGTGCACTGATCGACTGGGCCCCGCTGAGCACGCCGGTGCCGATCGGTGTATGGCGCGCGGTCGGACATTCCCAGAACGGTTTTTTCATGGAGTCGATCATCGACGAGCTTGCGCATGCGGCGGGTCGGGATCCCTATGAGTTTCGCCGCGCGCTGATCGAAGACGCGCGCCGGCGCAATGTGCTCGATACCGTCGCCAAGGCCGCGGGCTGGGGCGCGCCGCTGTCCGAGGGTCACGGCCGCGGTATCGCCATCATGGAGGGCTACGGGTCGATCGTGGCCCAGGTCGCCGAGGTCAGCGTGCGCGACAGGCGTATCAGGCTTGAGCGGATGTTCTCGGCGATCGACTGCGGTATGGCCGTGCATCCGGACAATGTCCGCGCACAGATCGAGGGGGGCATTGTGTTCGGACTCACCGCCATGGTCCACGGCGCGATCGATGTCGTTGCCGGCGCAGTTCGCCAGGGCAACTTCAGCGATTACCCGCTGCTGCAGCTCAAGGACTCACCCCGCTTCGAAACCGTGATCATCGAAAGCGGCGAGCAGATGGGCGGCGTCGGCGAGCCGGGGCTGCCACCGGCCGCCCCGGCGGTGGCCAACGCAGTGTTTGCCGCCTGCGGCGAGCGCGTCCGTGCACTGCCGCTGAGTCGTCACGGCTGGCGGCTGGCATGAAAACGGCTGCCGCGGAATCAGGTATGTATGGCCACGCCGTGAGGGTTCTGGCCGGTCTGCTGGTGACCAGCGCAGCGGTCACGGTCGCACTGGCCGACGCGTTGCCTGCGCCGGGTGAGACATATCAGCTGACGGTGCCCGCAGGCGCCGTGTTTCGCGACTGCGAGCACTGTCCGGAGATGGTCGTGATTCCGCCAGGTGATTTCACCATGGGTCACGAGGGGGGCGAGCCGGGACGCTATGAGGGCCCGGTGCGCGAGATGCAGGTGGCCCATGGGTTCGCCCTTGGCCGCTACGAGGTGACGCAGGCGCAGTTCACCGCCTTCGCCAAGGCGACCGGACACGCAAGCCAGGGCGGCTGCCGAATCTGGGATGGCACCGCGTGGCAGGAGCCCGAGCACGCCGACTGGACCGACCCGGGCTATGGTCGTGCGCCGGCGGATGATGAACCGGTGGCCTGTGTCAGCTGGCTGGATGCACGCGCGTACGTCGCCTGGCTGTCCGAGCTGACCGGGCAGGTCTATCGGCTGCCTTCCGAGGCCGAGTGGGAGTATGCCGCGCGGGCGGGCAGCGACGCGGATTTCTACTGGGGTGACGATGAGTCGATCGCCTGCAGATGGGCAAACGTCTACGACACTTCGGGTCATGCCGAGTACGCCTTTCCATGGGATCCGGTGGGCTGCGACGATGGCCAGCCGGGCGTGGCGATCGTGGGGCAGTATCCCCCCAATGCTTTCGGTCTTTACGACATCCTCGGCAACGTCTGGGAATGGGTGGAGGACTGCTATCTCGTACCCTATCCCGACGACGGCCCGCGCGATGGCAGCGCGGTGCAGGTCGAGGGACCCTGTGATCGCCGCAGCGTCCGCGGCGGCAGCTGGATCACGCGCATGTACCGGCACCGCCTGAGCTGGCGCGGGCGCGACCCCGAGCCAACCCTGTTTTCGTTCTTCGGTTTTCGAGTGGCGCGCGATCTGGCCCCGCTCGAGGCGAACCGTTGAAGAGAATTGCCCGGCGTAACGTGCTCAAGGGGCTCGGGGCTGCAGGCTTCGCGGCGGCCCTGCCGGGCATCGCGCGCGCCGGTGAGATCGATGTACTGGTGATCGGCGCAGGGCTGTCCGGCCTGCATGCCGCCGGCCTGCTCGAGGAACTCGGCGCGCGCGTGACGGTGCTCGAGGCCTCGACTCGCGTCGGAGGCCGGCTGTTCACCCTTGACGGAGTGCCCGGTGCTCCGGAGGCGGGCGGACAGACGCTGGACGGCATGTACGCCCGTGCCCTGGACATGTGCCGCCGTGTCGGCCTCCAGGTATACGAGCGCAGCTTTCCGTACCGGGGACAGACGCTGCACATCGCTGGTGAGCTGCTGGACGCGGCCGACTGGGCGACGGCTGCGGCCAACAAGCTGGTTGGCCCGGAGCGCGCTGTGCTGCCCCACCAGCTCTATGGCTGGTACCTGCGCGCCCACAATCCGCTGGAGGAACTGCTCGATTGGCGCGACGCGCCCTCCAGGGTCCTGGATGATCGCTCGATCGCAGCCGAGCTGCGCGAGCGCGGCGCCTCGGCCGAGGCGATGCGGCTGATGGACATCCACTTCGATGGCGCCGGCATGGACAACATGTCTGCACTGTTTGCCTATCGCAAGCAGCTGGTGGCCGAGTTCGGCGCAGGCAGCATGCTGCGCATCGACGGTGGCAGCCAGCGCCTGCCCGAGCGCATGGCACAGCGGCTTGCCGGTGACGTGCTGTTCGACCATGAGGTCGAGTCCATCGCCCAGGATGAGACTGGCGTGCGGGTGACCTGCGCCAACGGTCGCCGCGTGCGCGCCCGCTTCGCAGTGGTGTCCGTGCCGTTCAGCGTGTTGCGCCATGTCCATCTCGATCCGGTGCCGCCACCTGAATTCGCAACGGCGATCGCCGAGCTGCCCTACAATGCGATCACGCAGGTGAAGCTTGCCTTCTCGGCGCCGTTCTGGGAGGCGGACGGATTGCCTGTGCAGATGGTCGGCGATGGGCTGATAGAGCGCGTCATGGCGGTGCCCGACCATGATGGTGAGCTTCGCACGCTCAATGTCTGGATCAACGGGTCGGAGGCGCGTGCGCTGGACCGGGTCGACGAACGCGAGCAGGGTGAGGGGGTGCTTGCGGCCCTCGAGGGCTTGCGTCCTGCCGCTCGCGGCAAGCTCGAAGTGCTCGATGTGACCTCATGGGGACGGCAACCCTGGGCGCGCGGCGCCTACCATTTCTGGGGCCCCTCGCAGGTGCGTCGGTTCGGGGAGGTGGTCCGCGAGCCCCTGGGCCGGCTACACTTTGTCGGCGAGCACATGGCGGAGTTTCAGCAGGGCATGGAAGGGGCCATGGAATCGGCGGAGCGCGAAGTGTTCCGGCTCATGGACAGGCTGTAGGCGCGCAACGCGCGAGGAGACGAACAGGTGCAGAAATTCACGCTGAATATCAACGGTCAGTCCCACGAGGTCGAGGCGGATCCACAGATGCCGCTGTTATGGGTGCTGCGCGATCGCCTGGGCATGACGGGATCGAAATTCGGCTGCGGTATCGGGGTGTGCGGTGCCTGCACGGTGCGCATGGACGGCTCGGTCACGCGCTCGTGCGTGTTTCCGGTCTCGGCGTGTACCGATCGGGACATCCGCACCATTGAAGGACTGTCCGAAGACGTCAGCCATCCGGTGCAGCAGGCCTGGATCGCCGAGCAGGTGCCGCAGTGCGGTTACTGCCAGTCCGGCATGATCATGGCGGCCGTCGCGCTGCTCGAGGACACGCCCGAGCCCACCGATGCCCAGATAGATGCCGCAATGACCAACCTGTGTCGCTGCGGCACCTATCCGCGGGTGCGCAAGGCCATCCATCGCGCCGCACGCATGATGGCCCAGGCCTGATCGTCACGCAGGTTCAAGCGCACGCCAGTCTTCGGTGATTTTCTTTTCCTGGATCAGCGTGCGCCGGATCAGGCCCTCGCCTTCGCGAATCCACTGCCAGACGCGGCTGCGATAGCGGCCGCAGTCGGTCACATTGATCATCTCGTAGAAGTACACGTCGGGCAGCTCGGGCCGCTCCCAGTAGAGAAAGGTCGAGCGACGCTTCGGGTCGTCGGAAAGCTCGCGCACCATACCCTTGATGCGTGATGAGTCGAAGACGACCTCTCGTGAGCCGTTGACATAGCGGCAGGGCATATCGTGGACTTCCGTGCGACCATCGTCCCAGGTGTAGTAGTTCGTCTGGTGATACGGAAACTCGGCGTCGGGCTTGAAGCGGATGAACAGACGCGAGCGATGCTTGTCGAGCAGATTGCAGTCGGCATCGAGGTGACGATAGACGCCATCCCAGACGCCTTCACGCGAGGCCAGCAGCGGCATATCCTCTTTGATGGTCGATGTCATGCGGGGTCTCCTGTCGGTGCCCGGTGAGCGAGCGGGGATCGCGTGCGCTGCGATGCTGCGTCGGCTAGCGCCTATTCTGTTGTCATGTTATTATAACAACCGTTAACCAGCAAGGGCTCTGACTCATGGTTCACGACCTGCAGCACCAAATGCTGGCCCGTCCGGATGCCGAGGAGGCCGGTCGCCAGCGCTACGTACTGGCGATGAAGCGCTACCTCACCGGCCGTATCCGGCCCGGCAACACGACGATCTACGAAAACGAGGTGGGCCCTGAATTCGCGCGTGCGCACCAGGGGCGCATGCCCGAGTCACGGGCCGAGTTGCGCGAAGCGCTGCTGGCCAACCCCCATTACCAGGCGTGGTGCAGTCTCAACCGGACCTCCCAGGAGATGATGTGGCAGGCCATCGGCGAGACCGTGCTGCGTGAATCTCCGCGCTTGCGCGAGCAGGCGCAAAGCCTGTGTGGCGAACGCCAGGTGCTCGGCGGATTGCGGCTGAACCCGGAATTCGATCCGCCTGAGGTGCTGCAGCGCGTGAACATCCATCTCCAGCCTGGCGGCTATGCCCGCACGCTCGACGCCAGGGACATCCTCGCCGGCGCGTTCTACGAGTCCGGAGGCAACCTCTATTCGATGGGTCGCGGCATGGGGGCCAAGGACTCCAAGGCGGGTGCCGTGATCGCCTGGCTTGCCGAGCATTACCCCTCGTTCCGGCCACGCCGCATCCTCGACATGGGCTGCTCTGCCGGCGCCTCGTCCGTGCCCTATGCGCAGGCGTTTCCAGACGCCACGGTGCATGCGCTTGATATCGGTGCTGCGATGCTGCGGTATGCCCACGCGCGGGCGGAAGGACTGGGTGCGCGCGTGTACTTTCACCAGCTCGACGCCGCGGCGACCGACTTCGAAGATGCGAGCTTCGATCTGATCGTATCGCACAATCTGTTCCACGAGATTTCTGACGAGACACGGCGCGGCATGCTCGCTGAGACCTGGCGACTGCTTGCGCCGGGTGGGCTGTGCCTGCACCAGGACGTGGCGATCCAGAATCGCACGCGCAGCCTTTTCGAGCAGGTCGAACGCTCCTGGGATGTAGAGTTCAACAACGAACCGTTCTGGGAGTGCTACGCGGACGCCGACATCGCAGCAGAGATGCATGCCGCAGGCTTTCCGTCAAACGAGGCCCGCGAACTGCCGCTGCCGAAGATCAGCGGGCCGGGGCACTGGTATGTCGCCTTTGGCCACAAGCCGGCGTAAGGCTCGCCATCTCAACGTATCCTGACTTTGGCAGGTTCGCTCAGCGTTTGCGGCGCGTGCTCTTGACTTCAGAGGCGTTGAACGAGGGCATCGACTCACCGGCTTTTCGTGTCAGGTACACGTGGTGCTGATAGTGATCGGCCCGGTACCACGCGAGCATGCGCTCGACGGGGCGCTGCTTGTCGTCGAAAACGATCAGCTGGATCTTCACCAGCGGGGCGCCAACGGTCGTGCCGAGCATACGTGCCATTCGCGTGTCGGCGAGTGCGGCGCCGATGAGCTGATCGGCGGCGCTGACATCGATGCCCTTGCGCTCCAGCAGGATCAGGAGCGGGTGCTGGCGCAGCTCTTCGGTCGTGAAACTGATGCCGAGATTGGCCGGCACGTAGGCTTCGACGTGGCCGATGGGCTGGCCCTCGAGCAGCCGCAGGTGGGTGGCCTTGAGGACCGGACTGCCCGGAGCCAGCGCCAGGTCCTTGGCAGTCGCGGCGTCTGCCTTGACCTCATCCAGCGCGGTATCGACGATCTGGGTGTTCTTGTCCAGCCGCTGGACCTTGCGCAGGAGCTGCTGCATGTCGCCGGTGATCGGCGCGTCTGCGAGGTCCTTGACGACGAAGGTGCCCAGCCCCTGCTGGCGGAACACCAGCTTGTCATCGACCAGCATGTCGATGGCCTTGCGGATGGTGATGCGCGAGACACCGAAAGTGCCGCACAGCTCGCCCTCGGCGGGCAGCTTCCCGCCAGGCTGATACACGCCCTGGTGGATCCAGTCGCGCAGCATGGAATAGGCCTGGATATAGCGCGGCGAGCGCAAGGACTCGTCGATGAGATCGGCACCCTGCATGATGATCACTCCCAGTGGCGCGTAGCGGCAGGATCTGTTCGGATGAATGTTCTATGGCCCGCAGTGCACCAAGCCAATATCATTATAACAATATGACCATTGGAACTGCATTCGCCCGTGCATGGCTGACACTGGCAGTTGTCGTGATGGCCCTGTCTCCGCTTGCCTGCGGCGCGGCGCAAGCGCCCGCGGCCGCAAGCAGCGGCGAACTGCGCTTCGGCATGGCGAATCTTCCGCGCAGCATGGGCAATCCCTATACCGAGAACGGCTCGCCTTCGAGCTATACGTGGTCGGCGATCTTCGATGGCCTGACGCGCCTGGACGCCGACGGTGCGTTGGTGCCTGCGCTGGCACTGGACTGGATACCGGTCGCGGCCGAGCGATGGCGTTTCAATCTGCGTCGCGATGTCTACTTCACGAATGGCGAACCCTTCGATGCACATGCCGTCGTGGGCGTGGTCGACTGGCTGCGTTCGGCCGAGGGTCGGCGCACCGTCGTGGGCAATGAGCTGCGCTCGCTCGCCGGGGCCGTCGTGATCGACAGTCACACCGTCGAGATCCTCAGCGTTGCACCCGATGCGATACTGCCGCAACGCATGTCGGCGGTGATGATGGTACCGCCCGAGGCCTGGCGCGAGCTCGGCCCTGACGGCTTTGCCATCGATCCGCACGGCACCGGGCCGTTTCAGGTGGTCGAATGGAATGATCGTGAACGCACCGTGCGGCTGGTCGCAAACCCGGGGTCGTGGCGTGCGCCGGCGCTGGCGCGCCTGACGCTCAAGGGGCTGCCCGACAAGGCGGTACGCGTGCAGGCACTGCGTTCGGGCGAGGTCGACCTGACGCTGATCGATATCGAGGACGTCGATTTCCTCCACGCGCGGGGTTTCGCGGTCCATCAGGGGCCCTCGATGCAGGTCATGGCCCTCGCCTTCAACGTGGAGCGCGATCCGCCGTCGCCGGTCGCCGATCTGCGCGTGCGTCAGGCGCTGAACTATGCGGTCGACAAACATGCCATCGCCGAAATCCTGCTGCAGGGCATGGTCGCGCCCTCCGGTCAGCCAGCCTCGGCGGTCACCCATGGCTATCATCCGGGCATCGAGCCGTACCCTCACGACCCGGTGCGTGCGCGGGAACTGCTCGCCGAGGCCGGCTATCCGGACGGTTTCGACCTGACCATTCAGGTGGCCGAAGGCGGCGCCGCGGGCGCAGGCCAGATCTACCAGATCGTCGTGCAGGATCTGCGCCGCGTCGGGGTCCACGCGCGCCTGCAGGTGCGGCCGTTTCCTGCGTGGCTGCGCGACTACCTGTCCGGCACCATCTCTTCAGAAATGTTCGGTCTGCCGTGGAACGCCGCCCCCTATAACGACGTCATGCGCCCGATCGAGTATTACTCCTGCGCCAAGCGCTTGCCGTTCTTCTGCGATCCCGACGTGATGCCGCTGATCGCACAGGCCAGTGGCGAGCTCGATGCCGAGCGTCGCGAGCGTATCCTGCACACACTCGCCGAGCAGCTGCATGTGCTGGCGCCCGCACTCTTCCTGGTGGAACAGATGGATCTGTTTGCACACCGCCGCGATGTCGGGGGGCTGGTCATAGCCAACCGCGTACCGCTTTACGAACGTCTGCACCTTGTGGACTGACAACGCTGGATGAAGTTTTGCGCGGACAGCGCGATGGAGACACTTTGGAAATGGACAAACTTGAAGCCGTACGACTGTCGATTGCCGAGGGCGCAGGGCCAAGGCCGACATTTTTTTCCGACCCGGATGTCGATCGGGTGCTGGCGATTACGATGGCCGTATCGGGTGAGGTGGCGGTGATGGCCGAGCGCCTGGACACGCTCGAACGCGTGCTTGAGGAGAAGCAGCTGGTGACCCGCGAAGAGCTTACTGAATATGCGCCCGACCAGCAGGTCATCGCCGAACGCATGCGCTGGCACGAGGCCTTCGTCAGTCGCGTGCTGCGCGTGGTCGAACAGGAACTCGAGACGCTCCGGAAGCGCGGCTGAAGGGAATTCAGCGCGACGCTGCCAGCGCGTCACCGCGTCCCACCGGTGCGAGATGGCTCTCGAACTGGCGGGCTGAATTCTCCCAGCTGAAGCGCGAGGCCTCCCGCCGGACGACCTCGCGATCCAGGTCGAGCGCCGCGAGGCACGCGCGCCCCAGATCTTCATCCAGTACGCCGCTGATCCCCGGGCGCACGACATCGATGGGCCCGGTGACCGGGTAGGCGGCCACGGGCAGGCCGCAGGCCATGGCCTCGAGCATTACCAGGCCGAAGGTGTCGGTGCGGCTCGGGAAGACGAATACATCCCCTGCAGCCACCTGAGCGGCGAGTGCCTCGCCAAACCGGTAGCCAACGAAGTGCGCATCCGGGTAGCTGCGCTCCAGGGCGGCACGGGCGGGGCCGTCGCCGATCAGCATCTTGCTGCCGGGCAGAGAAAGATCGAGGAATGCCTCGAGGTTCTTCTCTACGGCGAGGCGGCCGGCGTACACCCAGAGGGGCCGGGGCAGCTCGAGTTCAATGCGCCGCTCGGGCGAGAACAGCTCGGTGTCCACGCCGCGACTCCACAGTACGAGGTGCTCGAAACCGTGGAGGGCGAGTCTGTCGCGCATCTGTCCGGTGGCAACCAGCGTGCGTTCGGCGCGTGCATGAAACCTGCGCAGTACGTTGTAGCTCAGCCGTTCAGGTACGGGTAGCCGCGCGCGCAGGTACTCCGGAAACTGCGTGTGGTACGAAGTGGTGAACGGCTGGCGTCGTGCCAGGCACCACGCGCGCGCAGCCCCGCCCACCGGGCCCTCAGTGGCGATGTGAACGCACTCCGGCGCGAACTCATCGAGCAGCCGAAACAGTCGCCGTCGTGGCAGCAGCGGCAGCCGGATCTCCGGGTAGCCTGGCAGTGGAAAGGTGCGAAAGCCGCTGGCCGGTGAGAACACCTCGACGCTGTGGCCGAAACGCTCGAGCATGCCACGCGTATGGTCGAGCGTCGTGACGACGCCGTTGACCTGCGGCTTCCAGGCGTCCGTACACAGTGCAATGCGCATCTACGAGACTTTCGCTGCTGGACGTTACGGGAATCTTTCAGCCCGGTGAATTCATTGTGACGCTCGATGTGTCGTGGCCGCGGCTTTGCTGTCACGCAACTGTCAGCGAACCGCAATCACACTGTCTTGACGCGGCACTAGCCTTTCGTCATGAAGCAAGGTCTCTCAGCGGTCGAGCGCTCCAGGGTGGAAAGGGCGATAGCCCTGTTCGACGTACTGGAACATACTTTGTGCGTGCGCATCAATCGCAGCGCGCGCATGCTCACTGTGTGCCGCTTCTTTGCCGTGATCAGTCGACTGGGCGACGGCGTGTTCTGGTATGTGCTGATGCTGCTGCTCGCGCTGACACAGGGGCAGGCCGGCGTCATCGCGGCGCTGCAGATGGGTGTCTGCGCGCTGCTCGGGGTGGCGATCTACAAGGCGCTGAAAAGCCGGCTTGTGCGCGAACGCCCCTTCATCTCGCATGCTGATGTGCTGTGCGGCACACCGCCGCTGGATCGCTACAGTTTCCCCAGCGGCCACACGCTGCACGCCGTGCTGTTCACCTGCATCTCCGTGGCGTGGTTCCCGCAGCTGGCCATCGTGCTGGTGCCCTTTACGATGCTGGTGGCGTTGTCGCGCGTGGCGCTCGGGCTTCACTATCCCACGGATGTGGTCGTGGGTGCCGTGATCGGCTGGCTGCTGGCATGGGTGGCGCTTTGGCTCGTAACGCCGGTACCCGGGGTGCTGACGTAATCAGGGTGCAGCTGCCGCGGCAAGTCGCTCCCAAAGTAGCAGTGCCCAGATCAATCCCGTCGTCAGCAGACTGACCAGCACTGCCGCTGAACCCAGGTCCTTGGCCCGTCCGGAGTGTTCATTGAGTTCGGGGCCGATGCGATCGACTGCCGCCTCCACCGCCGAGTTGAGCAGCTCCACGACCAGCACCATCAGCACGCTGCCGACCAGCACTGCACGCTCGACCGCTGTAGCGCCGAGCCACAGCCCCAGCGGCACCGCGATGATGCAAAGGGCGAGCTCCTGGCGAAAGGCGGACTCCCGGTACCAGGCTGCACGCAGGCCCTTCATCGAGTAGCCCGCGGCGTACCAAAGCCGGGTCAATCCGGTGTGTCCTGGCTTCACGGCCGATTCCATTGTGGCGCTGGATGGCTGCGCATTCTGCCTGTGCGCCTGTGTCGCCCGTGTTACAGGCTCGGTCGAATGGCAACCAGTCGCAAAGAAAAAGGCCCGGACGCATCGATGCTGTCCGGGCCTCCGTGGTGCTCAAGCACGACGCGACTAGAACAGGTAGCTGAACTCCACCCCGTAGGCTCGGCGCGGCGAGTCGTGAATGAACGATCCACCAAACTCAGGTGCGGGGATGACTTCCTGCAGGTACTCCTTGTCGAACAGGTTGCGCGCCCACAGCGTGGCGGTCCAGCTGTCGCCGCGCAGGCCGAGGCGTGCATTGACCAGCTCGAAGGCATCCCGGCGCTGGCGCGAGAAATCACCCGGTGCACCGAACAGGGTGGGGACGATGTTGTCCGGGCCGTCCTGCACCGTACCAAACCAGGTCTTGCCCAGGCCGGTCAGGTCGGCGCGCGCCACCAGATCAATGCCGGGCGTAAGCGGCATGGTGAACTGTGCGCCAAGGTTGTAGGTGTAGTCCGGCGCCATCGGTACCTTGTTGCCCACAGTGAATGGCCGGTTGGTATTGGCCTTGATCTCGCTGTCGAGCATCGAGCCACCACCATAGACCGTGAAGTTGTCTGTGAGACGGAAGCGGAAGTCCGCCTCCACACCCGTCAGCTCGACCTCATCGATGTTGGTGACCACGCGCAAGAGGCCGAAGGGGCCGGCGAAGAAGTTGAAGAACTGCATGTCGTCCACGCGCGTATGGTAGGCGGCCGCGTTGATCTGCAGGCGCCGTTCCAGCAGCGTGCTCTTGAAACCAAGTTCAAAAGACTTCGAGACTTCCTTGTCGAAGTCGTCGCGTGCGTTGAACAGTCGGGCAGCGAAGGCATCCTCGTAGAAAACCTCGATCGTGGCCTCGACGCCTTGCGAGTTGAAACCGCCGCTGCGGAAACCAACCCCGTAGCTGCCGTAGACACTGAAGTCCTCGTTGACCGACCAGGTCAGGCTGATCTTCGGCTGCAGCTGCGTGAAGGTCTCGCTGCGATCAGGAATGCTGTCTGCGAACAGCAGGGCAGGGTTGATCGGCGGCTCGGCCAGCCCCAGCGGATTGATGAAAGGGGCGATGGCGTCGGTGGGAACGCGATTGGTGACATCGCGCTCCTCGCGGTCATAGCGCAACGCGACCGACAGTTCCACATCGTCACGCAGGTCATAGCCGATATTGCCGAACACGGCCCAGACGGTGCTGGCGTAGTCGTCGTGGTAGAGCAGGTCGGTCGGGTTAGGTCCCGTCGGCGGCACATAGGCCTGAAGCAGGAATCCCTGGTTGAGATCGGCGCCCTGGGAGACGATCACGGTGCGATCGATGTCCACAAAGTTCACACCGGCAATCCAGCGCAGCGCCTGATCGCCCGGGGAGGTCAGGCGCAGTTCGAAGGACAGGTCCTCCTGGTTGCGCACCTGGTACTGGTAGCCGTCGCAGGTAGTGGCCGAGTAAGGCGGCAGCAGCTGGCCATCCGGCACACCGAAGTTGAAGAACGGATTGAGCTCCTGGAGGTTCGGGATAAAGAAGTCTCCCGCGGTGCTTCCAAGCGAGGCCAGACACGTGGGCTCTGTGAAGTAGATGCCGAACGCGGCGCTGGTGCCGTCGGTCAGGAAGTACTGTTCCTGGTCGTTGTAGGCCGCGATACCCGTCAGCGAGGCGAAACCGAGGTCCCAGTCGGCCTTGACCGAGAGGTTGATGTTCTCCTGCTCGTTCTGGGGCACGACGTTGTTCTGGTAGATGAACTGGTGATCGTTGACGTCCCGGAACGTGCGCCCGGGGACGCCGAATACCGGCTCCAGAGCCGCTTCGAATGCGGGCAAGGCAAACGAGGCATTGAACGCAATCGCCGCCGAATCGATCTCGCTGTAGCGGGCCTTGAAGTCGACCGTCAGATCGTCGCTGGCCTCCCAGATCAGCCGGCCGCCGATGATCTTCTCGTTGTAGTTGTCGACGTCCTTGTTGCCCGTGAAGGCATTGCGGAAATGCCCGTCGGTATCGCGGTAGGCGACATTGAGGCTGCCGAACAGGGTATCTGCGGCCAACGGACCACCAACCGAGCCGCTGGCGGTCACGGTGCTGTTGTTGCCCAGGCCGAGTCGGACGTTGCCCTCGAACTCGTTGCCCGGCCGTTCTGTGGTGATGATGATGGCGCCGGACGCGGCGTTGCGCCCGTAGAGCGCGCCCTGCGGACCCTTGACGATTTCGATCTGCGAGATGTTGGCGAATTCCTGGTTGAAGGCGTTCGGATTGGTCAGCAGCACGCCGTCGACGATCAGGGCGAAATTGGTCTCGGCATCACGGGATGTATTGATGCCACGGATGTTGACCTGAAGGTCACCAGCCTCGGTGCTGTTGATCATGGTCACGCCCGGTGTGAGGGCGATGAAGTCTTCCGGACGAGTGATGCCCGCATCGGCGATGTCGGCGGCCGTGAAGGCGGTCACGGAGGCCGGCACGTCCTGAAGGAGCTCGGCACGCTGCCGGGCCGTGACGACGATTTCGTCGATGCCGCTGCTCTGCTGTGCGTAGACAGGCGCACCCACGACGGCCCCCAAGCCGGTCATGAGCATGGAGCGCCGAATGGCGGCGCGAAGTGACAGTCGGGCTGGTTGGCTCACGGTAGCTTCCTCGTTGCGTATGGATGTCGGTTTACTTGGTTGCTTATCGAGCGTCGTCGGCCGTCGCCCGACGCTTCCCCCCGCAGCACGGCAACTCCGTTCGCCGGCTGACTTTGTCGCTGTATACAATCACTTCTGCCTGTTCAGGTCAACGCCATGGCGGTGCGGCGAGCCAACACGGGGCGGGCGGCGCTGCAATGACAGGGGCTGCACGCCCAGATTGGTGTGTGTTCAGCGCAACAGGTTACGCGCGAGTCGGCAGGATGGATTCACGGGAACACGACGGTGCGGTGCCCGTTGAGCAGGACACGGCGCTGCAGGTGCGCGCGCACCGCTCTGGCCAGCACCATGCGTTCGATATCGCGACCCCGTTCGATCAGGGCCTCGGCGCCCAGCGTGTGGTCCGCGCGGGTGACGTCCTGCTCGATGATGGGGCCTTCATCGAGCTGCGGGGTGACGTAGTGGGCGGTCGCGCCGATCAGCTTCACACCGTGCGCATAGGCCTGATGATAGGGTCGTGCACCCTTGAAGCTTGGCAGGAAGGAATGATGGATGTTGATGCAGCGACCCGCCAGCTGTCGGCAAAGATCGTCGGAGAGGATCTGCATGTAGCGAGCCAGCACGACCAGCTCGGTATCGTAATCTTCGATCAGTCCGGCGAGTTGTCGCTCCTGCTGGTCGCGCGTGGTCTGCGTCACGGGCAGGTGGTGGAAGGGAATATCGTAGCTGGCCACCAGCTGATAGCAGTCGCGGTGATTCGAGACCACGGCCACCGGGGTCATCGGCAGGCTGCCGTTGCCATAGCGATAGAGCAGCTCCCGCAGGCAATGATCCTGCCGCGAGACCATGATCAGCGTGCGCGGTCGCCGGCTGTCCGCGACGATCCGCCAGTCCATGGCGAACTCTGCGGCGACCGGCTCAAAAGCGCTCGACAGTTCCGCGTCGGCGCTTGCCGGGCCGGCGTGGGCAAAATGTACGCGCATGAAGAAGCGGCCGGAGTCAGGATCGCCGAACTGGGCCGAGTCGAGGATGTTGCAGCCGAGTCCGGCCAGGCAGCCGGACACCGCATGAACGATACCAATGCGGTCGGGGCAGGACAGGGTCAGTATGTGACCGCGGGATTTTCGCGTCATGGGACTTACAAGCACCACGTCAGGTCGAAGGCAGCAGCGGCCGGGGCTGGGGATGATACTTCAGCCGGTGATAGGAGACTGCCAAGGCGCTCACATGCCGGTACAATTCCTGGTTCCTGCTGTCCTTCGCGATGATGTCCATGCCCCCTGAGTCCCCCGTCACCACGCCCCAGGATTTCATTCGTCAGCGTATCGTCGCGGATCGCGAGCGTGGCGCGCACGATGGCCGGCTGGCCACGCGCTTTCCGCCGGAGCCCAATGGCTATCTTCATATCGGTCATGCCAAGTCGATCTGCCTGAACTTCGGTGTGGCCGACGAGTTCGGTGGACAGTGCTACCTGCGCTTCGACGACACCAATCCGGTACGCGAGGATGAGACGTTCGTGCACGCCATACGCGAGGACGTCGCATGGCTGGGCTTCGACTGGCAGGATCGGCTGACGCATGCCTCGGACTATTTTCCGCGCCTGCACGCCTGTGCCCTGGAGCTGATTGGCAAGGGGCTGGCCTATGTCGATCACCTCAGCGCCGATGAGATCCGCGCGCATCGTGGCACGCTGACGGAGCCAGGACGCGAGAGCCCCTACCGCAATCGCAGCGTGGAGGAAAACCTCGCGCTCTTCGAGCGCATGCGCAACGGCGAGTTCGCCGAAGGCGAATGTGTGCTGCGCGCCCGCATCGACATGGCGGCCCCGAACATCAACCTGCGCGATCCCACGCTCTACCGCATTCGCAAGGTCGCCCACCAGCGCACCGGCGGGCAGTGGTGCATCTACCCGATGTACGACTACGCGCACACGCTCTCGGATGCCTTCGAGGGCATCACCCATTCGCTGTGCACGCTTGAGTTCGAGGACCATCGGCCGCTCTACGAGTGGTTCCTCGATCACCTGTCGCTGCCGCACCGCCCGCAGCAGATCGAGTTTTCGCGGCTGAACCTCGCTTTCACGGTTACCAGCAAGCGCAAGCTTGCCCAGCTCGTGACCCTTGGCATCGTCAGTGGCTGGGACGATCCGCGCATGCCCACGCTGGCGGGCATGCGCAGACGAGGCTATCCGCCGGAAGCGCTGCGCGATTTCATTGGTCGCGTGGGCGTCACCAAGAAGGAAAACACCATCGAGATGGGCGTGCTGGAGAACAGCGTACGCGAGTATCTCAATGTGCATGCGCAGCGGCGACTGGCCGTGCTTCAGCCATTGAAGGTGGTGTTGACCAACTGGGCCGAGGGTCATACCGAGCAGGTGAGT
>CAYLNP010000031.1:0-18397 GCA_964384925.1 uncultured Woeseiaceae bacterium
GTGCTCGATGCCATGGCGTTCGTCGCGCTCGCGGCGTCGCGCAAACAGTGCCTCGGTGCTCGCGTAAGCTTCCGCAGCCCCGGTCAGCGGCAGGATCCCGTGCACCGGCACCCAGCGCTGACCGTCCGGCCCCAGCATGCTGTTGACCTCGGCAAACGGCGTGGCGCGCATGACCTTGGGCACGCTGTTCTCGATTTCGCGGCCTTTCGAGCCGACCGCCCGGCGTACCGCAGCGGCTCGCGAGTCGGCGTCGGCGACATCGCGTCCATCCATCGACAGATGCAGGGAGAACGGCACATCGTCGAGAAAGCCACGTCCCGCCATCGCCAGCTTCGCACCCTCCCGGAGTCCCTTGATGCCCCCGCCCGCCGCCTTGACGACGTTGCCCAGCGATTTCATGTCATCGCGCAAGCGGCCGCGGCGCATGCGCAGTGCCTGCAGAAACGGATCGAACGCGAAGCATTCGGAGACCACTTCGGCGCGGGCCACATCGGCCATTGCGCTGGTCAACGCTTCGTGATTGTCAAACGCGTAGGACAGGTAGCGTGCCTCGGGTTGACGGCTGACCAGACGCAGCACCGCACGCGCCTTGAATCCCAACGCGCCGCAGTCTCCGGTGAACAGACCGGTCATGTCGGGTCCGTGATAGCGGAAGAAAGGTTCGGCATGCTCGCCCGCCCAGCTCCCGGTGCGCACCAGATGGCCATCGGCGGCGACGACTTCCAGCGCAAGGACACTGTCGGCGACGCTACCGAACTGTCCGGAACCCAGGAAAATGCTGCCCTGGGAGAGGGCACCGCCGATGGTTGCGCGCAGGCCCGACAGGGGTCCCCAGTAAGGGGTACTGAGCCCGAGGGGTGCCAGCGCCGCGTGCAGTTCGCTCCAGCTAGTACCGCATTCGACGACCACATAGCGCGCCTGTGCGTTGATCTCGACGATGCGGTTGAGTCGACGGGTATCCACCATCACCGTGGGACTGCGCGCTGGCAGGTAGGCATCCGTGTACGACATGCCGCCGCCCCGCGCGATGACGGCCACGCCGGCGCTGGTCGCGGCGCGCATCACCGCACACAGCTGCTCGACATCCGCGGGCTGCGCAACGGCCATGACCAGTGCGCCCGCACGGTAGACATCCTGTGAGAAAAACGCGCGCTCCGAGTCGCTGGTGAGCAGGTGTTCCGCCCCCAGAATGGCTTCGAGCTGACCGAGCAGGGTACCCACAGGGGCGGATTGCGGCTGAACAGCGGACATGGTTCGGTTTCTCCAGCGGCTGGATGGACGACTCAGCCCCTCGGGCGCTGACTTCTCCACATCATAACCGGGCGGACGGGCCTTTGGGCGGGTTCGCACTCCGGTGTGCGCCCAGTGGTGGCCACAACGATCACGCCCGGGACGTCGCGGCTACGGAATCTCCTGTTCGGCCTCGCCGGCCGCGGGTTCGCCCTGCTCGCCCAGCCCGTGCTCGACAAGCAGCTCCTGCAGCGCCGAACTGTCGAGGCGGCGCACGCTGCGAACCGGGCATGCGCGCTCGCCGCGCACATCACCAGGCATTCCCTTGCGCCAACCGGACCGCAGGTTTTCGCCGGCAAAGCCGCACAGGCTGCCCTGCCCGCCCTCGATCGACAGGAGTCCGCCATAGGTGACGTCCGGGCAGCTCATGACCAGGCGCACGTGATAGGCGTTGTTCCGGTCCGGCGCGAACAGCAGCAGATTGCGATCGTCGAGCCGCTCGAAGTGCCGAACGCGCGAAATGCGCACGCAGTCGTGGTGGACGGAGGTGGACGAGGCGTCCGTCGCACCGGTGTGGTCGTCCGATCGCGGCGTAGCGCCGCAGGCGCCGAGCAGTGCGGCCACAAGGGCGCAGCCGAGCCCGGCGCCCACCTTCATGTCACGGCCGCCGGTGGGGAGTCCGCAGCACCGGTGACCATCGGCCTGCCTGGATCGCGGATCCACTCGCTCCACGAGCCGGGATACAGGGCGGCGCCGTCGAGTCCTGCCACCGCCATGGCCAGCAGCAGATGACAGGCGGTCACGCCGGACCCGCACATGACGGCAGCCTGGTCACTGGCCACGCCGCCGAGGCTCTTGCTCAGGCGAGCGCGCAGTTCGTCACGGGCGAGAAACCGACCGCCGTCGTCCAGGTTCAGGCTAAAGGGATGGTTCACCGCATCGGGCACATGCCCGGCGCGTGCATCGATCGGCTCTACGTCGCCGGCAAATCGCTCCGCCCCGCGTGCATCCAGCAGCCGGGCGACGTCCCCGCGCAGAATGTCGTCGGCCTCGACCGTGCTTCCGAGCGGCGATCCTGCCAGAAAACGCACCCGCTGGGCGGTGATTTCGCCGGCCTCGAGACTGCGCCCGCCAGCCAGCCAGGCATTCAGACCACCGTTGAGAACCGCCACGGCGCCATGGCCCATCCAGCGCAACATCCACCACAGGCGCGCAGCGTATGCGCCACCGGCGTCGTCGTAGACAACCACCTGCTGGCTGCTGGAGACCCCCAGCATGCCAAGCGTCGCTTCGAAAGCGTGACGTTCCGGCAGAGGATGGCGACCGCTCGTCGCGGTAACCGGACCTGAGAGGTCGGCCTCGAGATCGGCATAGACCGCAGCGGGGATATGGCCGCGCAGATAGGCCGCCCGGCCCGCCGTCGGATCAGTCAGCTGGAAGCGGCAGTCGATCACCCGCACGCTGTCGTCCTCCAGGCGCCTGGCCAGCTCGTCGGCGTCGATCAGCGTGGTCAGGATCTTGCGCATGGGCGTCTCCTTCGGAAAGTCTGCGGCGGGCGGCGGCGCGTGCCGCGATTTTACCACCATGGCGCAGGGCATTTGCGGGCAACGGCTGCAGCCGGACCGATTGAACGGTACAATCCCCCGGTTGCGCGGGGCCATGGACAGCAGGCTCCCCCGGGCGCCACGAACCCACAGCAAGCAGGAGAGGACTCCATGGAAAAGATCATGGTCGCGGTCAAGCGCGTCGTGGACTACAACGTCCGTGTGCGCGTCAAGCCCGACGGCTCAGGCGTGGTGACCGACGGGGTGAAGATGAGCATCAACCCCTTCGACGAGATCGCGCTGGAGGAGGCCTTGCGCATCAGGGAACGCGGTGAGGCCGCCGAGGTAATCGTGGTGTCCATCGGTGGCAGCGACTGCCAGCAGCAGCTGCGCACGGGTCTGGCCATGGGTGCCGATCGCGCGATCCTTGTCGAGACCGCCGAGCGGCTGGAGCCCCTGGCCGCCGCACGGGCGCTGCTCAAACTCATCGAGCGTGAATCCCCGGAGCTGGTCATTCTCGGCAAGCAGGCGATCGACGATGACAACAGCCAGACGGGACAGATGCTGGCAGCGCTGTGGGATCGCCCGCAGGCCACGTTCGCCTCCAAGCTCGAAATTGCCGATGGCAAGGCCAAGGTCACCCGTGAGGTCGATGCCGGCCTGCAGGTCATCGAGGTGGATCTGCCCGCAGTGGTCACCACCGATCTGAGGCTCAATGAACCGCGCTACGTGAAGCTGCCGGACATCATGAAAGCCAAGAAAAAGCCTCTCGACACCGTGACTCTGGTGGACCTTGGTGTGGCCGCGGAAGCAGGCTTCAAAATCACGCACTTTGCGCCCCCAGAGCCGCGTCAGAAAGGCATCATGGTCGAGGATGTGGCTGGGCTGGTGAAGGCACTCAAGGACAAGGGACTGTTTTGATGAGCAAGATTCTGATCATTGCCGAACATGACGGCACCTCACTGAATGCGGCGACGGCCAAGACGCTCACCTGTGCCCTGGACTTCAAGGCAGACAGCATCGATATCGCGGTGTTCGCCGCCGACGGCCACGCCGTGGCAACGCAGGCTGCTGCGCTGTCGGGCGTGACGCGCGTGCTGCAGATCGACAACGCGGCCAACGAGCATCCACTGGCCGCCGTGCTGGCACCCCAGGCGGCCCGGCTGGCCGCCGACTACACCCACGTTCTGGGTCCCTCGACGACGTTCGGCAAGGACCTGATGCCGCGCATCGCAGCGCTGCTGGGAGTCGGCCAGCTCTCCGACATCATGGAGGTTCAGGGTGCCCACCTGTTCCGAAGGCCGATTTATGCGGGCAACGCGCTCATCACGGTCGAGGCGCCAGCCGACAGAACCCTGGTGGCCACCGTTCGGGTGGCCTCCTACCAGGCCGCGGCCGAGGGTGGCGCAGCGAGCATCGAGGCCGTCAGCGTCGACGCCGAACTGCCGGCGCACACGCGGTTTGTCGAATTGCGTGGTGGCTCCAGCGATCGACCCGACCTGCAGAGCGCCGCGCGAGTCGTTTCCGGTGGCCGCGCGCTGGGCAGCGCCGAGAAGTTTGCGGTGATCTTCGAATTTGCCGACAAGATCGGCGCTGCGGTGGGCGCCAGCCGCGCGGCCGTCGATGCAGGCTACGTGCCCAACGAGCTGCAGGTTGGACAGACCGGCAAGATCATCGCGCCCGAGCTGTATATCGCCATCGGCATCTCCGGCGCCATCCAGCACCTCACCGGCATCAAGGACGCCGGCACCATCGTGGCCATCAACAAGGACGGCGAGGCGCCGATTTTCGAGGTGGCCGATATCGGCCTGGTCGGTGATCTGTTCCAGATCATCCCCGAACTGGAAGCGGCGCTGAGCTGACGATCGCGTCATCATCGTGCAGCGACCTGCGCCGTCGCTTCTTCTCCTGGGTCTGGCAAGCGGTCTTTCGCCGTTCGGCATGGCCGTTCTTGTGCCCGTGCTGGCTCTGCTGGCGCGCGACCTCGGCACGTCCGGGACGATGGCCGCCCTGCTCGTATCGAGTTACCTGATCGGACTGACAGTCGCCCAGCCCGTGCATGGTCTGCTGTGTGATCGCTTCGGCAGACGACCTGTGCTGCTGGGTGGTTTCGGTGTGTTCGTGGTGGCGAGTCTCGTGTGTGCGTTCGCACCAAGCATCTGGCTGCTGCTGCTCGGGCGTTTTGTCCAGGCCCTGGGAGTGAGCGTCGGCACGGTCGCGGCGCGCGCCGTGGTGCGCGATACCCGTACCGGTCGCGACGGCAGCGAAGCCATGGCCTGGATCAGCGCCGTCATGGGCGTATCGCCCGTGCTTGCACCCATGGTGGGGGGCGGGCTGGCATCGAAGTTCGGCTGGCAATCGATATTTCTGCTCACCGCCCTGATGGGCGTGCTGGTGCTGGTGTGGGTGCTTCTGCGCATGCCGGAGACCCGGCAGGGTCCCCCGCCGGCACGTTTTGCCGTGACCGATATGCTGCACAGTTACGCGCGACTGTTCCGGCACAGGGCATTCATGGGCTACACGTTGGTGTTCGGCTTCTGCAACGGTGCCTTCTTCGCGTTTCTGGCCACCGGGGCGGCGATTTTCGAACGCGAGCTTGCGCTGGGACCCGAATCTTTCGGGCTGATCTGGGGAGTGCTGTCGATCACCTATATCGGCGGCGCGGCCCTGGGTGGTCTGATGATCCGGCGACTGGGCATCGGTCGCACGTTGCGCCAGGGCATCATCGTGGCCTGTGTCGTGGCCGTGCTCCTGCCAGTCCTCATCGCCATCCAGGGCGTGACGCTGTGGACGCTGCTGCTGCCGCTCGGGATCCTGATGGCCTGCAACGGCATCATCGGTCCGCAGGGGCTGGCAGGTGCCGTCAGTGACCAGCCTGCGCTGGCCGGCACCGCGGCGGGGCTGTCCAGCAGCATCGGCCTGCTGCTGGGTGCCGGTTTCGCGATGCTCGCCGGCCTGCTCTATGGCGGCCAGGCGCTGGTGACGATTCTGCTGATGAGTCTGGCGACCTTGCTCACGGTGCCCGCGCTGGTCATGACGGGCCTGCACCGCCCCGGCAGCGAACCGGCGCCCTGGACCGAACACACGACCGGGCGCTAGGCGAGCACCGGCTTGAACAATCCCAGGCCTGCGGCAAGGACGAGTCCGGCCCAGATCATCAGCACCAGCGGACGGGCGCGCGCCACGGAGCGACCAAGGTCTGCTTCCACGGCAGCCGACGAGCCTTCGCGCATGAGCTTCCCGAACGCCGGACCGAACGGCTTGAGCACCGCACGGATGCCCAGACCGCAGATCACCAGCAGCGCGAAGATCAGCATCTTGGCAGCGAGCCAGAACTGCCCTGCAAGCGGCCCGTTGCCAAGCACAGACCACAGCCCCACGCCCCCCACAACGACGATGACGAACCATCGGATCGCCTGGTCGACGCGCGCCAGCAGGTGTGCCAGCGCCGAACCCTCGCGCAGGTAGATCGACACGGCCAGCACCAGCCAAACCAGACAGCCCACCCAGATCAGGCTCAGCATCAGTGCCGAAAGATCCAGCCCCCAGACCATGGCGGCCAGGGTCAGACCGACCGGCAGGATAAGGATCATGCAGATCCGCGGCGCCAGATCCACGGCCAGCATGATGTGCGCCGCGGTGGCACGCGCTTCCGTACCGAGCTTCGCGTTGGTGACGAAGCGGCTCGAGTAGAACACCCCAAGATCGCCCCCGAGCCAGTACACGAACAGGAGAAGGTGGGCGAGCACCAGCCATTGCGGGTCCATTGACGTGACCTCGATGCTAGAGCTGGCCGAGCGCGTGTTCGGCGGAACTGACCTTGAATTCGCCCGGGCCTTCGATGTTGACCTGTTCGACCACACCGTCATTGACGATCAGCGAGAAGCGCTGTCCTCTGGTGCCCATACCAAAGCCGCTGGCATCGAGTTCCAGCCCCAGTTTCCTGGTGTAGTCTGCGTTGCCGTCAGCAAGCATCATCACCCTGTCGCCACAGCCGGCGCTCTTGCCCCATGCATCCATGACGAAGGTGTCGTTCACGGCAATGCACGCAATCGTATCCACACCTTTGGCCTTGAGGGCGTCGGCGTGATCGACGAAACCCGGCAGGTGCTTGGCAGAACAGGTTGGTGTGAACGCACCGGGTACCGAGAACAGGACCACGCGACGGCCGTTGAACAGCGCATCGGTGGAAATGCTCTCCGGTCCATTGGCACCCATGATGCCGAACTTGCCCTCGGGCATGCGATCTCCGCTCTTGATGCTCATGATGATTCTCCTTTGGTGGGTGAGGTTTGCACGGGCAGCCGGCGAAAGCGCCTAGCGCTGCACCAGAAACAGTGACAGGTCTGGCCAGAACGTTACCACGACAAGCCCGATGACCATCAAGGCCAGAAACGGCAGTACCGCCCGGCAGATGGTCCAGAACTCCTCGCGAAACGCGCTCATGGCCACGATGATGTTCAAGCCCAGCGGCGGCGTCAGGTAGCCGATTTCGAGATTCACGATCATGATGATGCCGAAATGCACCGGATCGATCCCCTGGGCCTGTGCGATAGGCTGCAGGATCGGCGAGAGGATCAGGATCGCCGAGCCGATATCCATGACGCAGCCGATGACCAGCAGGAACAGATTCATGACAATGAGGAAACTGGCCCGGTCGGTGATGATGGTGTTCAGCCAGCGTACGATCATCTCCGGAACCTGCTCATAGGTCAGGAATACGTTGAGCGCCAGCGCGAACATCAGCACGGGGAACAGCGCGCCCAGCAGCTTCGTAGTTTCAGCGAACGTGTCGTACATGCCACGCAGGCCCAGTTCCCGGTGGATCACCAGTTCGACGAAGATCGCGTAAACCACCGCCACGGCCGCCGATTCGGTTGCCGTGAAATAGCCACTGTAGATACCGCCAAGAATCAGCACGGGCATGAACAGTGCCCAGACCCCATGGCGAAGGGACAGCCATAGTTCCCGCAGGCTCCAGCTGCCCACACGCAGGCGCCAGTTGCGTGCGACCGCATACACGCTCATCAGCAAAACCAGCAGCAGCGCCGGACCGATGCCGGCGATGAACAGATCCGCGATCGACGTCTGCGTCATCACGCCGTAGAGAATCAGTGGAATGCTGGGCGGGACGATGATGCCCAGTGTGCCGGCTGCGCACAGGGAGCCCAGTGCAAACTGCTTCGAATACCCGGCCTGCAGGAGTGCCGGATACATCACCGATCCCACCGCCAGCAGCGTCACCACCGATGAGCCAGAGATCGCTGCGAATACCGCACACGACAGGACGGTGGCGATCGCCAGTCCACCGGGGATCGGTGCCGTGAGGGCGCGCATCAGCCGGATGAGGCGCTGCGCCATGGTCCCGCGCGACATGATGCTGCCGGCCAGGATATACAGCGGAATCGACAGCAGCACTTCGCGATTCAGGGCATCCCAGGCATCGATGATGATGTTTGCGACTGCGCCATCGCCCCAGATGAGATAAGCGTACGCGGCGGTCATGCCCAGCACGACGACAAGGTTCTGACGCAGCATGAACAGCGCCAGTACCATCGCAACCAGGCCGACTACCTCCATCAGCGTGGATCCCGCTTGACGGAGGGTGCCACGACCGGCGGGGCCGCAGCCTCGAGGTTCGACGGCGGTTGCGGCGCAAGCGCGGGCCAGATCGCGTAACAGCCGTGGCGGAAGGCGGCGATGACAAACGCCAGCGGAATCACGGCCTGTATTGGCCATACCAACAGACGCAACACCACTGAGCGTTCCTGCAGCTCGAATGTCTCGAGCACGACTCCGGCTGCGATCACCGCAACGCCGATGCAGAACAGGCTCATCAGGCCCTCCTGCACATGGGGCATGAAGCGCTCGAGACGCCTGGGAATCCAGCTGTCGGCGAAGCGGGGTCTCAGGTGTGCAGCTTCTGCCGAGGCCAGCCCGAAGCCGAGCATCACGACGAAGATGTTGGCGTAGACGCCTATCTGCCGCGCCCAGTGCAGGCCGCTTCCAGTGACTTCGCGCACCGCGACATCCGCGAAGACGATCGCGATCATGACGCAGAACGCAACGAACGTGATGCCACGTTCGGCTGCCTGCAGGCGCAGCAGCAAGCGCTGCATCGCTGGAGGTGGACCCATGGCTATGACCGCCCGCCTGGTTCGTATCGAAAATCGACCGTGCCCGTCATGTCGTTCAGAGCACGAGGAATTCCGGCGGATTGTATACACAGCTGGAAAGCAAAAGATATAATCGTTGCGACCCTAGAATTTCATGTCGTTGTGTGATTCTGGCAGCCCCGATTACGGTTGCTGGCGGCTGCCCGCAGGCGGCAGTTCCCGTTGCCAGGCCAGGAGATTTTCCATTGAAGACAGCTCACGCCGCCGGCACGCCGACCGCGGGTTTTGCCATCCCCGCGTGCATTCCCAGCATCATCCACGGCGAAGCTGCCCTGTGTGACACGAAATACGACATCCCTGTCGTCTACCCCGCCACCGAAGAGACCATCAGTCACCTGCGCGAGGCGGATGCCGCGCAGGTGGATGCGGCAGTACGTTCCGCCAGAGATGCGTTCGAGCATGGGCCGTGGCCGCGAATGGACGTGGATCAGCGCAAGGACGTGCTTTATGCCATTCGTGACATCCTTCGCGCCAACAGCGCGGAGCTCGGCTTTCTGGAAACCATGAACACCGGCCTTACGCTGGCCAACATCGAGCGCCATGTCGAACGCATGGCCAAGAATTTCGAGTTCTTCGGTGAAGTCATCAGCACTGTTGCAGGCGAAACCTATACCCAGGACAGCCGATACCTGACCTATGTCACCCGCCAGCCGAAGGGGGTCGGTGCGATGATCGCGCCGTGGAACGCGCCGCTCGCGCTGGCCTCGATGCGCGTGGTGACCTGCATTGCATTCGGCAATACCTGCGTGCTCAAGCCCTCCGAGTTCACGCCGCTGTCGATTTACCGGATGGTGGAACTGATGCACGAGGCAGGGCTTCCACCCGGTGTCGTGAACCTGGTGAATGGTCGCGGCTCGGTCACGGGAACGAGCCTGGTCTCGCATCCCGAGATCGACATGGTGGGCTTCACCGGCGGCACGGAAACCGGCAAGGCGATCATGTCGGCGGCAGGCAAGGCACTCAAGCCTGCCATTCTGGAGCTGGGCGGCAAGTCGGCGAACATCATATTCGCCGACGCCGATCTCGACCGAGCGCTCGACGGCGCGCTGACAGGTATCTTCGCCAACAACGGGCAGCAGTGTCTTGCCGGCTCGCGAATCCTCGTACAGAAATCGATTGCCGAAGAGTTCATGACTCAGTTCGCTGCGCGGGCGCGCAATATCCGCGTGGGCGATCCGTTCGATGCGGCGACCGAAATCGGTCCGCTATGTTATCGCGCCCACATGGAACGGGTGCTTTCGTATGCTGACATCGCGCGTGCCGATGGCGCGAAGGTGCTGGTCGGGGGCGAGCGGGCACCGGGCTTTGATCGCGGTCTGTACATACTGCCCACCGCGGTGTACGCGCCCGACAATCGCAGCCGCGTCGCACAGGAAGAGATCTTCGGTCCGTTTGCAACCTTCCTGACTTTCGAGACGACCGATGAGGCGATCAGCATCGCAAACGATTCGAATTTCGGCCTGGTCGCATATATCTGGTCCAGAGACCTGGGATGCGTCATGCGTTGCAGCAGAGATATTCGTGCCGGCACCATCTGGGTGAACACACCGATGACACGGGAACTCCGCGCACCCTTCGGGGGGTTCAAGGAATCTGGTGTCGGCCGCGACGGCATGGACGACAGCCTGCGCTTCTTCACCGAAGCCAAGACCACCACCATTCCGCTGACCGACGTGGCTGTCGGCAACTTCGGTCGGGGCTGACAGCCCGGATGGCGACAACCCTGGTAAAGCGCCTCGGCGATCTGGCGATCCTGCTGTTCGGCCTGACGCTGGTGTTGTTCTTCATGCTGCGCCTGGCAGGCGATCCTGCGATCGTCATGGCGGGACCCGATGCGACCATCGAGCAGATCGAATCACTGCGTGTGCAGTACGGACTCGACAAGCCCGTCTGGCAGCAGTTCCTGGTCTATCTGCGCAACGTACTGCTGCTGGACTTCGGCGAGTCGCTGGCCAGTGGCGTGCCGGCGATGGAGAAGGTCATGTCGATGCTCCCGGCGACGCTGCTGCTGACCTTTCTGGCAATGGGCTTCACGCTGCTCGTGTCGATTCCGCTGGGCGCCTGGCTGGGTTACCGCCCCGATGCCCCGTCGCGACGCTTCACCGCCTGGCTGGTGTTCATCGGCCAGGGGGTGCCCGGGTTCGTCGTCGGTCTCGTGGCCATCCAGATTTTTGCGGTGAACCTGGGCTGGCTGCCGTCGCTGGGCTACGGCTCCGTCCAGCACTGGATTCTGCCGACCATCTCGCTGGGTGCGTTTCTCATTCCCAAACTCACGCGCGTGATTGCGGCGAATGTCGCCGAAGCCATGCGCGAAGACTATATTCGCACTGCGCGCGCCAACGGAGTGCGCTCGCGCGAACTGCTCTCGCGCTACGCCTTGCCCAATGCGCTGCTCGGTGCCACGGCACTGGTCGGCACCCAGTTCGCGTTCCTGGTCTCCGGCACCGTGGTGATCGAGATTATTTTCTCGTGGCCCGGCATCGGCTGGTTGCTCATCGAGTCGACCCAGACGCTGGATTTCCCGGTCGTACAGGCCATCGCGATCGTGATCGCGGTGCTGGTGTTTCTGATCAACCTGTTTACCGACCTGACGTTCCGCGTGCTCGACCCGCGCCTCAAGAAGGCTCCGGCCTGACATGGTCATCAGTGTCGAAAATCGACTGCGACGTTCGCGCCTGCGCGTGGGCGGTACGCTCGAACTGTGGCTCGGTGGCGCGCTTGCCGCCGCACTGCTGCTGCTCACCCTGCTGAGCAACATCGTGCAGACACACGACCCCATGTATGGCGACCTCATGGTCCGTTTTGCGGCACCGGGCAGCGACGCCCATTGGCTGGGCACCGACAACCTGGGTCGCGACATGTGGTCGCGCGCGGTGGCGGGCCTTGCCTGGTCACTGTCCTGCGCATTGACCGCGACACTGATCGCAGCCGTAATCGGTACGCTGCTCGGCCTGCTGGCGGCAGAGAGTCACGGCCGGCTGCGCGGCGTGATACGCCAGGGCGTGGATCTCGTACTCGCGTTTCCGGGCCTGGTGGCTGCCATATGCGTGATCGCGGTGGTCGGTCAGGGCTTCTGGCCTCTGGTTCTGACGCTCGGATTTCTGACCTGGCCAGTATTCGCGCGCGTGGTCTATGCCGAGGCATTGTCGCTCATGGAGCGCGACTATGTACTTGCTGCGCGCATGCTCGGCGTGAGCCGATTCCGTATCCTCCTCGGCCACGTCCTGCCCGGCCTTCGCGCCACACTGCTTGTCATGCTGGCCTTTCATTTTGCCGATATGCTGATCGCCGAGAGCGCCCTGTCATTCCTGGGCATCGGAGCACCTCTGGGCGATCCCACGTGGGGCAACATGCTCGCCGAGAGTCGACAATTTCTGTTTCGCGCACCGTGGATGCTGTTCGTACCGGCGGGCGCAATCGTGATTGCCGTGGTGACGGCAAACCTCCTCGGCGACGGTATCGCGGTCGCAGCGCGCAAGCGTGGCCGGGCCATCGACAACTGACATGAGCAGAGGTGTGGCGCAATGATGGATCTGTACTGGGTACCCACCGCAAATGGCCAGCGTGCAGCCATCATGCTGGAGGAGACCGGCGAGCAATACACGCTGCGCCCGGTCGACATGATGCAGGGAGAGCATCTCGCAGCGGAATATCTTGCGGTCAATCCCCTGGGCAAGGTGCCGACGATCGTCGACCACTCATCGGGCATCACCGTGTACGGCACGATGGCCATCGCCCTTTACCTGGCCGACAAAAACGGCGTCCTGCTGGGAGATACACATGCGCAGCGCGCGCAGGTATATCAGTGGGCAGGCATCATCGCCTCCGATCTGGGGCCGGTGTTCACCGGACAGTTCATCTTCAACGTGATGGCACCCGAGAAGCTGGAGTTTCCGATCCGCTACTTCAATGACCAGATCACCCGCCTGCTCAAAGTGCTCGACAAGCAACTCGCAGGCAATACCTACGTGACGGGCGAGACATACACGCTGGCCGACGCATTGGGCTATCCGATAGCTGCGACCTCGGCGGCTCGGCTGCCGGACGGGCTTTCCGACTATCCGCACATCCAGCGGTGGGGCGAGCTTGTCGGCGCACGACCCGCCGTGGTTCGTGCCATGGCGTTGCGCTCGGATGTCAAACTGCCTGCATGAAGACCCAGGCGGGGTTTCGCTTGAAACCTACGATCTCGCGAGCGAAGTCAGTACGTAGGTGTAGTGCCTGGGCGCACCCACTTCCGCCTTCACGATGATGTAGTCGCCATCGGCGCTCACCCACACGTGATACGGCGGGTGACCGTCGACCTCGGAGCCTGCGAGCAGAAACTCGAATTTCCAGGTATCGATCCGTCCGGCAGGTACATCCAGCGTCTCTTCACCACGGAATGCCAGGCCGTAACCCATCGCGTGCAGCCTGGGTCCGGTGGCGCCGTTGAACGCAAGCGAACTCATCAGCGCAGGCTCGATGCGCTGCGACTGGGTGCGGCGCGCCATATCAAACGGGGTGAGCATCCACGCATCCCCGGCAATGGGATGACTGCCAAAGCACAACGGCGGTGCTGGCGTGTCCAGGCGCTGCGAGATCTGCCCGTCATAGCGATTGACACCTTCGCAGCTGGCACCGCCCGCATCGAACGTAAACCAGCCACTGCCCTGAAAGCGATCCATGAGGCTGAGGCGTACATAGGCCTCGACCGGCCGCCAGTCCGCGTCTACCGTGTAGACGACATCGCGCAGCACTTCACCTTCATCGATCTCCGACTGCGCACGCAGAATGCGGCGCCCGTCCCCGTGGACCGTGATGGTGAACACCTCCCGGCCCCGCTCGAGCCCGTCAGCATCCTGGTACTGAAGTACGCCTCGTGTGCTGCGGTGTTTCATTACCACGGCAATGTCTCCCCGTCATAAGCCAGGAAACTACCGGCCTGAGCCGGCGTGAGCCTTTCGATGACACCGCGCATACCGGACACGGCAGCCGGCGCATCGATCTGGGCCTTCTCCCCGCCCAGCTCGGTTCTGACCCAGCCAGGGTGCAGGGGTATAGCTATGATGCCACGATCGGCAAGGTCGATCGCCATCGAGCGCATCATGGCATTGACCGCCGCCTTGCTCGCACGATAAGCGTAGAGCCCACCCACTGTGTTCATGGCGATTGATCCAAGCATGCTCGTCAGGGTCACAATGCGCCGCATCTGGCTGGCGGCAACATTCTCGACCAGCAGCTCCGAAAGCTTCATCGGCACGAACACGTTCAGGTGAAAGACGCTCGCCCAGTCGTCGACATCGGCGCTGCCGAACCTGAAAGGCGCCAGCCCCTCGGTGGCAAAACTTCCGCGCCCCATCGTGCCCGCGTTGTTGATCAGAACGTCCACAGGACGGGTCCCCAGTCGATCAGCGAACGCCTGAAGTCCCGCGGGGTCCGTCAACTCGAATTCGTCGATCACGAGGGCTTCCGGCGAGCCCTGACGAAGAACCTCAAGTGGTTCGGACGTGCGTCTGCAACACGCGATGACCTGCCAGTCATCAGCAAGGTACTGGCGAACGAACTCCAGCCCGAGTCCCCTGTTGGCTCCGGTCACCAGAACGCTTGGCATGTCTGAATCCCCTGCATCGAATCGCGGCGCGACTGTCATGGATAGTGGCCTGACGATCACATGCTACGGCAGACAACCCGTGGGCCGATAGTCAGAAGCACGCCGTCTGGCCACTTGATGATCATGCCCGCACACAGCGCAGCGCATGCGCCTGGGGTAGACTTCGCAGGACGTCAGGCTATTGAGGAACGCTTGCATGCACCCGACCCATTCTGTCCATGAACTCGACATCCCGGTGCCCGACGACGCGTCGCTCCCCCAAGACATTCAGGCCTACTTTGCGAAGTGCCGAGACAAGCTCGGACTGGTGCCGAACGTATTGCGCAGCTACAGCTTCGACGAGCAGAAATTGCGCTGCTTCATGGAGTTCTACAACGAACTCATGCTCGGCGAGTCGGGTCTGGACAAGCTCGAGCGCGAGATGATCGCGGTGGTCGTATCAGCCGCGAACCGGTGTCACTACTGTCTGACGGCACACGGCCAGGCGGTACGTCACCTCTCGGCAGATCCCGCACTGGGCGAGGCGCTGGTCATGAACTTCCGCGCAGCGCAGCTCACCAAGCGTCAGCGCAGCATGCTCGAATTTGCCTGGCGGCTGACGGTATCGCCCGAGGTCGTCGGCGAAGCAGATCGCGAAACCCTGCGGGCGGCCGGCCTGACTGACCGTGAGGTGTGGGACGTCGCTGCGGTCACGGCCTTTTTCAACATGAGCAATCGCATGGCCTCGGCGATCGGTATGCAACCCAATCCCGAGTATCACGCGATGTCGCGTCAGGCTTCCGAGATTCCCGGCAAGGCGACAAATTCGCCGCGGTGAAACAGCAGCGCCTGGCCATTTCGCGTCCGCCAGGCCTCGATATGGCCGACGATGATCATGTGATCGCCGCCGCCGTGGCAGGCGCTGACGCTGCAGTGATACTCCGCGATACAACCGGGCAGCAGCGGTGCGCCGTACTGGCTGGGCATCCAGTCCAGCTCGGCGAACTTGTCGCCACCCGTGCGGGCGAAGCGACGGGCCAGTGCTTCCTGTGAAGCCGCAAGCACATGCACGCAGAAGTGCCGGCCGGGTGCGAACGCCGGTGCGCAGCTGGCATCGCGCGCGACGCTCCACAGGATCAGCGGGGGATCGAGCGACACCGAGGCGAAGGAGTTCACGGTGATGCCGACAGGCTTTTCCGCCTCGAAAGCGGTAATGATGGTCACGCCTGTGGCGAAGGCGCCCAAGCCTGCGCGCAGCGCGCGGGTAGCCTCCAGGTCCTGCTGGACCGGCACGCGCAGGGGCTGTGTGGCGTCTGCAACAGAAATGGCCGCTACTCCTGTGACTGCGGGCGTACATCCAATTTCGCGCCCAGATCGTACAACGATCCACCAGAGGCTGCACGGGCGCACGTCACTGTTCACCCTGTGGACATTTTCGCTCGCCTGTGATGTGCTGAAGCACGCGAGTCCGGTTCCAGACATTGACAGGAATACGTCTACCATGACTTCTACCCGCCCCATCCGCGCCCTGATCCGTGGGCTGGACGCCCTGACGATTCTCAATCTGAAGGACGGTGTGACGGTCTCGGAGGTTGCCCACGAGATCGACCTGCCCCGTACGACGACCTATCGCATCCTCGAAACCCTCTGCCACGCGGGCTACGCGTACCGCTCGGAGAGTGACGACAAGTATCGGCTCACCATCATGGTGCGAGGCCTGTCGGACGGTTTCGACGACGAAGCCTGGATCACGCAGACGGCCAAACCATTCATCTATGAGTTGTGCCGGGAAATCGTCTGGCCGGTGTCGATCGCTACTCTCTCGGGCACCACCATGCTCGTGCGCGAGACGACAGACCACCAGAGTCCCCTGGCAGTCGAGCGCTATGGGCCAGGCTATCGTGTGCCGATGCTGGCGAGCGCCTCCGGGCTGGCATACCTTGCCTTCTGCGACAAGACTCAGCGTGAGGCATTGATCGATATGCTGGCGCGTTCAAAGAATGTCGCAGACCAGCTCGCGCGCAATCGCGTCCAGGTACAGAAGCTGCTGCTGGAAACCCGTGAGCGTGGTTTTGCCATCCACACCAGACCTCGCCGGGTATCGGACCTGACCACTTTCTCGGTGCCGATTACATCCGAAGGCAGACTGATGGCGGCGCTTACAGTGCGCTTCTCCAGTACCGCGCTCCCCCAACCCGCCGCGGTCGAACGCTTCGTACCCCGGATGCGGCGGGCAGCGGACCAGATTGGCGGCGAGTTCGCCCGTCAGCGCGCTGAATACGCCAGCGCGCAGCCGGTCGCGGCGCGCTGACACTCAAGCCTCAGGATGCGGCAGATCGTGCAGGGCCTTCGCGGCCCGTCGCGCGATAGAAGGCGGTTCTCGCGGCAAGCACGTGCGCACGCATGATCGAGGCGGCGCCGTCCGCATCGCCGGCTTCCATGGCCAGGACGATCTCCAGATGATGCTGCGAACTGCGCAGCAACTGCTCGTCGGTATACTTGCGAAACGTCTGGGCGACCAGCGGCACCTCGATCAGCGCCACCAGCATGCGTTGTAAACGCTCGCTGCTGGCCGCTTTCTGAAGACGTTCGTGAAACCGGCTGTTGAGTTCGGCGATGTCTTCCAGCCGATTCTCTCCACCCGAGCGGGCGGCCGCCAGTTGCGCCTGAGCAAGTTCATGGAGCTCGCGCAGGTCGTCCTCGCTGGCGTGCCGGGTGGCCCGCTCCACCGCGTAGGCTTCGAGCATGGCACGAAGCTCGAAAATGTCGTCCACCTCCGCTTCATTCCAGTTCGCGACCACGGCGCCGTGATTGGGGATGAATTCCAGCAGGCCTTCGCTCTGCAGCCGTCTCAGCGCTTCGCGCACGGGCGTGCGACTGACCCCCGCCAGTGCCGAGACCTCATGCTCAGTCAGCCGGCTGCCTGCCGCGAAACGACCGCCCAGGATGCCGCGCCGCACTGCGCTGTAGGCTTTTTCTACCGCCTTCACTTGAGCTGCCGCCCTAGCATGTGGAAACATGCGCCCACACGCTGAAGGAACCACGCGCCATGCAAACTCACGAATTGTGGATTTTCGTGCATATCGTTCTGTTCGTCTTCTGGCTCGGCGCCGACCTCGGGGTGTTCGTGCTTGCCAGGCGCGCGAAAGATCCGGCACTGGACTTTGCGCAACGCAGCCTGCTGCTCGAAATGGCGATGAAGATCGACTTCACGCCACGCGTGGCGTTCGTTCTGATGCTGCCGGTCGGGGTTCAGCTGGCCTGGAATCTGGGGCTGCTTCACGACTCTGCCCTTCTCCCTGTCATTACCTGGGCCACTGCCGGCGTCTGGCTTGCGGCAGTGCTGATGCTGGCGCGCAATCCTGCGTCGGCGCTTCTGCACCGACTTGTCTCTGCATGGCTGCTGCTGCTTGCCACGGTCATGCTCACGACCGCTTCATTGGGAATGTGGACCGATGCGCTGGCGTCCACCCCATGGCTGAGCGGCAAGCTCGCACTGTACGGTGTCATCTGCCTGCTGGCGTTCGGCATCGACTATGCGTTCAAACCCGTGGGCGCAGGCTTCGCGGAACTTGCCGAACACGGCAGCAGCCCGCCGCTGGAGGCCCGCATATCGTCGGGGATCGATGCGACGATCCGCTTCGTCGTGGCCCTGTACATCGCCCTTCTGCTCGCTGCGTTTCTAGGTACCGTCAAGCCGGCGGGTTGATCTCGCAGAGCAGCTCCGGGCGCAGACGACCCCAGCGCCTGTGCCCGAAGACCTCTGTATCCGCCTAGCTCGCCAGCTTCATTTTCGGCGCAGCCTGACCCGCTGCCTTTAGCCAGCGCGGAAACTCAGGGGTCGCCGGTGGCTCGAGCCCGGTCTCGGCCTTGCA
>CAYLNP010000032.1:0-17786 GCA_964384925.1 uncultured Woeseiaceae bacterium
CCACGACGTGCTGCTGATCGTCGACGACATCCAGGTCGGCTGCGGTCGCACCGGGCCGTTCTTCAGCTTCGAGGCCGCCGGCATCCAGCCTGACATCATCTGTCTGTCGAAGTCCCTGAGCGGCTTCGGACTGCCGCTGGCGGTCACGCTGATGCGCCCGGAACTCGACGTCTGGGAGCCCGGTGAGCACAACGGCACGTTCCGCGGACACAACCCCGCATTCGTGACGGCAACCGCTGCGCTGGATTTCTGGGCCGATGACCAGCTCGAGCGCGACGCTGCGCGCAAGGCCGCGCTGATAGAGGCACGCCTGGCGGCACTGGTCGAGGCCATTCCGGTGGAGGCCGTTGCCCGCGGCCGCGGGCTGATCCAGGGTATCGAGTTTGCAGACCGAACACTCGCCGCCCAGGTGTCACGCGAAGCGTTCGCAAACGGACTGATCATCGAGACAGCTGGGGTGGATGATCAGGTACTCAAGCTGCTGCCGCCACTGACCATCGCCGATGCGGACCTGGAGGCGGGCCTTCGCATCATGGAGACGGCTGTGAAAAAGGTTGCAGGCAAGGCCGCACCCGGACGCAAGGTCGCCTGAATAGTGCCGATGGATCGATGCATCGACCTGTCAGGGACGCACCCTGCGCAAGGAGCAAAGACATGATCGTAAAAACACTCAAAGGCACGCTGGGCAGCGATCGCGAGGTCGTCAGCAAGGGCTGGACCAGCCGTCGCCTGCTGCTGAAAAGCGAAGGCATGGGGTTTTCCCTGCACGACACACTCATCGAGGCCGGCGCAGAGCTGCCCATGTGCTATCGCAATCACCTGGAGGCGGTCTACTGCATCGAGGGCGAAGGCGAGGTCGAAACCACCGCAGACGGCGTGCGTCACCAGATCAAGCCAGGCACCGTGTATGCGCTTGATCAGCACGACGAACACATCCTGCGCGCGCGCTCGCAGATGCGCATGGTCTGCGTGTTCAATCCGCCCGTCACCGGCCAGGAAGTTCACGGTGCCGATGGTGCCTACCCTGCGAGCGATGAAGCACCTGCCGTGGCGGCGGCCGCCTCGTGACAGCCGCGCCGCCGTCCTGACATTCACCCAACCAACCGAATCGAGTCGATGAACAGCAACACCGCAACACCGCTGGAATCACTGCCGGACCGCTACCCTTCCAGGGTGGCGCCGCGTCCCGCCCGCCTGAACAGACTCGACCCCGTGGTATGGGGCGCCGCCGGTGATGGCCCCCTTGATGAGCAGGCGCTGGCCAGCTACGAACGCCGAGGCTACCTGATCGTGCCGGCCCTGCTCGATGCGCAGGAGGTCGCGGGCTTTTCCGCAGAGCTTGCGCGTCTGCGCAATGCGTACGCCGCCTCGGGTGATGCGCGCGTCATCGCCGAGCCTGGCAGCGGCGCGGTGCGTTCGATCTTCGCGGCGCACGAGTTCAGTGAACCACTGCTGGGCCTGTTCCGCGACCCCCGGCTGCTAGGTGTGGCCAGGCAGATCCTCGGCGGTGATGTCTATCTGCACCAGAGCCGCATCAACTACAAGCCGGGGTTCCGCGGTAAGGAGTTCTACTGGCACTCGGACTTCGAGACCTGGCATGTCGAGGACGGCATGCCGCGTATGCGTGCACTGTCGTGCTCTGTCAGCCTTTCGGATAACACCGCGCACAACGGCCCGCTGCTGTTGATCCCCGGATCGCACCAGAGCTTCATCGCCTGCGTGGGCGAAACGCCGGAAGATCATTACCAGCAGTCGTTGCGGCGCCAGGAGTACGGCGTCCCCGACGACGGACAGCTGACCCGCCTGGTGGACCAGGGCGGCATCGAAGCCTTTACCGGTGTCGCCGGCAGCGTGGTGTTCTTCGACTGCAATACCATGCACGGCTCGAGTTCCAACATCTCGCCGCAGCCGCGCTCGAACATTTTCGCGGTCTACAACAGCGTCGAGAACACGCTGGGCAAGCCGACCTGCGGACTGCGCCCGAGACCGCAGTTCATCGCCAATCGCCGTCCGCCCGCTGCGCTGCGCCTGCCGCAGGCGTGAGTACGGCCACGCCGCTGCAAAGGCTCCGTGGGGCCGGGTTCTGGATTCTGCTGGCGCTGCTGGCCGCGTGGCTGGCACCGCGCGGCTGGCTCGGTGCCGGGGCCGACTCCGGTGACCTGCCGACGCTGGAGCGTATTCGCCAAAGCGGTGTGGTACGCGTGGGCTATGCCAATGAAGCACCGTTCGCGTATCAGGATTCGTCGGCTGGTCGTCTGACCGGTGAGGCCCCGGAAATCGCCCGCGTCGTCTTTGGCCTGCTGGGCGTGCCACGCATCGAAGGCGTGCTCACGGAATTCGGCTCGCTGATTCCCGGGCTGCAGGCCGGGCGTTTCGATGTCATCGCGGCCGGTATGTACGTCACGCCCGAACGCTGCCTGGAGGTCGCCTTCTCCAACCCCACCTACGGGATCGGCGAGGCCTTTCTGGTAAGCGAGGGCAATCCGCTGGCGCTGCACAGCTACGCCGATGTCGTCGAGCATCCTGAGGCGCGCCTGGGCGTTGTCAGCGGTGCGATCCAGTTGCGCTACGCCAGAGCACTGAATCTCGATGAAGCTCGCCTGGTGATCGTACCGGATCCGCCGAGCGCACTGGCCGCGGTCGAGGCAGGACGCATAGACGCCTATGCCGGCACTGCCCTGACCGTTCAGGATCTGCTCGCCCGCGCGGGGAGAACGCGAACGCAGCGTGCCGACCCGTTCACTGATCCGGTGATCGATGGCCAGACGGTGCGTGGTTACGGTGCCTTTGCGCTGCGCCGCGAAGACGTGGCGCTCACCGAGTTGCTCAACGAGCAGCTGGCCGGTTTCGTGGGCTCGCGCCAGCACCTCGAGCTGGTGGCGCCCTTCGGTTTCACCGCCGCCGAGCTGCCCGGCGAGGCCACGGCCAGCGCACTGTGTACCGCGCCGGGGGACGACTGAGCCGATGAGCAACCTGCTCGCGCTGCTTCCGGCCCTGCTGGAGGGTCTGCGCCTGACGCTGCAGATCACCGTGGTGGCCGCAGCCCTTGGTCTGACCTGCGCGGTGATCGCAGGCCTGGCACGCGAGTTCGCACCCCGCCCGGTGAACTGGCTCGCCGCTACCTATGTGGAAGTCTTTCGCGGCACCTCCGCGCTTGTGCAGCTGTTCTGGTTCTTCTTCGCGCTGCCGCTGATGGGCATCAACCTCGGCGCGTTTCTCACCGCCATTCTTGTGCTGGGCCTGAACACCGGCGCGTACGGCGCAGAGGTCGTGCGTGGGGCGATCGGCGCCGTGCCCCGGGGACAATGGGAGGCCGCCGCGTCGCTGGGCTACGGTCGTGCCGGCACCCTGCGCCGCGTGATCTTCCCGCAGGCCGCACTGGCGATGGTGCCGCCGACCGGCAACCTGCTCATCGAGCTGCTGAAGAACACGGCACTGGTATCGATGATCACGCTCAGCGACCTGACCTTCCGTGCGCAGATGCTGCGTGCCGAAACGCTGCGCACGGTCGAAATCTTCCTGCTCGTGCTGCTGCTGTACTACCTCGCCGCGCGCCTGATCACGCATGGCATGGGCCGGCTGGAGCGCCACCTGGCGCGCGGTCGTGACCACGGCGGGAGCCTGTCATGAACTTCGACTGGAGCTACGCGCTTGAGACACTGCCGGGCCTGCTCTCGGGCCTGGTGATCACACTGCAGGCGACTTTGCTGGGCATGCTGCTGGCCCTGAGTCTGGGGCTGGTGCTGGCGGTGCTTCGCCACGCCGGTGGCCGATGGATCGGCGGCGCGGCGCGGCACTTCATCGAGTTCGTACGCAGCACCCCGTTGCTGATTCAGCTGTATTTCCTGTTCTACGTGATGCCCGGCCTGGGTGTCACCCTTTCGCCGCTGGTCACCGGCGTGCTGGCACTGGGCGTCCACTACGCCGCCTACTGCGCCGAGGTCTATCGTGCCGGCATCAACGCCGTGCCGCGCGGACAATGGGAGGCCGCCGCCTCACTGGGCTACCCGGCCGGTGCACGCTGGCGGCGAATCATTCTGCCGCAGGCCATCCCTCCGGTGATTCCGGCGCTCGGCAACTATCTGATCGCGATGTTCAAGGACACGCCGCTGCTCTCCGCCATCACGGTCATGGAGGTACTGCAGGTGGCCAAGATCGCCGGTGCCGAATCGTTTCGCTACCTCGAGCCGCTGACGCTGGTCGGGGTGATGTTTCTTGTTCTGAGCCTCACCGCCTCGCAGCTGGTGCGGCGTCTGGAAGCCCGCTACGGCCGGCAAGCGAGGCACGCATGACAACTGCACTGGAATTCACGGACGTCGAGAAGCGCTATGGAGACCTCAAGGTCCTCGACGCCTTTGATCTGTCCGTGCCGCGCGGTGAAAAGCTCGCCATTATCGGACCGTCTGGTTCCGGCAAGTCCACCGTGCTGCGCATCGCCATGGCGCTGGAGGACATCCAGCGGGGTCGCGTACAGCTGCTCGGCGAGACTTTGTGGGACGGTGCAGATCGTCCGCAGGAGAAAACCCTGCGACGACTGCGTCTGCATGCCGGCATGGTGTTCCAGCACTTCAATCTGTTTCCGCACATGAGCGCGCTGGAGAATGTCTGCTGCGCACCTGTCGATGTGCTGGGTGTGCCGCGCGCGCAGGCTGAAGCCCAGGGCCGGGCGCTGCTCGAACAGGTCGGTCTGGCCGACAAGGCCGACAGCGCGCCGGAACAGCTCTCCGGTGGCCAGAAGCAGCGTGTGGCCATCGCGCGCGCACTGGCGATGGAGCCGGCGGTGATGCTGTTCGACGAGGTGACCTCCGCGCTGGATCCCGAAATGGTCGGCGAGGTCCTGAGCGTGCTGCGCAACCTGGCGGAGCGTTCGGAGATGACCATGCTGCTGGTCACCCACGAGATGCAGTTCGCCGCAGAGATCGCCGATCGCATTGTCTTCATGGACGGCGGTCGCGTGGTCGAACAGGGCCCGCCAGCGCAACTCCTCGGCCAACCTGTCGAGGCGCGCACGCAGGCCTTCCTGAGCTCGGTGCTGCAGCCTGGACGCGATACCGCTGCGGCCGACTGAGTGGGCACGGCGCTGTGCCGACGGGCACCGTATCCGGCCGGTCGCCGCATGTGAGGATGATAGACTCGGAAGGCGACCATCGGCGCACGGACCGTACATGAGCTCACAGCCCCGCTTCTCCCCGCAGGTCCATCTGAACCTGAACGTACGCGGCCTGCAGAACTCCGCGACGCTCGCGATCAACGAGCGCAGCAGCGCATTGCGCAGGCAGGGGATGGATGTCGTGCGTCTGGGCCTGGGTCAGTCGCCTTTTCCGGTGCCCGAACTGATGGTGCAGTCGCTGCGCGAGCACGCCGCAGAGAAGGACTATCTCCCTGTAAAAGGACTGCCGGCGCTGCGTCAGGCGATCGTCGATTACTACCGACGCACCGAGGGGCTCGAGTATCACCCCGACCATGTGCTCGTCGGCCCCGGCACCAAGGAGCTGATGTTTCTGGTCCAGCTGGTGTACTACGGGGATCTCGTCATCCCGGCGCCCAGCTGGGTGTCCTATGCACCCCAGGCGCAGATCATCGGCCGCCACCTGCGCTGGCTGCCCACGCAGATCGAGTCGGGTCTGGGTGTCACGCCTCAGGCACTGGAACGACTGTGCGCCGCGGACCCCGAGCGACCCCGCCTGCTGATCCTGAACTATCCCGGTAACCCCACCGGCACCACCTACCCCGCCGAGCAGCTCGAGGCCATCGCCGAGGTCGCGCGTCGCTATCGCGTGCTGCTGCTCTCCGACGAGATCTACAGCGGATTGAACTTCGCGGACAACCACGTATCGATCGCGCGCTATTATCCGGAAGGCACGATCATCAGCAACGGACTTTCGAAGTGGGCCGGCGCCGGGGGATGGCGCCTGGGGGCATTTGCGTTCCCGGACACGCTGAAGTGGCTGGTCGATACCATGGCTGCCGTGGCCAGCGAGACCTACACGTCCACCGCAGCCCCGATCCAGTACGCCGCAATCCGCGGCTTCGAGGAAAGCGCCGAGATGGACGCGTATCTTGACGGCGCCCGGCGAATTCTCGCCTCCCTGATGCACTATGCGTGGAAGCGCCTCGTGGCGGTGGGCGCGGAACTCACCGAGCCGCGCGGTGGCTTCTATGTGTTTCCGAACTTCACACCGTTGCGCGAGCAGCTTGCGAGACGGGGCGTGCACACCAGCGCAGAGTTCTGCGAACTGGCACTCGAGCAGGCCGGTGTGGCGTTTCTGCCGGGCACCGCATTCGGACGACCCGAGCAGGAGCTTTCGGTGCGCATCGCCTGCGTGGACTTCGACGGCGCCAAAGCGATGGCGGCGCTGGCATCGATGCCCCCCGGCACGCTGCCCGACGATGACTTTCTATCGCGCCACTGCAATCCGACATGCGCCGGCATCGACCGGCTGTGCGATTGGGCGGCCGGGGGCTGACCAGCCTATTGACCCGGGGACAAAGACCAGACCGCAACATTGGCCACGTACGCAAGCTTCGTGCTCGCCTCACGCAGCCGATGCACCAACGCTGCAGCGGAAGCTGAATCTTCGGCCAGTGTCGCGGGAAGATAGATCTCCACGTACACGCGCCCGCCCAGATAGTGCAGATCCACCCGGAGGATCTCCGCGGACGCGTCGATCTCCTGCCAGTGCTCATTCAGGGCCTGAAGGATCTGCTGGCGAGTCGGCAGCCGCAGATTGAGCGCATCCATCGCGTCGTCCGCTTCGGGGTCGACGTGCACGGTGACATCGCTGACCTCCTCGTCGGCGGCAATCAGGCGCGCACGTACCTGCTCACTGATGTAGTGAGCCTCCGACAGGCTGATCCGGGGCGCCAGCTGCACGTGGACATCCACGAGCGCATGGTCACCCATACGACGGGTACGCAGCAGATGCAGATCGTGCACGCCGTCGACGCCTCGGATCGCCTCACGCAAGCGTGCGAGCCGGTCACGCGCGAGCCCGCGATCGATCAATTCGGCGAGACTGCCGCGCATCAGACGCACACCAATCACGGAAATCATGCCGCCGACAACGGCGGCCGCGAGCGCATCGAGATAGGTAAGGCCCGCAAGCGCGCCGGCGACGCCCACCAGCACTACCAGCGACGAGGCAACATCGGAGCGCTGGTGCCAGGCATTGGCGTGCAGCAGATCCGAACGCACCTGCCTTGCAACACGACGCGTGTAACGAAACAGGCTTTCCTTGGCAAGGATGCCGGCGACGGCAAACAGCAACGCCAGTGGATGGGGCGAAGGCAGGGGCTCGGAGGAGAACAGGCGACCGGCAGCTTCGAACATCAGGCCCGCTGCGACCGCGAGCAGCAGCAGCGCGACAAAGACCGTGGCAAGCGTCTCGATGCGACCGTGACCATAGGGGTGCGCTTCGTCGGGTGCCACGCTGGCCTGCCGCGACGCCAGCAGCACTACGGCATCGCCAAACAGATCCGAGAGCGTATGCAGACCATCCGCGATCAGCGCCTGGGAGTTTGCCCACACGCCGCCGGCCAGTTGCACGCTGGCCAGTACGACATTGGTCGCTCCGGCCACCAGCGTGGCCCGCCGCATCGATCGATAGCGCTGCTCGAGCGCAGCCATGCGTGTCCACTCCCGACGCGCCGCGACTGACCACGGCGCCGCAAGTCAAAACCCGACGAGCAGCTTCCTGACCCAGCCGCCGCCGTGGCTGGTTTCCACCGCCAGGTAGCCGTCCCGCTCTTCGCCCAGATAGATCATGTCGTCGCTGCGCGTAAGGGTGGCGACCACATTCGGATCAGGCTGGTGGGCGACTGCAGTTCGAACTGGCGCAGGGTGCGCATGTACTGATCCTGCGGCTCGACCACGGCGAGAGTACCCATGGGCTGGTCGCACTGTTCGAGTTCACTGGCCTGCAGCAGAGATTGCGCGCTGCAGCACGCACGCGTTTTAGTTCACCGCCAGCACTTTCACTGCGAAATTCAGTGTCTGGCCTGCCAGCGGATGATTGAAATCCACCACCACCACATCATCGCGGACCTCGGCGACGCGGACCTGGAACGGCTGACCACTGGGATCGGCACCGACAAGCATCTCACCGACCTGCCGGCCTTCCTCGGGAATGGCGTCCAGCGGCACCTCCTGGAACATCTCCGGGTCGACCAGGCCGTAGCCTTCCTCCGCGCTGAGCCGCACTTCGCGTGTATCGCCTGCTACCAGGCCCACGAGTGCAGCTTCCAGCGCGGCGAGCATCTGCTGCTGGCCCTGTACGTAGGTGTACGGGGCTTCGCCGACATTGCTGTCGGCCAAGGTGCCGTCGTCGAGCGTAAGCGTATATTCGATGGATACCTCGCGGCCGTCGGCCACGGCATCTTCGTCCTGCGCGTTCGCGGGAATCAGCGTCATGGCCAGCAGCATGGCCAGCGTGGCCGCCAGCGTTGTCTTGATATTCAAGCATAAACTCCTGAGGATGAACGTGGCGTTACGCCCCGGAAATCGTCACCCTACACGCCGCCGAGGTCGAATCACAAGTATGGACTTCAAGCTCGATCCCGTACTCGCGCGCGACACCCTGCCTGTGGCGACACTGGGCGATTGCCGGCTGCTGCTGATGGACGACAGCCGCTTTCCCTGGGTCATTCTTGTGCCTGCCATTCCAGGTCTGCGCGAGCTGTTCGACCTGCCGACAGGGCGGCGCGGCGAGGTGCTCGATCTGGCGTGCGAAGTGGCGCGCCGCATGGCCGACGCCTTTTCCGCCGACAAGATGAACATCGCCGCGCTGGGCAATGTGGTGGCACAACTGCACATACACATCATCGCGCGTCATGTCGGCGACGACGCCTGGCCGGCGCCGGTGTGGGGTCGCGGCCAGGCGGTGGCGTACACCCCGGATCTGCGCAGGGAACGCCTGGCCCGGCTGCGGGGCTGCCTGGACGGCCTGCCGGAGGCACCCTTCGCTTCCAAAGGGTCTTGAGCCCATGACGCCGCTCCGGGTGCTGGGCGGGTTTGGGCTGGCGCCCGTGCTGCCCAGCGTCATCTGGGCGGTATCTCCGCATGGCTTCAACATCATTGCCTTCCTGCAGACGCTGCCTTGGGCGTACGCGTTGACCGCTACGGCCGGCGTGCCCGCATGGATGCTGCTGCGCACCCTGCCCGGGTACAACGCGCAGAAGACCGTGCTGGTCGGCGGCGTCGCCGCCGCACTGGTCGGGACGAGCTTCCACGCCTGGGACCTGCGTCGCGCCACGTGGGTGCGTCAGCGCCAGGTCGATCTGGTGATCGACGGACAATTCACCCGCGAGGGGCTGGCGGCATTGGCCATCCATGGCGCAAGCCTGCTGGTCCTGGGGGCGATCGGTGCGCTGGTGTGGTGGTCTGTGGTGCGGAGGCGGCACTCCACGCGCACGGCCGCGCCCTAGTTGGCCACGATGCGTCGGTATACGGACCAGTTGTTGCTGCCGCTCCGGCTCACACGCCAGAGGTACTCGTAGCCCGGTTCGATGCGAATATCGACGAACTGGTCGGTGACACGGCGGAAGAACTGGGATTGCGTGGGCGCCTCGTTCGAGTTTTGCCGCCGCCCCACTTCCACCTGATAGCTTGCGCCTTCGCAGGCGACGTCATCCCACTCCACCCGCACTGTCTGGGCGGCGGTGCCACGCATGAAGTTCACCTGGAAGCCGTCGTTCGGTGCGCTCTGCAGTGGCGGCTGGGTCGCGTTGGGGATCACGGTGAAGGCCTGCCAGCCTGACCATGGTCCTTCCTGGACAGAACGCTGCCCCGGCCAGGGCGAGGATGCCTGGCGCAACACCGGTCGCACCCGCCATTCCATCGACGCCTCGAATGCGGCGATGAACGTCTCGGACAGCGAGTTCTGCAGTGAGTAGCTGCACGTCGATGGATCGGCAAGCGATTGAGGATTGTTGTCCGGGCAGAACCCGCCCATGCCGGCGTTGCGCATCTGTACCTCGTAGCGGACCTCGTGGCTGCCATCAGGAAGCTGCTGTGCACCCGGGTCCGCTCGCCAGTCGAGGGTGACCTGCGGCTGCAGCCCACCGGTGCCGACACACTGGGTGCCATTGGCCGGCGATACCGGCTGACCGGGCAGCAAGGTGACGGCGGGCGCTGCCGATGCACGCGTCGGGCCGCTGGGCGCAACAGCGCCCTGCGCCGGACCCAGGGTCAGGATCGGCCCGATCACCCAGGGAAAGGTTGCGCCGACCTGCCCGCCCACTTCAACGCGTCCGATGCCCGTACTGTTGCTCTGCACTCTGCTCGGTATCGTGACCTGCAGCACGAGATGGGACAGGCTCTGCAGGCACGGCACCTGGGCGATCACCGAAACCTGCGCGCCCGGCGGCAACCCCTGAAGGCTGACCCCGGGGGCAATCAGTCCGGCGCTGCCCGACACCGTCAGCGGAAACGGCTGCCCGGTGTTCTGCAGGCGAACAGGGTTGCCCCCCGCGAAGAGCCTGTCGCCCTGATAGGCCGACGGGTGTACGCCGCACTGTCGATAGTCACCGTGGATAATGTACGAGATGTCGATGGTGCTGGCCTGTACCTCCGCAACGCCTTTCTTCGTTTGGGCCACCATTACCTGCATTGTGTCACCCATCTGTACCTGCATCTGACCAAGGTAGCCCGCCAGCGCCAGCACTTGCTGAACCGCCTCGCCAGCGAGTCCGAAGACGGTCTGGGCAAGCTGCTCTGCCCGATCGCGCGTCACATTGAAATGCACCCGCAGCGCCGCAAGTGTCTGTTCGGCGGTGAAGCCGGCGGCCTGCAGCCACTGCGCGGGCTGGCTGCAGTCGGTTGGGCTGCAGGACTGGGATGTGAAGATCCTGTCGATCTGCTTGAGTACCGCCACGACCTGCTCGGCCGTCGCGCTGGTCACGGTTCGCAGTGCGCCGATGACCTGCTGCGGGGTGAACTGCGCCACGCTGGTCAGGGCACGCGCGATGTCGGCGCGGCTCTGCCCGGCCGCATCGAGCCACTGCGCCACCTGCTGGGCCGAGGCATTGAATGCACTGCGCAGCGCCTGGCCGATCTCGCCGATCGGCACGCCGCTTTCGATCAGCCATGCTGCGACCTGCTGGCCGCTGGCATTGAACGCCTGCCGGACTGCGGAGGTTGCCTGGTTGATGCCGAAATTCGCGCTGCGCAACGCACTGAAGACCTCCGCGCCGCCCAGGCCCATGAGGTCTTTGAGGCCGGTGGCGATCGCGTTGACTGACTGTCCGGTTGCCTGGAATGCGGCGATCAGCTGGCTGGCCGTATTGTAGCTTGGAGTGACGCAGCGCAGCGACTCCAGCGCGGGTGGCGCACTGAGCGGCAATGTCTGGTATGCGCCCTGGGCTGGATTGCGATCACCCGGCTGCAGGGTAAACTGCGGCACCAGCACGCCGGTCATGCTCACTTCGACAGGCCAGTCGCCGTTATTGCGCACGTAGCGCATGTTCGAGCGGTCGACGGTCTGCGTAGCCCCAAGCGCAAAGTTGACGGTGGTGTCGTCATTGCCGGCGCTGGAGGTCCAGCCGTAGCGCACGGTGCATTGCTGCTGCTGCGCTGTCGCGACAGTCGAGTAGCACTGCACGCACAGCGCGAGGCCGGCCATCATCAATCCCGCAACTACCTTGATTCGCATTGCTGTCTCCGGGCAGCGTCAGTGTGCGAAACAAGGTACGCCGCACCCGGAGCGGGTCACATCCCATGAATTGGGGAGAACTGAACGATCGAGTGCCCGGGCGCAGGCTCCTCGGCCCGCCTCACCGCCAGGTTGCGGCAGGTATTCCCAATGGCTGTCCAGCCCTCCCTTCGGAGGCGTCGTCGACGGCTCTTGGCGCGGGGCCGACTGAGGATCTAGGCGCGAAGGCCGCCGAGCACACGCAGAAAACGGGGGTGACCGCGCAGGGCGGCGAGGTCCGGGTCGTTTTCGACCCATCCGCGATTGGCCATTCGCCGCAACTCCACCCGTTCCAGACAGGCAAGCGCGAGCTCCGACTCACCGAGTCGCGCATACAGGCACGCAGCGTTGTAGTGCACGGCCACATCCTCCGGATCCAGCGCCAGTGCACGATTGATCCAGTCGCGGGCACCTGCCTCGTCGCCGAGTCGCAGCATCGCGGCCGCGCCCATTGAATAGGCACGACCGTCATCGGGGACGACACGGCTATGCCGGGTCGCCCGCTCCAGTCCCTCCCGTGCAAACAGCAGGGCGCGGTCGCCTTCGCCGAGCTGATCCAGCGCCTGAGCGGCCAGCAGCGTGGCCTGATACTCGTCGGGGTCGGTATCGCTGGCGCGCTGGTAGAGCTCCGCCGCACGCGCATGCTCGCCTTCGTGCATGCACGCACGACCATACTGATACAGGGCCTGGTAGTGATTCGGGCGCAAGGCCAGGGCCTGATCGAAATGCCCGCGCGCCTGCTCCCAGCGATCGAACATCATGTGCACCAGACCGGCGGCGACATGGCTTTCGGGCAGATCGGGGCGCAGCGACAGCGCACGGCGGCTCGCCTCGTCGGCCTCCCGACGCAGATGGATCTGCGCAATGGAATAGATATAGATCCGCGCGTTGCAGGCGGCAAGCTCGGCCCAGGCACGCGCATACTCCGCATCCAGCTCGAGTGCCGCGCGAAACTGCCGCTGCGCGTGGAGCAGACGCTGGCGGCCGGGTTGACGGGCATAGTCGAGGCCTGCGAGCAGTGCTGCGTAGGCGTGACCGTCACTCGTGCCGCGCAGCCTGCCGAGGCGCTGCTCGCAGGCCGCTGGATCGACGGCCAGCGTCCCGGCGACACCGCGTGCAATTGCCATGAAGGCGCCCGGCAGCTCCTCGGGTATCGCGCCGAAGCGGGCCGACCATCGGGTCTGGCCGGTGCTCGCATCGACCAGGCGCATGGCCAGCAGCGCATGACCTTCCGCAGACGGTGAGAGCGTTCCGGTCAGCACGTTGCGCACCCCGCGACGGCGCCCCAGCGTCACCGCATCCTCGCCTGCTTTTCCGGGCAGCGCCGCGCGCGCAACGCGCAGGCCCGGCAGCCGTGCCAGCACCCGTTGCAGGTCTGATGCAAGGCCACGGGAGAGGTGACCATACTCGCCCGAGGGGCTGTCATCGCGAAGGGGCTGGATCGCAAGACTGGGCTCGTCTTCGTCGATCACGGGCGCACTGCGGAGCATGACGACAGACGCGACGCGCCGGCCGAGTTTCGCAGCGAAGGCCCGAATCCGTGAAGTGACTCGCCCCAAGACACCCCCTCCAAGTCTCCAGCCGCGCATTCTACTGCGGCTGCAGGGTTAGGGAAGGTGCCGTGGCTCGCAGTCTCAGGCCTCGATCACCCCCCCGTCCTCCCGGCTGACCGCGATCAGGCTGGACCGTGGCAAGCGACCCGCCCCATCCGGCCAGTGGCTTTCGGGTTCCTCCACCGTACCGTTCTCCCCCGGATGCTGGATGTTCAGGAACAGCGTCGTGCCATCCGCGTTGAACTTGCAGCCACACACCTCGGCGCCCAGCGGCGCACTCATGAACTGTCGCACATGGCCGCGCCCGGCACCTTCGGTTCCGGCAACGAAGCAGCCGTTGTTGCTGCCGCGCGGCTGATCGCCATCGGTGACGATCCACAGGTTGCCGAAGCGATCGATGTCGAGGTTGTCGGGGGCGCCCATCGGCGCGATGCCACGGGCATCCTCGAAGCCTGCGAAATACGTATCCTCCGCCTGCAGGGCCTCACCGGTCACCTGGGTCAGGAAGCGTCCGTCGGCGGAGAGGGGATCACCTGCCAGCAGCAGCAGCTCCCAGCGGAAGCTGCGCGCAGTGTGGTCATCGTCGTCCTCCTGGATCTCGACGATGTGTCCCCAGCGGTTACCGACGCGCGGGTTGGCGGCGTTGACACCGCGCGCACCTCCGTCGGGCTCAACCCGGCGGGTGTTGTGAGTGCAGGCGATATAGATCTTGCCGGTCAGCGGACTCACGGCGATGTCCTCGGGCCGATCCATCGGCGTGGCGCCCAGTACGTCGCCGGCGCCGCGCGCATTGAGCAGCACCGTCGCCTGGTCTGGAAAACCCGTGGATCCGCTCAGCGCGCCACGCGGATCATGCACCAGCGGCAACCACTGGCCGGTGCCGTCTGCGTTGAATCTCGCCACATGAAGTACACCTTCGTCGAGCAGGTGACGATTGGCCTCGCGCTGGCGCGGGTTGAACTTGGCCTTCGAGACGAACTTGTAGACGTACTCAAAGCGCCTGTCGTCGCCGGAGTACACGACCACTTCACCGCCGCGCGCGGTGGTCGTGGTCGCGGACTCGTGTGAGAAGCGCCCGAGCGCGGTGCGCTTGACGGCGGGACGCTCGGGCTCGAAAGGATCGACCTCCACCACCCAGCCGAAACGCAACGGCTCGTGTGGATTGCGCGTGGTCAGGAAGCGCGGGTCCACGCGCTCCCATCCGAACAGGCTGGTGCGTTGATGCAGAGCGAACCGGTCGTGGATAACGCGCAGCCGCGGATCGAGATCTGGATGACGACGCGCCTGGGCCCAGTCACCGAAGTAGTGCTGAATGTTCTCCTCGGCGGACAGGTAGGTGCCCCAGGGCGTACGACCACCGGCACAGTTGCCGAAGGTGCCCAGCGCCCAGCGCCCAGCCGGGTCACCGACGCTGCGGATGAGTTCATGGCCCCGCACGGGCCCGCGAAGCTCCATGGGGGTCTCTGCGGTGAGTCGCCGGTTGTAGGGTGAATCCCGGAGAAAGCGCCAGTGACCGCGCTCGCGGACAAGTTCGACGACGCTCACGCCGATGCTGGCCTTCATTACGGCCACGGCCTCCGGATGGCGTTGCAGCCAGGCAGAATCTATGCGCTCGTCTTCGGTGATGTGATTGCGCAGCCCCGGGAACATCAGCTGCGGATCGACATATTCGTTGTTGATGCAGGCGATGCCGTGATCGGCTGAATCATCCAGCGCGAACAGATGGAAGGCATCGCAGTTGCTGCCAAACTGGCGCGCCGCCCGCCGCCCGGCGCCCGGATCCAGCAGCACGCCGTCAGGGATGCCGCCGGCATCCAGGTCGGGAGTGTCCGAGAACAGGCTCTCGCCCCAACGGATCACCACGTCGTAGACGAAGCCTTCCGGCAGTTCGATACGATCGGTGTTGGCGCCTGAGATCGGGGTAAAGCCTCGCTTGCCCGGGGCGAACGAGCATCCCCCAATCCCTGCTGCAACACCTGCGCCCGCCAGTGCCGCAGCGCCACCCAGCACGCTTCTGCGCGACAGCCGCCGCTCGATCACCGTTGCGAAATACTCGCCACTCCGATCCGGCCTGTCTTCTGCCATCGGCTCGCTCCCTGAGACCATTGGTGGCCAGGCAGCTTAGCCTGCGAATATGACATCGACGTTAACGCACCGGGCGCTGCCGCAGATCGATGACGATGGGCAGGTGGTCGCTGAACGCAGAATCTTGCGCCTGAAGTCCATGCCGCCGGAGACTCGCCGCATCCAGCACGGCAGTATCGAGCGCAAATGCGTTCACGGCTTCAGCGCTGCTGTCAGAGTACAGTATGTAATCCAGGCGCGAAGGCGAGAACCCTGCGCGCGGGGCGCGCCACGTTGTTGCATCCGCACCGCCGAGCGTGACGATCGGCGCCACCGCCAGATCCGAGCCGTCGAAATCCAGCCCGCTGGCGATCATCTGCTTCGGGCTGCGCGAGCCGACGAGATTGAAGTCTCCGCCGACCAGGCTCATCACGGCCGGCGATTCGGCCAGCGCGCCGCGCAGCGCGGCATTGATCGTGACGCCTTCCGCCTGGCGCTGCAGATCTTCGCTGCCGGCCCAGGCACCGCAGCACTTCAGATGCAGGCTAGCCACGGCCACCGGCCCCGCGCGCGTCTGCGCCACCGCTGCAATGTAACGCACACCACGTTCGAGCAGCGTCCGGTCGTCCTCGCGAAGCCGGTACGCAATGCGCTCGCCTCCCAGCGCGGACAATACATCGCGCGAGACGATCGCCGTGCCGAGCTCCGGCGAGCGGCGCGCCTGCCAGGTGCGCTCGCCCGGCGCATGGGTGTTGAACCAGTCGGCAATCGCCTCGGCGGATTCAAGCGGGATCGGCGGCCGGTCCGGGTTGCGCTCCACGCGATCCCATTCCTGCAACAGCACGATATCCGGATCCAGCGCGGCAAGAATGCGCGCAAACGGTGCCGGGTCGGCGAGCGGCGAGGCCCATTCGACGTTCGCGGACACGATGCGCACGGCGTCGTCCGGACGACGAGGTATTTCGACCTGCGCCCGCCAGGCCGCAGCTGCGGCGGCCGGACGCTCGAAGGCAACCACGGCAGACTCCCAGACGATGTCGCCGTCAGCACCGATTCGCCGGATCAGTGCCCGCGCCGTGCCCGCTCGGCGAAGCTCGGTACCGACCGGGCGATGTTCGAGCAGGTGGCGTTTCACGCGCAGCTCGAAACGCTCGCTGGCATACGTGGGCAGCGCCGCGAAACCAACCTGCTGATGACGCAGGCGCGTCTCGCGCTGTCCGGGGCCATACGCCAGCGCAATGGCACCGCCTGCCATGCCGCTGTCATCCCGGCTCTCCACGGGCGCAAACAGAAGCGCCAGATCTACGCCTAGCGGCGCGTCGTCCTTGGCGGCCGGTGTGACCGTTCGTCCCGTCGAGACATCGTCATCGAGATCCAGCAGCACGTGGGTTGCCACGCGCGCGCTCTGCAGACCGATCTTCTCCGGGAACACCAGCTGCAGATGTACGTGGTAGGGGTCTGCCTGTGCCCGCACGCCGGCCGGCCAGTCGTCGAACCGGCCATCCAGCAACACTGCGGGTGCCTGCGCATAGGCCGCGGTCGGCGCCACGATGGCCAGGATCAGCGCCAGCAGCGTGCTGACCTGCGGGCGTGGTAGTTCGGGTGGCCTGATCATCGGCGCAGAGTATCCCGACATGAGATGACAGTGCCATGTCGGGCCTACTCGGCCAGCCGCGCGGCGACCAGCTGCACCTGCGCCTGGGCAGGATCGGCAAAACCACCGAGCCCGGTGCCGACGCGCAGTCTGGAGGCCGCCGCCAGTGTGCCCTGGATGCGTTGCTGCCCGTCGCGCACGCGGCCCTGTGCATCACGATACCGAAGCTGCACCACCAGTCCGGTCACCGCAACAGGGTGCGGATTGGCGATCTCAAGGATCAGCTGACCCTGCGCGTCCAGCCCGTGACGCAGCTCGAGGTACTCGCCCGGATTGGCGGGCAGGTCCAGACGCAACAGCGCGCGCAGCGCGGCCTGCCCTTGCGGGGATCCGGCACCCGCAGCGCGGCGGTAGTGTCCCTTGGCCTCTTCGAGGTCACCGCGCTGTTCGGCGACCTGTCCGAGTCCGTGGAAGGCAGGCACGGTGGGCAGGCGCTCCACGCTGTGGTTGAGGTCTTCGCCGGCGCCTGTCCAGTCGCGCAGCTCGATGCGCGCCAGCCCGCGCTGCAGCGGGAAATAGAAGAACGTCGGATCGAGCTGAATGGCTCGGGAGTAGTCGCCCAGCGCGTCGGCAGGACGCGACTGCAACCGCGCGATATCACCGCGCAGCGCGTGGGCATGTGCCTCCCCTGGCAGCAGTGCGATGGCCTGCGTGGCCTGTGCCAACGCCGTGTCGAAATCGCGTTGCGCAAGCGCCTCGCGTCCGGCGTCCAGCGCATCATGTCCCGGCTTCTGCGCGCGCAGCTTGGCGAGGCGCTGCTCGTAGCGCTCGCGTCCCTGTTCACCACCCGCAGGCAACTGCGCCGCCGTCGCCTGATTGGCGCGCACG
>CAYLNP010000032.1:17796-18393 GCA_964384925.1 uncultured Woeseiaceae bacterium
AGGGCGGGTGACTGGCGAACAGGCCGGCGAGCCAGTCGTCGCTGCGGCCCTCCGACAGCCGCACGAAGGTCTGCTGCAGGTCGACGGCACCCTGCGGATCCCAGCCGGCGCGCGACATGTAGATCATGCCGAAGCGATCGGCCTCGAGCTCGGCACCACGCCCGTAGCGCTGGTTGACCATCTGCGCAGCGACCGACAGGCCGCCGACTGCCAGGCCGCCAAATCCAGAATCGCCGGCCGCGATTGCACCGGCCAGCAGGAGACCCTGCAGCAGGATGCCGCGCTGCTGCGCCTGCGCGCCGTGGCGAGCCGCGGCATGCACGATCTCATGGCCCATCACGGCGGCAAGTTCGGCTTCGGAGCGCATCTCCAGCAGCAGTCCGCGATTGATCGCGATCTTGCCGCCCGGCAGCGCCCAGGCGTTGGGTACGCTGGAGTTCAGCACGGCGAACTCGTAGGGCAGCTCGCGATCAGAGACTTCGGCAAGCCGCTGCCCGATGTCGTTCACGTAGGCGGTCAACTCCGGATCGAGGCGATAGGCCCCGCCCTGCATCTGCAGGCTGGGAGCGTAGTACTGTTCGCCGAGCTGGATTTCCT
>CAYLNP010000033.1:0-17693 GCA_964384925.1 uncultured Woeseiaceae bacterium
GCGCGTAACGGCGGACCAGCGGATGCCGAATCCAGCACCGTCACGATTGCGCTCCCCGCTGAACTGGCGCTTTCCGGACCGCTGGCACCGACCCAGGGGACGGTCACGACTGCGCCCAGCGCCGACGGACTCACGATCACCTGGGAGATCGGGCCGCTGGCTGCCACCACAGAGGCAACGCTCGACTGGTCGGCCGTCGTAGACGCCTCGGTCGCGCGCGGCACGCAGCTCACGGTGGCGGGCGAAATCGAGCTGACCGATCCGCGACGAACGGACCCGAGCCCGCCGTCGAACACTGCCAGCGTGACGCTGGCAGTGGGCACCACCGCGGCGGATCTCGCAATCGTGAGCGTGGACATCAACGAGGGTGGAGAGCAAATCTCGATCGCGCGATTGTGCCGCGAGATTGATGCTGACTCAATGAACGAATGCGTCACTATCGAGAACGCCGTCGACATCGGGGCTTTCGACCTGTCCATCGAGAATCGCGGCCCTGATGCTCCGGAAGGTCCGGTCTTCATCCGCGTGACGTCGAGCCTGTGCTTCGCCGACGTCAACTGGACGAGGCCGGCTGGGGAGGCAAACTACCGCGCAAGGTGCGCCGATACTTCGCCATATGTGTTCCCTGTGGATGAGGGAGAACTTGCACCGGGCTCCGTGTTCACGAGGAAGCTCAAGTATTGGGCTCCGTCGGGCCCGGTCGGCCTGGCGGCCGTGGATGTCGAGATCGTGCACGAGACATTCGATCCCATCCCTGCCAACAACGTGGCCGGGGTCGGGCCCATCGTGGTCGTCGTGCCGCTCGAAGTCGACCCTTTCGAGGCAAAGGGCACATGCTTCATCGCCACCGCCGCCTACGGCTCCTGGCTGGACCCGCACGTGGCAGTGCTGCGCGGCTTCCGTGATCGCTGGCTGAACACGAACGCCCCCGGCCGTGCGTTCGTGACCTGGTACTACCGCGTCTCTCCGCCGCTCGCGGAGCGGATCGCCGAGAACCATTGGGCGCGGGCGTTCACACGCGGACTGCTGGCACCTGTGGTACTGACGATTGCACATCCCGCGGCGGCGGCCTTGACGCTGTTGGTGCTGGTTGGCGGGCTGCGCATGTTGCGAAGGCGCAGCGGCGCTGTGGCGGTTAACGTCATTGGGCCATCTCGTAGTGGATCAACGCACCATTCGCGTCGGGCGTGAGGCAATGAATGCGTGGTGCCGCGCCACCGGTCGCGACGCAGCTGGGTTGGCCGCGCAACAGGCTGGTGCCCGGTATCTGTACTCTGGCGCCAGACCCGAGGTCGAATCGCCATAGACGATGGTCGCTGCCGACGGCCAGGCAGGTCGCCTGGCCGCCGCTCAGGACACAGCTTGGATCGGAGGCAAGACTGCCACTGGCGGCGGTCCAGCCGTTCGGTCCGACCGGCAGATCGAGGCTGCGGTGCCACAATTGGCCGTTCATGCCGCGAGCCGCACAGCGGATGTCTCCGTCGGGCTCCCGCAGGCAGCTGGGTAGGCTTGTCAGCGTGCCTCCCCAATCTCTCCAGACCGAATTCGGCCTGACACTGCGGCTTACCTGACCGCGCCACTCGAGCAGTTGTCGCTCCGCCCCCAGCATCAGGCACCGCGCTCTCACCGACTGAGCCAAGCCTCCATACTCACTGGCATCGATGAAGCATTTTGGACGTGAATGCACAGGCCGGTCATCCTCCAGCTGCCATGGCTGCCAGACCGGAGGGGACATGATGTTGATCATGAGCGAGTTCCTCGCGAGGAACGGACCCGGTGTACGGCGGGTGAAGCAATGAGCTTCTCGAGGAGGCGGTATGATCGGTCTTGTCCACGGCGGAACCGGCACGCAGTCCACGCCTTCGTTCGCGCGTACGTCGGCGCCCAGGTCAACCGAGATCCAGCCGTGGTACACCCGTTCCTGTATCCCGCGCCCCTCCAGGGCCCAGAGTCGTCCGTCCTGGCCCGTCGCCACACATGTCATCAACTCCGGCCACAGCGCGAAGCAGGACGGATCCGAGCGCAACACCCCGCCCAGAGTGCGCCACGGCGACCAGGTGCCGCCTCTGAAGGTGGCCGTGAGAAGGTCGCTCTGCGGACCGCGCACAAAACACTCGAGCCCGGCCGCGCCCTCGAAACAGCTTGCCGAACCCACAAGCCTGACTCCCAGCTGGCGCTCCCGCGGCAGCCGCAGAGCAGGATCGAGTACTGCATCGGTGGATAGCCTCGGTGTCCGGGAACCGAACTGGGACGGTGACTGAGCTTCGACAGTGCTCGCCAGGAACAACAGCAGCAGGAGCAGCGGCTTGTTCCCCAAAAAGCGGGAATCGCGGAGTCGCATAGGCACGGTCTTGCCCTCCCAACCGAACGGTGTCCAGCATTGGTCGATGGCGACGTGCGGACGGTTCCACGATATGAGCCATCGGTTTCGCGGCAGCCGTGTGTAACGCCAGGCATGAATGCTGGTGGTCGCCGATGGCACGCATCGGCATGTTCGAGATAGGGCCCTATCAGTCACGAGGCGTCAGCGACTAGCCTCGATCGATCTGTGACTTCCCTTGCAAAGTGGCCCATGAACCTGTTCGCCTCTCCACTCGACTGACGAACATCAGTCCTCGGGAGAGCAACCATGCAAAACCACTCTCTTTCAGTGGGTGTAGTCGTGATCACGCTATTGTCGCTGAGCGCGATCTCGCAGGCTTCCGCGCAAGTAGAAGGGCGCTGGCGAATACTCGCCAATAACTTTCCTGGAGACCTGGTCATCGTCTCTGCGCCCGACGGCACACTTTCCGGCTCGCTGTACGGGAATCCGATCACGGGTTACTATGCACCTGCAGCAAGGCAGGCAGTTTTCCTGCGTGGGCCTGCCAGCGCACCGGATCAGGTCTATATTGCGACCCTTGCCGCGAACGCGAATTCCATGACGGGCCTGTTCTACGCGCTGAACACGGCCAACGGCGGGGCAACGACGGCGCGCAACAACTTCAGCTTTCGCGCGGTGCGAGGCACGACAACGACCCCGCCTTGGGCAGGGCCGAATCCTTCCGCACCGCCCACCTCCCCACCGACGATCAATGGCAGCTACCGAATCGATGGCAACGGCTTCCTCGGCGACCTTGTCATCAACCAGCGTAGCGACGGGCAGATTACAGGCAACCGCATTTACGACCACGGGCTGATCGGACATTACGCAGCCGGGACCGGATCAATCGCGATGGTGCGCATGGCGGGCAATCGGCCTTTCCAGGTGTTCGTCGGCAGAGCCGCGAGCATGGGACCCGCACCCCCGCTACTCACCGGTGTGTTCTTTCCGCTCGATGCCAGCGGCGGGGCATCGCCACAGCGACTTCAGTTTGACTGGAAAACCGGCGATGCTCCGCGCACGCCCAACACCATCGTCGTCCCGGCTGCTCAGGACGCGGACATCGTGCGCCACACGAGATCGCTGAGTTGCAACGCGATGATCGTTCGGGTGTATTACGGCGTCACGGGGAGTTATGTCGATGCATCACGCGGGCAGGCACGCGGCATCCGAATCGCACAGCCGAACAGACTGCAGGACAATCACCAGATCAGATGGCAGTGCCGCGATCCGGGAAACATCCGCGACATTGCGACCACGACCTGCCCCGCTTCGGCGTCCGCAAACTCGAACGTGGTGCGCGTCACCCGGACCCATGCCGGTGCCACAACCGTGCGCTGCATTTATCGGCCATAGCAAGAGCGCGATGGCGCCGGCGGATTGCTTGAGCACCGTGTCGGCGAACTATTCGGTTGGTCGCCATTCGCTTGGGCGAACGCCGAAGCGCGCCTTGAAACTCTGCGAAAAATGGCTCGGCGAGGAAAATCCGCAGGCGTGTGCCACATCTGTGACGGGTTTCCCGGCCTCCAGCCCATCACGTGCCTTGTTGAGGCGGAACTCCCTCAGGTAGGCGGCCGGGTTGATGTCCAGCAAGGCCTTGAGCTTGCGCTGAAGCTGGCGGGGACCCATGAACACAGCGCCTGCGAGTTCGATGGCACCGAAATCCGGATCGGCGAAGTGCGCTTCGGCAGCGCCCGTGATTCGGTCGATGAAGCGTCGATCACGTTCTGCGAGCCCCGGCGGCGGTGCGCGGAGAGCCGACTCGACGGGACGCTCAAGGACATGCCTGCGGACGCGCTCGGCACGCAATTCTCCGAGCTCGAGCAGATTGCGCAAGCGCAGGCGAAGCTCATCAGCGTTGAAGGGCTTGGCGAGATAGTCGTCGGCACGCTCGTCGAGACCCTGCAGGCGGCTGGCCTCGTCGCCGCGGGCGGTCAGCATCACGATGGGCACGTGGGAGGTTCGATCGTCGGCACGCAGGCGCTTTAGCAGCTCGAAGCCATCGAGCCCGGGCATCATGACGTCGCAGACGATGGCATCGGGCACCCGCTCGAACGCCAGCGCGAGGCCCGCCTCGCCATCCGCAGCTTGTACACAGCGGTACTGCGCCGCAAGCAGTTCGACGACGTAGCAGCGCATGTCGTCGTTGTCGTCCACGACCAGCACCTCCGGGCGCCCGCCGATCTCGTCACCCGTCCCCGAAGGGTCGTCGACATCGTCGGAGGTCGGCGCAGAGAGCAGCGGCCCCGGCTCGCTCTGGGCCGCTGTCAGGAAGGTCTCTACATTGACGTTCAAGGCGTGCGGCGGCGAATGCTCAGCCCCGAGCGTCGCGTTCAACGCCGGAAGCCTGACCGTCACGGTAGTCCCCACCCCGGGCGCACTGTCGATGCCGATCGAACCTTCGTGTGCGTCAACGAGTTCCCGAACTACGGTGAGCCCGATACCCGTTCCCTGACCGGTCACGGCACCGCGCTCGAACAGCTCGAAAACACGGACGAGATCCGCCTCGGCGATGCCGATGCCGGTGTCGGCAACGCTGAGCACAGCCTCGTCGCCTTTACGTCTCAGCGACACCGTGATACTTCCCCCCGCTGGTGTGTACTTGATCGCATTCGACACCAGATTGATGAGGATTGCCTGCAGCGCGTGATCGTTGCTTGCCACTACGGGTGTATCGAGTATCTCGAGGATCAGTTCCAGCGACTTCTGGCGCGCCGCTGAATCGAACTCGGCGACGATCAGCCGCACCACCGGCGCAACGGCCATGGGCGCACGCTCGACATGCTGGTGGCCGCCGTGACCGGCCAGAGACAGCAGCTGGTCGACCAGATGCAGCAGACGCTCTCCACTGTGACGGGCCAGCGTCAGGGCCCGCGTCGCAGGCGCGGTGGTGCCCGCGCGCAAGGTCTCGTCAATAGGCCCCAGGATCAACGTGATGGGCGTCCGAAACTCATGCGAAAGCTGGGCGAAGAAGCGGTCCTTGCTCGCCAGCGCGTGGCGAAGATCGATCGCCTGTCGCTCGATCGTCTCCTTCTGTGCGACCACCTCCGAGGTTCTTTTCTGCACTTCACTGGCGAGGCGGACCGTCTGCGCCTGGAGACTGCGCAAGCGCCAGCGCACGAAAAGGCTGATCATCGCAAGCCCGATCAGCACATACAGGGACAGCGCCCACCACGTCAGCCACCACGGCGGCGTGATGATAAGGTGCATGCGCGCATCCTCGACCGACCAGACGCCGTCGCTGTTCGCGGCTCGGACCCGGAACAGATAGCGGCCGGGACGCAGGTTGGCGTAGCTGGCAAAGCGTCGCGATGCATCGATCTGAGTCCAGTCCGGATCGACACCTTCGAGCATGTAGGCATACAGATTGCGCATCGGTTGCGCGAAATGCAGCGCCGCAAACTCGAAGCCGATGAAGTTCTGATCATGTCGCAGAGTGATTGCCTCTGTTTCACTGACCGGGCGGCTCAACACCCCGGCTTGGCGCCCGGCTTCAAAGCTCACCGGGCGATTGAACAGGCTGAATCCCGTGATCACGACCGACGGTGGAACGGGATCGTCGCGCAGCTCCTCCGGATGAAACCGCGTGATGCCGCCGACGCCGCCGAACAGGATGTGACCCGAGCGTGTCTTCAGCGCGGCGTCGCCGTTGAACTCGTTGGCCTGCAGCCCGTCGCGGTATTCGTAGTGGCGGCCTTGCCGTTCGCGCGTGTCGTAGCGCATCAGGCCTCGATTGCTGCTGACCCACAGCACGCCGTCGTCCGCGGGCACAATCGCATAGATCACGCCGGGCACCAGACCCGCAGCGGAGGTGAACCTGTCAAAGCTTCGGCTGCTTTCGTCGTAGCGCGCGATGCCGTTGCCGGTTGCGAGCCACACGCCGCCCAGACCATCCTCGGCGATAGAGCGGATGTTGTCGTCGTTGATCGAGCGATGATCCAGCGGATCGTGGGCGTGGCACTGAAATTGCGCGACGTCCGTATCGCTCAGGCAGACACCGCGCTCCCAGGTGCCGACCCACAGGCGCCCTCGGCGATCGATACTCAGTGCGGAGACATTCAGCGATCCATCCGGTGCCCCCACGGGCAATGTGAGTCTGCGAAACACGTCACTGGATGCCGGCAGCTGGGCCACGCCGGCGTCGGCCATGCCGATGAAGATACCGCCCTGGCCGTCGCCGACAATCGCCGTGACGATACTGCCCGGCAGCGACTCGGGCCGATCGGCGTCCCACTGGAATCTGCGCACGGTGCCGTCGCGCAGGTCCAGCCGGTTGAGTCCGGCGCCCCAGGTACCAACCCACAGCGCCTGGTCGGGTGCCAGATGCATACCCCATACACGGTCGCTGGACAGCCTCGCCGGATCGGCGGGGTCCGCACGAAAGTGAACGAAATCCGCGGAACCAGATGGGAGATAGCTGACGCCGCCGCCGCTGCTGCCGACCCACACCCCACCCACGGCATCTTCGGCGAACTCGTTGACCATGTTGTGCGCGAGGCTCGTCGGTACGCCGGGGACGTGGCGCAAGTGCGCAAATCCGCCGTCGCGCGGTATCGCCTTGCTTAGACCGGCTGCGAGCGAGCCCACCCAGATAACGCCAGCCCGATCTTCGAGCAGTGTATAGACGGTGTCGGAAGCCAAGGTGTAGAGATCGCTCGGTGAGTGGGCGAAGCTCTCCAGCAGGTTTCCCTCAGCATCGAATGCGTGCAGTCCGCCGCCGATCATGCCCGCCCATAGGCGACCGCGCGAATCGACCATCAGCGTTCTGAACTCACCCCGGGTGCCGTCGGTGACAGGCGCGACCCGGACCGCAGCGAGCGCATCCCCTGTGGCGGTAAAGCGATGGATGGTATTGCCACGCCCGGCCGCCCAGACCTGGCCGTCGGGCAGCACCGCAAGGGTCCGGATCTCGTCGGTAAGGAGGCGCACGCTGGAGGGTGACTCCGGTCCAGCGGTTCCCGACATTCCGGCAACGCGCACGAGGCCGCGGCTGCTGCCTGTCCACAGGGCTGCGTCCAGGCCCTCCGCGAGGGCATGAATGCGACGATCCTCCGGCAGCGCCAGTCGAGTCAGCTCGCCGGTACTCGAATCGAATGAGAGCACGCCCTGGCCGCCGGTCGCGAGCAGCAGCCGTCCATCGGCGGCTTCGAGAATCGATCGGACATCGACGCGCGGGGGTTGCGGTGGAGCGTCGCTGGCAACATCACTGCCATCGATGACGGGCAGATCGATCCGCACCCGCTCGAAATCCGCGGAGTCGCGTCGATAACGATGCAGAATGCCTCCGCTCGTCGCCACCCAAAGCACCCCATCGCGATCTTCGAGCACGGCGAGCACGTGATTGCTGGCCAGCGATCGCGGGTTGGCGGGATCGTTGCGGAAGACCTCGAACCGGTAGCCGTCGTAGCGGTTCAGACCATCCTGCGTGGCGATCCACAGGTAGCCGCGGCGGTCCTGGAGGAGCGCGTTGACGGAACTCTGCGACAGGCCGTCATTGACACCGAGATGCTCGAAGCGCACCGATCCCAGCCCGTCGGACGACGCCTCAGCGCATGCGGCGACCAGATACAGTGCCCAGCCCCACACCAGCGCGCGGTCCGCGATCCCCAGCCTGAGCGCCGTGCCCATCCGACTATTCTGGCAGAACTGCTGAGCGCGCTCGAATGCCGGCCAGCGTGGCAGCAAAGTTACCGCTGCCCGCCCCCGCGTCACCGGCGGCCGCCAGTCGGACCATGTGCCGGATCCGTTTCCATTCCTCGAGTTGACCACGCAGCCGCGCCGAACCGGACAGCGCTACCACCACCTGCAGGTGCTCGTCACCGGACAGGGTGCCGTTCAGGTACCACGGCAACAGCGCGGCAACATTATCCGGATCAGGCATTCAGGTTCGATAGAAGGCTTCGCGCGTGCAGCCCGCCGCCACATTGTCCTTTTCGTCATACTCCCGGATCTGATCGTCAGCATCGAGTGTCATCACCGCGATGAAGCGCTTCGGTGAGGCAGGATAGCGGGTCCAGGAGAAAGTGAGCGTGAATTCCGCCGCCGGTTGATCCGACGCGCCGGCCACGAGCCCGGGCGATACCGAGCGCTGCTTCAAGAACCTCAGCGGCGCGTCGCCCGCTGGGGCGATACCTGCGACGGCGTTTGCGATCCGTCGGCCGGACCTGTCGGTCGGCAGGCTGCTCACAGGCGTCTGCGTGCCGTTGGAAAAGAACACCAGATCGCTTGGTTGCACGGTCGGAGCGTTGACATCCAGCAGGCAGGCCTGGGTGCGCGGATCGAGACGCGCATCATGAAAGTCCGCCCCGACCACGAACTGGCCAGTCGCCGATTCGCCGCCATTCGAGGCGCGTACCACGACATGCGCCCGAGCCGTGTCGCCCGGGGGCATGGCAATACCGGAACGAGCGCGCGGGGCCATCAGGTTCCGGGTCGACCAGTAGACATTCTTTGGCGCAGCGTATCTACAGGTGTCGTCCGATGTTCCCGTACACCCCCCAAGGATGATCGACATATCTTGATCGAGCGCTGCGCGAGCGGTCGCCGCAGGCAGCGCGAACCGGTAGACCTTGCTGCCGGGCTGGACACGACCCAGGAACACATCCGGCTCCCCGGTCATCGAGGCGACGGGGATGGTGTGATGGCCCGGCCATGCGCACGCGCCCTGGGGTGCCGGGGCGATGCAGACGACGAAGTGCACGGCTGTCGCCGAACGTCTCATTACCGGTTCGCTACTGCGCCAGGCCAGTGCCATGTCCTGGCCATTCAGCCGGCCCCGCGCGACCCCCGCCGGACTCAGCAACGCGGGTGGAGCCGGCAATGCCGCGTTGCGTCGGCGCTCGGCGTTCTCCTCCAGAAATTCCTCAGAAAGCTCAACCACGCCCGGCTGACGGCCGATGAACGGCCCGGGAGCCTGGGCGTGCGCAACACCGGCAAGCAGTAACGTCATGATGACGCCAAGCGTCAACGCAATTCGTGAAAGACAGCCCATGATGCACACCTCTCGTCATCGACGGCCGCGCAGATCCGGTCGCCTCCCGATGTTGAGTCGATGCCGTCGTCCTCAAGGTTCACAAGGAAGTGAACCTCGGGCCAGGGTGATACGACATACGAAGTGTCCGGCGCACCCATCGAAGTCCGACAGACCCACCAAGGGATCCAGGAATGCTTCCCACAAGATCTCTGCAAGCGCTCCTCGTCGCCATCCCTGTGACGCTGGCGCTGGTCGCCTGCCAGCTTCACTCCGCCGCCACCGTGCCCGCCGGCGCGCACGGTCAGGGATATCAGGGACAGCAGACGCACGACCCCGGACAGGGCCGCACTGTGAGCGCACGCGAGCTGTTCGCAACGACGGTCGGTGCGGTGTTGCAGGGCAGCGTGTCCGCCGCCACACTTGGACTGGCCCAGTTCGTCAACGGCCGCATCAGCGACTGGTTCGGGACGCACACCGCTGCCGATCCGGCGCAGTACGATCCGGCTGCGTACGACGGTGCTCAGTACGACGGCTACGTGCACGAACCGGCGAACGCCTACGCCGACCCGTACGATGCGTATACCGCCGATCCCGCGGCGGCGCCCCACGCCGCCGATGCTGTGCTGCACGCCGGCCTTGCCTATGAGGTTCATGCGGTCCGCCATGACGGCTCCGCTATCGCGGTGGACCCACGCATTCACGACTTCCGCACGGGCGACCGCTTCGAGTTGCTGTTCCGCGCCTCTCTGCCAGGGCGGCTGGACATCGTCAACATCAATCCCGCAGGTGTGGAAACCCACGTCGATACCACACTGGTCGCGGCGGGCGAGCTGAGCCGCCTCGGCCCGTTCGAGTTCACCGCCCTGCGCGGGGATGAGGCGCTGCGACTCGTGTTGTGGCCCTGCTCCGATCATTCCCTGACGGCTACCACGCGCGACATCGTCAGGGTCGCCGGCACTGCGGGCAACGCGTATGCACACCAGGGTCTCGGATTCGTGGCCTGCGAGGCGCTGCGCACGCGGGCGGTGCGCTCGGTAGCTACACGCGACATTCGCCTGATCGCCCACGACGCGCAGACGAGCTTCGCGCTCGACCCCGTATTCCAGTCGGAGCTTGCTTCGGGGCAGTTGCAGCCGCGTGAACTCACCATCGTGTTCCGTCACCGGTAAGCAGGCCATGCGTAGCGTCGCTGCACGCAGAGCGCTTCGGCGCGGCAGCCATCACCGGAAGTGGACGCTCCTGGCACTGGCGGTGATCGGCCTTGCGTCGTCACAGGTCCACCCGGCAACCGATGATGCCGAGGCCGCCGCGCTTTATCACGTTGTCGACTGCCTGTTGCCCGGACAGATACGCCAGCTCGGACGCCGCTCCACTTACATCAGTGCGCGCAGACCAGTGCGCACCAGCGCCGGGGATTGCCGCATCCGCGGCGGTGAATATGTCGCCTACGACCGCGCCGATCTCGCGACGGCGCTGCGCGCGTGGCTGCCACTGGCGGCCGCGGGTGACGGCGAGGCGCAGGTGATCGTCGGCGAGCTCCACGAAAAGGGGCTCGGTACCGCCGCCGATCCGGGCGAGGCGGCACGCTGGTACCGGCTGGCCGCCGAGGGGGGTAACCGCCAGGCGCAGGTCAATCTCGGCCACCTGTTCGAACGCGGACTGGGTGTCGAGGCCGACCCGCAGGCGGCATTGTCATGGTATCGGCTGGCCGCAGGCAGCGGCCGCCCGCTCGAACTCGACAATAAGCCTGCTCGGGAAATCCCGGCACACTTGTCGATCGAACTCCCGGCGGCCGCGCAAGCCGGCCTGCTGGCTGGACCGGAAATCACCCTGGTGGATCCGGTGCTGGCGGCGACACGGGACATCGTGCTGACGGCAGCGGCGACCGCGGGTCAGACACGCGCGGTCATCGGCAGGGTCACCGCCCCGGCGGGCCTGCTGAGCGTGACCGTCAATGGTGAGGCTGTCACCCCCAACGAACTTGGCGTGTTTCGAGGCTCCGTCGAAGCCCTGGACACCGATACGCCGGTGGACATCGTTGCGGTCGATCGCCAGGGCAAGCGCGCGGAGCTGGCGTTCGTCCTTCGCAGCCGCCCTCCCGTGTCCAGGCACGTCGCTGCTGCCGCCGAGACCGCCGACGCATCGCCACGCATCGACGTGGACTTCGGCCGCTACCATGCGCTGCTGATCGGCAACGCGCGCTACGACTGGCTGCCGGCACTCGCAACGCCGGTCAACGACGTCCGGGCGATCGCGGCGCTGCTCGAATGGCGCTTCGGCTTTCACACGCGGGTGCTGGAGAACGCCACGCGCTATCAGATACTTTCGGCACTCAACGAGCTGCGCGAGACGTTGACTCCCGACGACAACCTGCTCGTCTACTACGCTGGCCACGGCGAACTCGACGAGGTCAATCAGCGCGGGCATTGGCTGCCCGTGGATGCCGAACGTGACAGCACGGCGAACTGGATCGCCACCGTCGCGATCACCGATCTGCTCAACATCATGCGCGCCAAGCAGGTGCTGGTGGTCGTGGACTCATGCTACGCGGGCGCGATGACCCGCTCATCACTGGCCAGGCTGGATACCGCGATGACGCAGCAGGAAAAGGTTCACTGGTTGCGCACCATGGCCGGCAAACGCGCGCGTACCGTGCTTACCTCCGGTGGCCTCGCGCCAGTCATGGACGGGGGTGGCGGTCGCCACTCGGTGTTCGCACGTGCGTTCATCGATGTCCTGGATGCCCAGGGCGAGGTGCTGGACGGTCACCGGCTGCACCGGGAAGTCGCCGCGCGGGTCGCGTACGCGGCAGCCAATCTGCGATTCGAGCAGGTACCCGAGTACGCACCGATCCGCTTTGCGGGGCATGAGTTCGGCGACTTCTTTCTCGTGCCACAACCGCGGTGAGGGCCACCGCTCGGCTCAGAACTCCCGCCGCAAGCCCAGCGTCAATCGCGAGCGATCGAAATCCGACTGCCCGAGCAGGTGCTCGAAATCGAAGAACAGGGTCAGCCCGCCGGGAAACAGCGCGGAGACACCGGCGCCTACCACGATGCTGCTACGGTCGATCGAATCGCCCTGCATACGATAGGCGGTGTCACTTGCATCCAGTGCCAGCCGGCCTGCGAGCGTCTGAACGTCGTCGCGAAACTCGTGCTGGTACTCCACTCGCAACTGAGGCAACAGCACGGCTGCCGCCGTGCCGATCACATAGGCACCGCGAACGCCCGCATGGCCGAGCAGCGAATTGCGGCTGCTACTCTCGAAGTTCATCGCCAGCCCCGACGAGGAAAGATCCGTCTCGGCGTACGCATCCACTGACGCTCGGGACCACGCAATACCCCCGTAGAGGCCGGTGCCAAGCGCGCCGATGGCGAAATCTGTCCCTGCGCTGATGCCCGCCCAGCGCAGGTTGGCGTCGGTGTCGCCCTGAACCCGCACATCGGTCTGCGGCACCTGGCGCCCGGATTCCTGGAACACGGCGTTACGACGATATCGGCGATCATCGCGACCGATGCCACCGCTGGTCTCGACGTAGCTGCGCTCACCGAGATGGAACACACTGAACAGGGTCAGGTAGTAGCCATCGGAGCGTGCATCGCCCGCGTTGCCGGCCGGTGTGAAGTTCACACCGGCGCCCTCGGCGTCGAAGTCGTACTGCGTGCGCTCGAAGCCGACCAGTCCACCGATCAGCACGCGCTCGGACAGCGCACGATCGACGCCGAGTTCGAATGCCCAGCTGTCACCGTCGAAGCCTCTTTCGGCATCCGCCGCTGCATCGCGACTGCGCTCCAGGCTGGCCGCCCGGACGTGCGCGAGCACACTCCAGGGGCCGATCGCAACTTGCGCCGCTGGAGACTCGTGCTCGCCGTCGCGAAGGCTTGCGCCGCGCTCGCGTGACTCCTTGCTGCGCGCCACTGAGGCGGCCAGCGCCGCCTGGTTGTGGCTCAGGCCATGGCTGGGATTGAGCGAAGACTCGCTGTCGCCGGAGATATTGCCCAGCCCATCCTGGGTCTCGTTGCACCGCTGCGCCAGCAGGTCTGTTGCGCCACTGCATGCCAGGAAGAAGAACTCCTGAAACTCGGGGTTCGCGGACAGACCCGGCGTTGCCCAGAGAGTGAATGCAGTCGCGACGCTCGCGCGAACGCAGTCGAGGTATCGTGCCATATGCCCACTCCCGGCGGGAAATGAATGGGTGGTGAGTCGCCGCCGCATCCGCGACGGTTCATCCCGCCGCAATGCTTTCCAGTCGATCGCGCTGCAGGTCACTGCTCTGCAGAGCCTCGCGAAGTCGCTGCTTCGCATGAAACACCCGCGTCTTGACGGTATTCACGGGCACATCCAGCAGGCTGGCGATGTCGCGATACGGGAGCTCTTCGATGAATGCCAGTCTCAGCGCTTCGCGATGTTCACGGCTGAGCCGGGCCATCGCGGTATCGAGTTGGGTGGCACACTGCGTATCGAAGAGCGCGTCGACCTGTGTGCACTCGCAGCCGAGCTTCTCGAACTTGAAGTCGCAGCCCACGCGCTCCCGCGAAGCGGCGCGCCGGCGGCCCGCATCGAGCGCCTTGTGACGCGCGATGCCCAGAATCCACGTGGAGGCGCGCGAGCCGCCGGAATACTTGTTCGACCCGAACCACACGGCCGTCATCACATCGATGAGCACTTCCTCTGCCACCATGTGATCCGCAATGAAGGTGCGGATATAGCCGAACAGTCGCTGTTCGTAGCGACGATAGATCTGTTCGAACGCCGCGTGGTCACCTGTGGCCACGGCGAGCAGGAGCTTCTCATCGGACTCGAGCATCATGATCGTGGCCACTAGTAGGAGACGCTCCAGCCATCACCCATGACGTAGCCCGACCCACCGGATTCGTTGCCACCGGCGCCCGTGATGTTCGAACGCCAGCCGCCGTCGCCACCCGCGCCGCCGCTTTCCCACCCCGGGCCCGGTACCTGCGCCTGCTGCTGTCGCTGGATGAGGGTCTGCATCAGCGCGGGCAGATTCACCAGCGCCGGACCGTTCTCGATCCCGAGGTTGCCGTAGGCATCCAGCGAGTAGCGCCCCGGATTGATTGGACCAAGCAGCGCCTGCAGCGACATCAGGTCGTAAGGGTGCAGGGCACGGCCGTTGACCAGCACCGGCGTCTGCCCGCCTGAGGCATCGGCTCGCAGCGGTGCAGCAACCGGCATTCCAGGCTGCAGATAGCCGACCGTCGGTCCTCCATCGAAGCCCCACGCCCCGCTGGTCGCGTCATACCAGTATCGGCCCGCAGCAATCCGCAGCCCGTAGTTGATTTCCAGCGAGCGGCGCGCTGCCTCGGTGACCGCCGCGCCGTTGACGAAAATCCCGGTCGCCTGTGCCGCCGGCATCGGGGGAATCGTGCGTTCCCCGTCATCGATGGCAGCCGCGGTGATCGTATCCCTGGCGCCGGAAGCCTCTTCGAAATCCGCCCTGACCAGCGTCGCGGAGAACACAGCATCCTCGAGGTCTTCCCCCTGCGCGCCACCGTCGCCAATACGCAAGGCGAGTTGCCCACCGAGGAATTCCCCGCTGAGCTCGGCGACACCCTCGCCCGAGGTGAGGCGCCCGCTGAGCAGATCACCGCGACGCTCGCCCGTGAAAATGAGGGGAGCGCCAAGGCCGGTGAGCGCCCCGGTGAGGAACGGCTCGCCTGCGGAGATCAGCACAAGTTCGACATCCTGCCCCTCGATTTCGCCGCGGTACGACGCGGGCTCGACAAGTGCCGGTGCTGCGCCGCGCGCATCGTGCTGGGACGACGGCCCAGCCGCAGGTCGCTCGGCCAGGGAGGCCTCCCGTGCTCCGGCCGGCCGATCGGCGGAACCGCATGCACACGCGAGCGCGGCTGCGAGGACTGCCGCAGCGCACGGCCTGGCCCGTGGTGCCGCCGCACCGTGGCGTGCGCAAGAGGTGTACCGCATCATGGCCTGACTCCATCTCGAAGGGGTGCAGGCAGCAGATTGACCCCGCGCGTGCGCCGCGGGTTATCAGATGCGAGACATTTGCTATCGACCACGCGACATCTTCGTGGAAGGCGTGTGAACCGGCTGGCATCCAGGCACGACTGACCCATCAGCCGGGGACAACGAGGCCCCAACCGGCCATCCAATCACTTCCCGAGGGACGGGTCATGGCACACGCCAGCCACGCCAGACAGACACGCATCGAACTCATGCTTCGGACAACGGCACTGCTCGCGGTGAGCGGACTGTGTTCGAGTGCCGCCGTCGCGCAATCGACGCTCCCCAACCCCACGGCAAGGCCCGATCCGAGGATCCGCCAGCAGGCGATCCAGCCTGCGCCCAACAGGTTTGTCACGGGACGCATCCGTCCGGTTGATTGTGATCAGCCGCTGTCGGATTTCACTGTGGAGATCAAGGAGTACTTCTACGTCCGCAACGGTGAGACATTCGAGATTCCGACTTCGCGTGCGCAGCGCGGCTCGGGCATGACCTATGATCGACTGCAGGACGGCACCAGCGTGCTCGAGCAGGGCAGAACGCTTGCGCGTGCGGTCGTCGGCGCGGACGGAAGCTTTCGCGCAGGGTGGTATACGCCAGTTATTCGCGTTGGCTCGACAGTGCTGCCATGGATCGATAGCGTTCGGCGCACGAACGCCCGCGGCACGACGACCGTCACCGTCTACACGATGCACAGAGCGCGTCTGGTGATCGGCTCGCCGCCACCGCCGCCCCATGCCCTGTGGATGACCTCGTTCGTGTCCGAGCCGCTGGTGACTTTCTTTGGTGCCGAGGATTCCAAGGATGTCGGCACGCTCGCCGCGGTATGCCATGGCTTCAACTTCTGAGCTGACGCGCTCTGGCGCAAACTGCTACCCTTGATCGGGGAAAAGGCAGCCAGAAGGGGCACGGCCATGCAGCATCGAGTGGACAGGCGGAGGTTTCTGAGCACAGGCCTTGCGGGCGTATCTGCACTGCTGGGCAGCAACGCGGTCACGCGCGTGGCAATGGCGGACGCAACGGGCGCTCTGATCCTGCGCACGATACCCACCAGCGGCGAGCAGTTGCCCGTCATCGGCCTTGGCACCAACGCCTACGGCGTCAGCACCGACGAGGAAATGGCGCCGCTGCGCGAGGTGCTGCGCGAAATGCCCCGGCTGGGCGGCACGCTGGTGGACACCGCGCACGTCTACGGCCGATCTGAAGAGGTCATCGGCGAACTCGTCGAGGATCTCGGCAACCGCGACGACCTGTTCATCGCCACCAAGACACCGATCCGGGGCGAGATTCCTGACGTGGGCGAGGCCATCCAGGAATGCTTCCGACGCCTGCGCGTCGACATGATCGATCTGCTGCAGGTGCACAACCTGCATGAGATCGACCGACAGGTGCCCTACTTCATTGCCGAGAAGGAACGCGGCCGCGTGCGCTACATCGGCGCGAGCACATCCTCGCAGGACCAGTACGAGGATTTCATCGCCGCCATTCGTCGTCATCCGTTCGATTTCATTCAGGTGAACTATTCGATAGACGACCGTGCCTCTGCAGAACGCATCCTGCCGCTGGCCCGGGAGCTCGGGATGGCCGTGCTGATCAACATGCCCTTCGGCGGACGGCGCGGCGCGGCGAGCACATTTGGTCGCGTCGCCGATCGACCGCTGCCGGACTGGGCCGACGAGATCGATGCGGCCAGCTGGGCGCAGGTGTTCTTGAAATATGTGGTCTCACACCCGGCAGTGACCGCGGCGATTCCGGGCACGACGCGGCCGAGTCATCTCACAGACAACCAGGCCGCCGGTCGAGGCCGCCTGCCGGATGCCGATCTGCGGCGCGAGATCGAGCGTTACTGGGATACCCTGGAAGCGTGAGGATGACCACTGTACGTCAACTCACGCTCCTGCTGATGGCCACCCTTGCGCTGTCCGCGGCAGCTTCGCCGGCACACGCACACGGCGAAAACCGCCACGGCGCCGCACCGGATGCACTGGCCGGCAAGACCGTGCTGGTCACAGGGTCCACCGACGGAATGGGTCGCCAGCTCGCCATCGAACTTGCCGCGCTCGGGGCGCATGTCATCGTGCACGGCCGCAACGCCGAGCGCGGCGCGGCGGTCGTGCAGGAAATCGAAGCCGCCGGTCACGGCAGTGCCGTGTTCATCGCCGCGGATTTCGCGTCGCTGACGGCCGTGCGTGAATTCGCCGCAACTGTTCACGATCGCCATGAGCGCCTCGACCTGCTGATCAACAACGCCGGCATATGGCGTCAGGCCGACGACGAATCACGTCGGCTCAGCGAAGACGGCCACGAACTCGTGTTTGCGGTGAATTTTCTGGCCGGCTACCTGCTTCGGCCCGCCGATCCGCCAACAGGCGACCA
>CAYLNP010000033.1:17703-18352 GCA_964384925.1 uncultured Woeseiaceae bacterium
CTGGTGTTCGCTGTTAACTACCTGGCGGGCTACCTGCTCAGCTACGAGCTGCTGCCGCTGCTCGAGCGCAGCGCGCCTGCGCGGATCGTCAATGTATCCTCGGCCGCACAGCAGGCGATCGACTTCGACGATGTCATGCTGGAGCAGGCGTTCTCCGCTTCTCGCGCCTACGCCCAGAGCAAGCTTGCGCAGATCATCTTCACGATGGATGTGGCCGCGGAGTTCGCCGAGCGTGGCGTCACCGTCACCAGCCTGCACCCGGCCACCCTGATGGACACCACCATGGTGAGGCTGGCAGGCGTGCCGCCGCGGGCCACCGTCGAGGAAGGTGTGGCGGCCGTCATGCAGCTTGCGGTATCCCCTGCCCTGGAAGGGCGCACCGGGCTGTACTATCGAGGTCTCGAGGAAGCCCGCGCGCACGAACAGGCGTATGACAGGGAAGCCCAGGCGGCGCTGCGCGCGCTCAGCGACTCGTTGACTGCCCACTAGTCAAGGAAACCTCCGCCGACGGGTTTTGCGATGCATCGTCGCGGCCATCGCTGCTACCCCGCGAGTTCCGCCTCCCGAGACACCGAAACCAGCGCATGCTGGCTCACGGCATGCACATCGCGCCAGCATTGACTGAAGCGATCGCGTCGTTCGAGAAGCC